>DFEA01000040.1:0-66400 GCA_002368575.1 Lachnospiraceae bacterium UBA3814 | reverse complement strand
TCGAAGCTTTTAAAGAGCGTTGCCGCAAGGAAGACGGGAGCGACGATCTTCGGATATTATGTAAGGGACCCGCGTGAATACGGGGTCGTTGAGTTTGATGAGAACGGGATGGCGGTATCGATAGAGGAAAAGCCGGAGGTCCCGAAGTCTAATTATGCCGTTCCCGGGCTTTATTTCTATGATAATGACGTGATCGGGATCGCAAAGAGCGTAAAGCCCTCTGCAAGGGGCGAGATCGAGATCACAAGTGTGAACAACGCCTATCTTGAGAGAGGAGATCTGCATGTAGAGACTCTGGGGAGGGGCTTTGCATGGCTGGATACCGGAAGTCATGATACTCTGTTGGAGGCCTCTGATTTCGTGAGCGCGATGCAGAGAAGGCAGGGACTGTATGTTTCATGCATCGAGGAGATAGCCTTCAGGAGCGGCTTCATCGACAGAGAGCAGCTTTTGAGGCTTGCGGAGCCGCTGCTTAAGACATCCTACGGGGTATACCTGACAGAGGTGGCAAACGGTCTTTGATAAAGCGCAGGCAAGGAAATGATCCGTTCAGCAGGCTGAACGGATCGGCGCAGGCGCGGAGGGGTCGAGGATGGGGAATAATAACGATAATGACAATTATGAGTGGGATCATGCCGTTGAAACGGGTACCTGGACCATTAATACCGAGGAGATCGAAAAAAGCATAATAGATTCCACTCTTCTGCAGGATGAAAATCTTTTTATCGAGGCGGCCAGAAGGGAACAGGGCGCGGCCGGAGAGGTCAGCAAAAAGCTTGAGGAGGTCGCGTCAGCCACGGACCCGGTCGATACGGCCAGGATCCGGCAGAAGGTCAACCAGAAGATCATAATCCGTTCGGAGGAGCTTCGGAACAAAAAGGACAGAAAGCAGAAAAAGAAGGATAAAAGGAAGGCGGAGGGCGATGACAGAGCAGGGGGAGCTCCTTCCCCTGCTCAATCGTCCTCTGAGATATACGGCGTTTTGCACGAGGGGCCTGAGCCCGGGGAAGGGCGCAAAGAGGCAAGCGAGTTCAGAAAACAGGCCTCAGACTGGAGAGACGCACCTCCTTCAAACGACTGGAAAGGAGGGCGTGTACCCATCCTAAGCCTTGTGGCGGTCATACTTGCGGTGATCATTTTCATCACCGGGATACAGACTACCTCGGTATATGCCGACTATGTGGGCAGGCAGAAGAAGGCTCTGGCGATGGCCGAGCTTGAGGAGCTTGTGAACAGGGAATACGAGGAGGTACTGTCCGAGGTTCAGGAAAGGGAAATGCCGGTGGCCGCTACGGAGCCCGAGGAGGTGGTCGAGGAGCCTAAGAGGCTTGCCCTGGTGCTTTCATCGGTCGAGAAGGATCTTAAGATAAAGCTTGTCGATGAGGATGAATCCCTTGTAAAGAATGTCTTCTGGAGCGTGACCGTGACCGACGACAAGGGGAACGAGGAGGAAGAGGAGGACGATGATGAGGACGGAGTGATCCATCTCACCGGGATATCCGCCGGGGACTACTCCGTATCGATAAATCCGGGCGATTCCCTTGCGGGCTATATCCTTCCGGATGGTATACAGACCTGTTCCGTAAAGACAACGGTAGAATACAAGGTCATCGCGAACATAAGGGACGAGATCAAGACCGAAAAGGAGGTCAATGCAGCCGAAGAGGATGCAAACGGAAACAAGGCGGCGGATGTTGAGACGGGAAATGCCCCTGCCGACACCGTAGAATGGTGTGAATCCACAAAGACCGCAGGGGGGGAGACCTTTGTAGAAGCAGCGGTCGACCTTTCAAAAACGGCGAAGCTTGATAAAAAGGAGAGTCCTCTTCTGGCCTTTATTAAGGATTTAGGGAGCAGGGCACTGCTTTTTAACAGAAGGACCATTGCCTCGGCCGCTCCCCTGATACTGACAGGGGCCACGGTTTCCGGCAATTCGGCCGAACCGTCGGAGGACGGAAAGAAAGAAGAAGGAAGCAGCAGCGAAGGCACCTCCGAGGATAACCAGTCCTCCTCTGAAGGCACAAAGGACTCATCCTCGGACAGCTCGGGAAGCTCAGGCGAAAAGAAGGCAAAGGAGGAGGCCTCGGTAACGCTGAGCGGGTACGCTTCCACGGCGGAGGGGACCAGTGTTACCGTTTCGGCGACGGTAACTCCTGTTGAAACCATAGTCTACTGGAGCTCATCCGATTCCTCCATAGCATCCGTATCGGTTTCCGATGATTCGCTGACGGCGACCATTACCGGTGTAAGACCGGGAGAGGTGACGATAAGAGCCGAGGGCGATAACGGAAAGAGTGCGGAGCTTACCTTTACCGTTACAGGAAGGTATGCCGATTCGGCGCAGCTGTACGATTCGGAAAAGCATGCGCTCTACGTTTATGAGAATGACGCGTACAGGCTTGCAAAGTATGAGGATTACTTAAAGGACAGCGCCAGAAAGTTCTACAGGAAGGTGGATGAGTTCCTGTATACAGGCTGGCAGAACATAGACGGAGTCACCTACTACTACAGGAGCGATCATACTTATGTTACGGGAGACCAGATAATCCAGGGCGTCACCTATCACTTTGATGATAACGGGGCTCTTTCTCAGGGCTCGGGAACCCTGGGGATCGATGTGTCAAAGTACCAGCCCAGTATAAACTGGTCCTCTGTCAGGGATTCGGGAGTGAGCTTTGTCATCATCAGATGCGGCTACAGGGGAGCCAGTACGGGAGTACTTATACAGGATCCGTATTACATCTCCCATATCAAGGGGGCTAAGGCAGCAGGCTTAAAGGTTGGGATATATTTCTTCTCGACGGCCTTAAACGAGGCTGAAGCGGTAGAGGAGGCCTCGATGTGCGCAGCCCTTGCGGGAGGCTACGGGGTGAATTATCCTATCTTTATAGATGTTGAACCGAGCCCGAGGGCAGGCTATAATGCTCTGTCGGTGAGTCAGCGAACGGCAAATATCACGGCATTCTGCAAGACCATAAGATCGGCCGGCTACTCCGCGGGGGTTTATGCCAACAAGAACTGGTTTTCGGAAAAGATAGATACCTCACAGCTTTCCGGCTGTAAGATCTGGCTTGCACAGTATAACGCGGCAGGACCGACCTATTCAGGTCATTATGATATCTGGCAGTATACCTCGAAGGGATCGGTAAACGGAATAAGCGGAAACGTAGACATGAACCAGAGCTATCTGGGTTATTGACAGGGCTGGGAAGACCGGCCTTATTGGCGGGACAGGTACGAGCTTCGCTAACCGCGGCTCGTACCCGTCCCCGGGAGACAAAACATGGGAAAGATAATAGTAGAAGAGTGTAAAATTGAGGGCCTTAAGGTTATCACACCGACCGTTTTCGGAGACAAGCGGGGGTTCTTTCTTGAGACCTATAATTACAATGATTATAAAAAGGCGGGCATAGACCAGGTATTTGTGCAGGACAATCAGTCAGCCTCAAGAAGGGGCGTGCTCAGGGGACTTCATTATCAGAAGAAGTATCCTCAGGATAAGCTGGTCAGATGCATAAGAGGCGAGGTCTTTGATGTCGCGGTGGATATAAGGAGCGGCTCAAAAACCTTCGGACAATGGTTCGGTGTAAGGCTCTCGGAGGAAAACAAGAAGCAGTTCTTTATCCCGAAGTGCTTTGCCCATGGCTTTCTTGTGCTGTCCGAATATGCCGAATTTGAATATAAGTGCACCGATTTTTATCATCCTGAGGATGAAGGCGGGATACAGTACGACGATTCTGATATAAAGATCGACTGGCCCTTTGACGCGCTTGAGGGAGCACAGCTCATAATATCCGATAAGGATACGGGGTGGCTTTCTCTCAGGGAAACGATATATACTTGATAAGGTAAACAACTGTCCGGCGCAGGGCGCTGAACGCTTACGAAACAAAAATACAGGGATCTGTCTGATATATGGTAAATACGTCTGATAAAAGGAGCCTCGGGGCCTTTATTTTAAAGGCTGCCTCCCTCCCGGAGGAGCTGTGGCAGAATCGAAGTCTCATATGGAAGCTTGCCCGGAATGATTTCAAAACAAGGTTTGCGGGATCTTACCTCGGCATTTTCTGGGCCTTTGTACAGCCCGTCATCACCATAGTGCTGTACTGGTTCGTCTTTGCGGTGGCTCTTCCGCAGAGAGCCGCGGCTGTGAGGGGCGGTATTGAGATACCGTATATTCTGTGGCTCATTGCCGGTATAGTTCCCTGGTTTTTCTTTTCGGAGGCTCTGGGGAGCGGTGCCGGTGCGCTTCTTGAGTACAATTTCCTTGTAAAAAAGGTGGTTTTTAAGATCAGTATCCTCCCCATCATAAAGATCGTATCCGCACTTTTTGTACATGCCTTTTTTGTGGTCTTTGTCCTGATACTTTATTCCTGCTACGGGCTTTTTCCGGATGTCTATACCCTGCAGATCATATATTATTCCTTCTGCATGTTTGTCCTGGTCCTGGGAGTGAGCTATGTTACCTGCTCGGTGATGGTCTTTTTCAGGGATCTGGGGCAGATAATAAATATAGTCCTTCAGGTTGGGATCTGGGCCACTCCCATTCTCTGGAACATAGACACCCTGAATCCGAGGTGGCACTGGGTATTCAAGCTGAATCCGATGTTCTACATCGTACAGGGCTACAGGCAGTCGCTGATAGACAAGAAGTGGTTTTTTGAAAGTCCGGGGCTGACGGCATATTTCTGGCTGCTGACCATAATAATATTTATCTTTGGGGCACATATCTTCAGAAGGCTTAAGGTACACTTCGCCGATGTCCTGTAGCGGCACCGGAAGCTGCTTACGTTATCGGGTATGAATACCATGCAAACAAATATGTCCATGAATGAAAACACAAAACCGAATAAGGCGGTGACCCGTTCGGAGGACCGGATACCCGCCATAGAGATCAGAAACCTCACCAAGATATACAAGCTTTATGCCCGGAACAGAGACCGCATCAAGGAGGCTCTGCATTTAAGCAAAAACATCAACTATAAGGAGCATTATGCCTTAAACGATGTCAGCATGAATGTTTATACCGGTGAGACCGTGGGGATCATAGGCACCAACGGCTCGGGAAAGTCCACCATCCTGAAAATAATAACAGGTGTTCTTAATCCCACCAGGGGAGACGTGATCATAAACGGAAGGATCTCCGCCCTCCTTGAGCTGGGTGCAGGCTTTAACATGGAGTATACGGGCCTTGAAAATATATATCTGAATGGGACCATGATAGGCTTTTCCCAGGAGGAGATAGACGAAAGGCTTAATGATATCCTTGAATTTGCCGATATAGGCGATTTCATCAATCAGAAGGTAAAGACCTATTCAAGCGGTATGTTTGTACGGCTTGCGTTTGCGGTAGCCATTAATATAGACCCGGAGATTTTGATCGTAGACGAGGCCCTTTCGGTAGGCGACGTGTTCTTCCAGAATAAATGCTATCGTAAGTTTGAGGATTTCAAAAAGCAGGGAAAGACCATTCTTTTCGTGAGCCATGACCTTTCCAGCATAAGCAAGTACTGTGACCGTGTCGTGCTTCTGGAGAAGGGAAGGAAGATAGGCGAGGGAGAGCCCAAAGAGATAATCGACATGTATAAAAAGGTCCTTGTGGGCCAGCTCGACAGGCAGATGGATACCCATAAGAGCGAAAGGCTTGCCAAAGGCGCGGGAGACCGCTGGAAGGACAGGATGGAGCTCAACCCCAATAAGGATGAGTACGGAAGCGGCCTTGCGGAATTCGAGGACTACTGCGCCTACGATAAGACCGGGGAGATCACAAACACCATAATCAAGGGTGAAGAGTTTACCGTAAAGCTTAAGATACGTTTTTTCGATACTATACAGGATCCGATCTTTGCGGTGTCCTTTAAAAATATGCAGGGGACCGAGATAACAGGCACCAATACCATGTTTGAAAAGCTTACCACCGGAACTCCTAAGGCGGGGGATGTTATGACCGCCACCTTCACCCAGAAGATGAGCCTTCAGGGTGGGGAATATCTTATATCGCTGGGCTGCGTCGGCTACAGGGACGGGAATTTTACCGTCTACCACAGGCTGTATGATGTATTCAACCTGACGGTGATCTCTGATAAGAACACTACGGGCTTCTATGATATGGATTCCATAGTGGTGGTCAGAATGGGGGAGGAATAAATATACAGTTATCATCGGAAATGATCCGTTCGGTAAACCGAACGGATCGGAACGAACTGAAGTTCGTTCCCAAGCGCACGATTTCCTTTGGAAATCGGCGCAGAAGCGGAGTATATAAATGAGGCTTAAGGATCACGCTAAGGCGGCAGCGGTGCTTCGGTATGCGCTGCTTCTGGTTGTTGCCGCGTTATTTCTTCTTATCTTTTCGCTTTGGACAAGTCCATTCTATAAGCACTGGTACGGCTGTGACGCCAGTTTTTTTTCAATGGTCGGCAGGGGGATAACCGAGGGGATGGTTCCCTACCGGGATTTTTTTGACCTGAAGGGGCCCTGGTTTTTCCTTATAGAAGCGCTGGGGCAGCTCATACACAGGGACCGGCTCGGTGTCTACCTTCTCCAGATCCCGTTTTTGTGGGCTTCACTCATCCTGATCGTGAAGCTGTCAAGGCTGTATCTTTCAAGGGGGAAGACCGCAGCTGTCCTCCTGATCTTTCTTTTCGGTCATATTTCGATACTCTGGGGAGGCAACACCCTGGAGGAGTTCATGCTTCCCTTAAATCTGCTGACAGTCTACCTGACGGTGAGATTCCTGAAAACAGCCTCCATAAGGACCGACGGCATCCCCTTTTACATTCCTCTTGTAAACGGGATATGCTTTGGCATAATGCTTTTTGCAAAGATAACGGTAGCTGCTCCGGTAATGGGCGTATGTGCGGGAACGGGCATAGCTCTGCTTGCTTTAAGACGGTACAGAGAGCTTTTGCTTTATATCCTGTATTTTGTTCTCGGAGTGCTCATCGCCGATATTCCGGTCCTTTTGTATTTTTACCTGAACGATTCGCTCAGTACGATGCTGTACTGCGTATTTGAATTTGCCTTTAAGCGCTCCATTGATTTTTCCGATCCGTTTTCCGCAAAATGGGAGCTCAAGCTGACTGCCTGCTATCTGGGCTTTTTTACCGCGGTATTTCATATTCCGGTAAAGGAGGTCAAGGCTTCTCCCTGTACGGAAACTGCGGAGTCGATAAAGGCCGCGCCGGAATATTCGGTAAAATACGCCCTTAGAAGGCTTGGGAGATTTATAAGGCGTAAATATACAGGGAATAATGTCCCGACGATCAGGACGGAGCTCTGCCTCATCCTGATCTTCATGTCACTGTTTACATATATACTGCTTCATCTCGGAAACCCGTGGATCTATTATTTTATGACCGCTGAACCGATCCTGGTCCTTTCCACTGTGCTGCTGCTTGGCATGTATGATCCCCTGGTGCTCTTTTCCTCTGTCCGTCAGGCGGTCTGTCTTATAACGCTCGGGATATATATATTCTATTTCGGCGGTCATACAATGGAGACAGTCCAGACCTTTCTGTATGAAAGAGGGAACCAGTATTATGAGGAATACTACCAGAATGCACAAAACATAGCTCTTCTCATTCCCGAGTCGGAGCGGGACAGTGTTTTTTCCTTCGACATAGACATGACCTTTTTTGAGGCGACTCAGATAATGCCCTGTTATAAATACCAGATAAACCTTCAGTTCTTTATCGCCCTGAATCCCGCCATTCAGGATGAGATAATGGAATATTTTGACAAAACGCCTCCTAAGTGGCTTATAGTGAGCGAGACCCTTAACGATTATCTGCCTGATATCTGCGAGATGATGATAAAAAAATATCACTGCCTCTATTTCAATTCCGCGGGCTGCCTGTATGTGCTTAATGATCATTAAGCGCAGTATAATGTGGTCGGGGGCAATATGGGGCGTATATATAGTGGAAAAACGGAGTGGTATCTGTTATACTGTATTGGTCAGGTTTTGAAAAGGTATATGAAATGTACGGACAGGAAGAAAAAACAAGCGAAAAGATAAGAAAGCAGTATATGAGGGACGTGGATGCCCTTGTAAGGTTCATCCCATGGTTTGAAAAGACCCAGGGCAAGTCGGTATCGCATTTTTACGACGGAAACGGGGAATACAAGCTTATACAGATCCCGGTCTTTGACTCCAATCTCCTGGATTTTGTAAAAACCGCGGGCAAGACCGCACTTGTGGACAGAAATTACCCATATGTCTATACCAGGTACCGGATAAAGACTGCCGAGGACGAGCTTAAAGCGGTTGAAAAGGCTCACCTTAAGGACATAGATGTCCTTAAGGGTGTCTTAAGCAAATATGTGCTGGGAGGCCGCTCCAAGGCATCAATGTGGAGGGAAGCGGTGGATAACGGAGTTTTTTATGCGGTGCTTAAAAAGCTTAAGTATCTGTTTCATTCCACCAATGTGGAATAGATCATGAAAAGGATAGCAATTATAACAAACCAGCCTGCTCCCTACAGAGTGGATTTTTTCAGCTTCCTTCAGAAGCATTATTCCCATCGATATGACATATATATCATTTTTTCGGCGGGGAACGAGAAGACCCAGAGAGCCTGGAGGGCAGACGAGAAGAAGCTTTCGAACGCCGTCTTTCTCAGATCAAAGGTCTTTTGTCTGAAGAACAGCATGGATGTTCACGAGGTGATCCTTTCATACGGCATAGGAAAGGAGCTTTCAGCGATAGATCCCGACGTGGTTGTATCCTCTGAGTATAATTACACCTCGATCCTTGCAGGAAGCTGGTGCCGGGCAAACGGGGTACCGTATATTTCCTGGTCTGACGGAACAAGGTTTTCGGAGCGCAGCATAGGCTTACTGCAGAAGCTCTCCAGAAAATATATCATAAAAGGCTCCAGGGCATTTATCGCAAGCTCCACAAGGACAAAGGAGAATCAGATATATCTGGGGGCAGATGAAGGAAGGATCCATATAAGTGAGCTTGCGGTAGACATAAGCAGATATGAGGGCTCGGGAAAGGAATACCGTGAGGACGGCCCTCTTTTGTTTGTCGGAAGCCTGATAAAACGCAAGGGGCTTGATCTGCTCCTTGATGCGCTTTCATTAATAAAAGACAGAAGCTTTAAGCTGGAGGTCGTCGGAAAGGGTCCCGATGAGGAAGAGCTTAAGGCGCTCTGCAGGGAGCTTAAGCTTGAGGACCGTGTCACCTTCAGGGGCTTTGTGGATGAAGCGGCTTTGACAGAGCTGTATGAAAAGAGCTCACTGTTCATCCTGCCCACCAGGGAGGACTGCTTCGGGCTTGTGACCCTTGAGGCCATGTGCTGTGCGCTTCCGGTCATCACTTCAAAATATGCCGATGGCTCCTATGATCTTGTTGAGGATGGAAAAACGGGCCGTATCACAGACCCTTATGATAAGGAGGGTTTTGCGGCTGTAATTGCAGAGCTTATGGATGATCCCGGCAAGCGCAGGGAAATGGGGGCTGCCGGGAAAAAGAAATCTGCGGAATACAGCTTTGAAAATACAGCCTCAGGCTTCATTGAGGCTCTGGACAGCTGCCTTTGTGAGGAGCCGGGGGAAAGGACCATAATATATTCGTCCTTTATGTGCTCGAAAAGATGCTTTTCGGAGCTCTTTAAGAACGCCGGAAAAAAACCCGGACAGGCGGTGCAGAAATATAACAGGCTTCTTGCCGAGGGGCTTGCGGCGCTCCCCGGAATAAAGGTATACGCCGTAAGCGAGCTTCCTGTTACAGAGGATAATTATAACAGGCTTTTCTTTAAGGGGAGGGCGGAGCTTTCGGGCGGAGTGATCTACAATTATCTCCCGCTTGTCAATAAACACGGAATAAAGGACATAAGCGCGGTTTTTTCCAGCTTTTTCAGGTGTCTGAGGCTTGCGAAGGGATCGGATAATAAGACCTTTTTTATCGCGGATATCCTGAATGCCCCGGCGGCGCTCGGAAGCTTTCTTGCATCGCGTGTAAGCGGTAAACAGTATATAGCGGTGGTGACCGACCTTCCGGAATTTGTATACACCTCACACGACAGGATCTACTCGGCCGTCAGCAGCCTTCTGCTGAGACAGGCGGATAAATATATCTTTCTTACGGCTCAGATGAACAGCAGGATAAACCCAGGTCATCGTCCCTATACCGTTATAGAGGGGCTTGCAGACATAAGGGAGCGGTCCCGCGGAGTGCCTTCAGTTATCAGGGAAAAGAAGGTGGTCTATACGGGCTCGATACATGAAAGGTATGGGATAAAGGACCTTGTAGACGGTTTTATCGAAGCGGGGATCAAGGACGCTTCACTTCATATCTACGGAGACGGAGACATGAAAGAGGTGCTTGAGGAAATATCCTTAACCCATCCTGAGATCATCTACCATGGCAATGTGATGGAGCAGGAAGCGCTGAAAGCCCAGAGAGAGGCTTTCCTTTTAGTAAATCCGAGGCCGTCGGGAGATGATTATACCAGCTACTCGTTTCCGTCAAAGACCATGGAATATATGGTTTCGGGCAGGCCGGTGCTTATGACGCGTCTTCCGGGAATGCCTGGGGAATATTATGACAAGGTGTATCTTACGGAAGAAGAAGGTCCGCGGGGGATGGCCGCGGCCCTTAAGAAGATCCTGAATAAGGACGGGGAGGAGCTTAAGGAAAAGGGAGAGCGGGCCAGAGCGTTTGTTCTTAAAAGGAAAAACAATGTCTCACAGGCAAAAAAGCTTGTCAGGGAGCTTGATATACAGTCCTGACAGGCGGCTCTTTAAAGCGGTTCACCCTTTGGTGAGTTGCTGCGGCCTTTACTGCCTGTCCCCTGCGGGTCCTGCACTTGTACCGGCATGAAAACAGCATGAAAATAGCATGGATGGTCAATTCTATACTTCCCCGGATCGCGGATAAGGAGGGGATCAGGGACGGAAACGGCGGCGGCTGGTGTCATGAGCTTTCAGAGCTCCTTATGAAGGATCCGGAAACCGAGCTGTTCGTATTCTATCCCCAGAAAAGCAGCAGAACGGTTGTACGAGGAAGAGCCGGAGAGCTTCGGTATTTCGGCTTTTATGAAGAGCCGTCCCCGGAGCTTAGGTACGATAAGGCGCTTGAGGAAAGCCTGCGCGCGGTGCTCAGGGAGCTTTCGCCGGATATCGTCCATATCTGGGGCACGGAATATGTTCACACCCTTTGCATGCTGAGAGCCTATGGAAGACCGGAAAGAACGGTGATCTCGATCCAGGGCCTTATATATTTCATAGGAGAAAAATATACGGAGCTTCTGCCTGAAAGGGTGATCAGAAGACATACCTTCAGAGACCTTATAAGAAAAGACAGCATCCTTGAACAGAAGCTCAAATTTTTAAAGCGCGGAGAATTTGAGCTTGCAGCCTTAAGGGAAAGCAGGAACGTGATAGGGAGGACCCGGTGGGATCACGATACCGTGATGCGGGTAAATCCGGGACTTAAGTATTTTCACGGAAGCGAATTCCTGAGAAGGCCCTTCTATAACGGGGAGGGCTGGAGGTATTCAGAATGTGAAAAGCATTCGGTCTTTATGT
This sequence comes from Lachnospiraceae bacterium UBA3814, assembly GCA_002368575.1. Lineage (GTDB taxonomy): Bacteria > Bacillota > Clostridia > Lachnospirales > Lachnospiraceae > UBA2868. The sequence continues at coordinate 54,862 of DFEA01000040.1, read as the reverse complement.
CGCAGTCCTATTATCCGGTAAAGGGTATGCACATAGCACTGCTGATAATAAAGGAGTTAAAGAAGAAATACAGTGACGTCAGGCTTTACGCCGCAGGAAAGGGCATGATCCCTCATGGCCTTAAGGAATGGCTTAAGCGGGACTCATATTCGAAATATATATGTGAATGCATCAAAGACTACGGCCTTGAAGACAATATCTGCTTTACCGGAAGCCTTAACGCGGAGGAAATGAAGGAAAGATATCTTCGGTCAAATGTGTATCTTCAGCCTTCCGTCATGGAAAATTCCTCCAATTCGCTGGGAGAGGCAATGATCCTCGGGGTTCCCTGTGTCGCAAGTGACGCAGGTGGGACCGGATCGATGTTAAGGGACGGGATCGACGGCTTCCTCTATCCCTTTGATGAGCCGGCAAGGGCGGCAGAGTATATCTCGGAGCTGTTTGAGGCGGGAGAGGCAGTACAGGATATGTGCGAAAGCGCTGCAGAGTATGCCGGCTCCTTATATGACATAAACAAAGGTTATCTTGAATATAAGGGGATATACAGGGAACTGATGTGTTGCTCTGCGGATGATACAGGCGGTAGAACAGATGACTCAGGCTTATCATGAAAATCCGCCGATAGCGGTTTTTGCTTATAACAGACCAAAGCTTTTAAGGGAGACCCTTGGGGCTCTTTGTAAGAATACGGGAGCAGAGGAGTTTCGGGTATTTATTTTTATAGACGGGCCGCGTAAGGCCGGGGATGCTGAAAAGGTACGTGAGTGCGTAGAGATCTCAGAGGAGCTTAGGGAAAGGAAGTGCTTTTTAAGCACTGACATAAGCACAAGTCCCGCAAACAAAGGCCTTGCCGCAAGCGTTATCTCGGGTGTAAGCGATATCATGGAGCGCTTTGGAGAGGCAATAGTACTGGAGGATGACCTGATAACCGAAAGGCATTTTCTGTCCTTTATGAAAAAATGTCTCGATTATTACAGGGATGTTCCGGATATCTGGTCCATAAGCGGCTATACCCCGTATCTCAGAAGGCTCAGGCGCTATCCTCATGACATCTACTATAGCTATCGGGGATGCAGCTGGGGCTGGGGAACCTGGAGGGACCGGTGGAGGCTCGTAGACTGGGAGGTATCCTCCTATGACAGGTTTTTAAAGGACAGCAGGCTTCAGAGGAGGCTTAACCGCGGCGGCGGAGATATGGCGCAGATGCTTAAGGACCAGATGAACGGAGCTATCGATTCCTGGGCGATACGATGGTGCTATGAACAGAGTCTGAGAGATATGTATACAGTATATCCCGTTCAGACCTTTATAGAAAACAGGGGCTTCGGTGAAAGCGCCACTCACACTAAAAAGAAGAGCCTCAGGGAGGCGCAGCGAAATCTCAAGGAGGACTGGAGGCCGGAAAGGCTTAAGGTGGATAAAGGGCTGTCATTGGAATTTTACTACAGCTATACGGATACCCTCTATAAAAAGCTTTTAAGAAACGCTAACCCGGAGGGAATAAAAAAGCAGCTTGCAAAGCTCTTTTCAAAAGGTGCGCAATGACACTGAATATTTTGATCCTTCTGGACGACAATTATATAGATTATGCTTCGGCCATGCTTGAATCTCTGTTTGAAAACAACAGAGAGGAGAGCATATCCGTTTATATCATAAGGGACAATATGCCTACAGAAAAGGGTATCGGTATTCTCAGGGGGGTCATTGACAGATTCGATAACGGGGAGCTGAAGCTTGTTCAGATCGATAAGGACTTTAAGGCAGGGCTTGACGGGTTTAACCTTAAACGCTGGCCTGTGGAGACCTTTTTCAGGATATACTCCCCATGGATACTTGACGCCTCCGTAGAAAGGATACTGTATCTGGATACGGATACCATCGTGAACGGAAGCCTGGCCGGCTTATATGCTTCAGAGCTTAACGGCAGGCTGATAGGGGCCTGCCGGGATACTGCCATACTCAGCTTCGGAAACAGGCTGAAACAGGGAATGGTGGGGAAAAGCCCGGAGGAATTTTTAAGCCTCGTAAGGTGCTCCCGGGCGGATGCGGAAAGAGAATGTATCTGCCCGGTTACAAGAGAATACTATAATTCGGGAGTGCTCCTTCTGGACCTAAAGGGCCTGAGGGACAGATACCGGGCACAGGAGCTGATCGATTATACATATTCGATCAATGATTATCTGATATATCCTGATCAGGATTTTATAAATTTCTTTTTTGCGGATGAGATACTTGCCCTGGACCCCATGCTTTATAACTGCCAGACGGGAAGCGTGCATTACAGGGAGGAGGCAAATGTGTTAAGGAACGCCCGCATAATGCACTTTACGGGAGGGAGGCCCTGGAACTCTGGCTACAGGAGGCATTATTCCTCTGCCGTAAGGGGGGATATCTGGTGGCGCTACGCCTTAAGAGCCGGGGTAAGATCAGGATGGGACTATTTCCGATGGAAGGCATCAAACCTTATGCTGACGGGGCCCTGGATGCTGCTGTACAATATAAGGGAGGCAGTAAGGAAGCGCGTAAGTGATGGATGATAACGAAATGCTTTGTGACAGGAAGGATACGTTACTCTTAAGTATAATCGTCCCTGTATACAATATGAACAGAAACAACATGCTGAACGAGTGCGTCGAGTCGCTTATCGACCAGTCTGTGGGCACCCTTGGAAAATATGAGGTGATATTTGTCGATGACTGCTCCACCGATGATTCGCTTAATGTCCTCAGGGATTATGAGCGCAGGTTTCCGGAGCTTATAAGGGTCATAGCCCGGGACAGAAACGGCAGGCAGGGCGCGGCAAGGAATACCGGGCTGAGAGCTGCCGCGGGGAAATGGATCGGCTTTGTCGATTCGGACGACTGGGTACACAGGGATATGTATTATAAGCTTATCAGAAGGGCGGAGGAGACCGGTGCTGACTGCGCGACCTGCTATAGCCTTACGGTCAGGGATAGGAGCCTTTCAGTTCCTGAGGGAGAGCTTGTACCTTCCAATTTTCGGGAGGGGGATATAACCCCGGAGCAGACGGAAAGGACCATATGCCTCGGTGAGAATATGTGGAACAAGATATACTTAAGATCCACCCTGACCGATAATGACCTGTTCTTTCCTGAGAATATCTTTTACGAGGACAATGCCGTCGCCGCTTATTTCTACATTATGTCGAAAAGGATAGCGGTAGTTTCAGAGCCCCTTTATTATTACTATGTAAATCCCGGGTCCACCTGTAATGACATGACGATAAACAAGATAGAGGACAGGCTGAGCGCGGGTGATTTCTTTTTAAAGACCGCCAGACGTCTTGGTATATACGAAAGCAGAAAAGAGCTGATAAGCTTTGGTTATTTCGGACAGGTGTTTGTCATGGGGCTTGTGCATGTATGGAGGGTGAATGCGGGCTTTAAGGAAAGACGCCGTTTGCTGTCGGAGATAAGGGGTGCCGTGCTGGCAAACTGTCCCGGCATGGAAAAAAACCGCCTGTTTTCGGAATATTACCCCGGGCTCATCCGCCCCTACAGGCTGTTGAAAAGGTCTGTGACGCTTTATATGGCATATCATTATTACAGAGAAAGATAGTACCTGTTCAGGACAGGACTACGCATTTACTGCGTAGTCCGTGATAAAACTTATATAAGCCATAGCAAGTCCCATCGCCGAAGGCGATTTTTATGGGCTTGCGGCTCGTAACTGTGAAGGTACTGAACAGTTAAGAAAATATGCTTAAAGGTATAGGATATATTTTTAATAAAAAACAAAAGCTGCGGCTGGTCTTTCTGTTTTTTGTGATCCTTGTCGGAACAGGCCTCGAGCTTCTCGGCGTTTCTGCGATCCTGCCGCTTGTCGAGGTCGTTATGGACCCGTCGGCGATAGACGAAAACAGGTACCTGTCGTTTGTAAAGGAGCTGCTTGGGATTCAAAGCGTAGCCGGCTTTGTCCTGTTCATGGCCCTGTGCCTGATAGTCGTCTATATAGTAAAGAATGTTTATCTTATCTATATGAACAACGCCCTTATAAGCTTCACAAAGAGCTGTCAGGTATATCTGGCCACAAAGATAATGAATGTTTATGTCAGACAGTCTTATCTGTTCCATGTCATTCATAATACCGCCGAGCTTCAGCGGAACATAAGCCTTGATGTTTCACAGTTCGTGCAGTTTGTGAGTGCCGGGCTTCAGCTGCTTACAGAGGCAAGCGTGTGTGTAGTCCTGATAGGCTTTCTGATACGGCAGGATGTCGTTACGACATTGTCGGTAGCGGCGATACTGCTGATATTCATCCTGGTGGCCGCCTCGTGGCTTCGGAGGATACTGGGAGACCTGGGTGAAAAGGCCAGGGTGGCGGGAGCAAGGGGAACGCAGATCTCGCTGCAGATATTTAATGGCATTAAGGACATCAAGGTCTTCAACAGAGAAGGATACTTTCTTAAAAGCTATGAGGACTACGCCGTATACGAGGCCCGGCTTCAGAGAAAGCAGCAGCTGTACAATTACCTTCCCAAGCCTATAATGGAATCCGTGTGCATATGCAGCCTCCTGGTGACCCTTTCCTTCAGGATATATTACGGAAGCGCCGAGGAGCTTATGAGCTTTGTACCTACGCTTTCGGTCTTTGCCATCGCGGCGTTCCGTATGCTTCCCTCCTTTAACCGGATAACGGGATATATGGGGACCCTAAGCTATGCCAAAGCCTCTGTCAATGCCCTTTACGAGGATCTCAGACAGATAGAGGAGCTGGAGAGGGCGGAAAAGCAGAGGAATATCCCGGGAGAGCTGACCTTTGAGGATAAGGTTGAGATAAGGAATGTGTCCTTCAGATATCCGGAGAGTGAGAGGCCGGTATTTGAAGCGGTAAACATTATCCTGAAAAAGAACACCTCCATAGCGCTGATAGGCCCGTCAGGAGCGGGAAAGACCACACTGGCGGATGTGGTGCTGGGAGTGCTTACCCCTTCGACCGGGAGCATTTATCTGGACGGAACGGATATATACAGTCATTTGGATGAATGGCACAGGATGACAGGTTATATTCCTCAGGAGATATACCTGTTAGATGATACGATCCTCAAAAATATCGCCTTCGGTATAGACGAGCAGGAAATAAACACTGAGGAAGTAAAGAGGGCCGCAAGGGAAGCGCAGCTTGAGGAATTTATTGAAACGCTCCCGGAGGGCTACGAAACAAGAGTGGGAGAAAGAGGTGTAATGCTTTCCGGGGGGCAGCGCCAGAGAATAGGGATCGCAAGAGCTCTTTACCATAATCCCTCTGTCCTGGTCCTTGACGAGGCTACATCGGCACTTGACAACGCAACGGAAGCAGCTGTAATGGAAGCGATAAACAGCTTTCAGGGCAATAAGACGCTCATTGTGATAGCGCACAGGCTATCCACCATAAGAAGCTGTGATCTTATATATGAGGTTAACGAGGGCTCCGTAAGCCTTAAAAGGCCCGGGGAGGTATTTAAGGATCAGGAGCCGGCGGGCCTGTAGGCGTGAGCGCAGAGAGGGGTAAAATGGACTGTCTGATCTTTTATGAACTGGTTGAGAGGAGCTATGAAAACGATCTGCTCATAAAGCTCGAGCTGGAAAGAAGAGGCTTTAAGGTAAAGCTCGTAAATATGTACTGGAGGGATTTCTGGAAGAGCTTTTTTTACCATCCGAGGATATATGTGGTCCCAAGCTGCAGAGATACCAATGTGATGTCGGCATTATGCTCTGTTCCCTACAAGGAGGCGGCCTGGGTCAATCTTCAGGAGGAGCAGATAGGCTTTTCCAATGAAGCCGATATATCCATCTTCCTTCCGCAGGGCAGGGCAAAGGAAGCAGCCCATCTGTGCTGGGGAGAAACCGCCGCCGGCTATATGAAAAGGGCAGGGGTGAGGAACGAATATATCATACCCTCGGGGCCCGTGCAGTTCGATCTTTGCAGCCCCCGCTTTAAGGATTATTTTTATGATAAAAAATATCTGGCAGAGGAATTTGGGCTGGATGTAAATAAAAAATGGATATTGTTTGCTTCGGATTTCTGCACCATATCGGAATGCCAGACAGAGGAAAGCCTGCGCTACAAGATGAACAGATTCGGTGATTTCTGGAAGACCATGTACGACTATGAAACGGAATGCTCCGAAATGCTTACGGAATGGTGGAGCAGATATCTGAGCACCCACGATGACACGATCTTCATTTACAGGCCTCATCCCTCTGAATATCAGAGCATCGGAAGAATAGAGGAGCTTGAAAAAAAGCATGATAATTTTGTCTGCATCAAGAAGTATTCAATAAAGCAGTGGATACATGTGGCAGACGCCTTCACCACCTGGATAAGCTCATCCGTAATGGAGGCCTTTTATCTGGGGATACCCTGCTTTGCGCTCGGAAAGGAAAAGGGTATAATCGACAGCGGCCTGGCGATAGCACTCTTTCGGAGGGACAGGTATATAACCGATTACGAGCTTTTTGAAAAAGCCATGGATGACCCGTCTGCAATGAGCTCGGAATGGAATCCCGTAAACAAAGAGGAGGCGGAAAGGATATACGGGAAAAAAACCGATGTGCCTGCCTATATCGGGATATGTGATTATCTGGAAGCCTTATTAAGGGATAAGGAAAGGCTTAAGAAAATGAGGGTCCGCCTCACAAAGGAGGAAAAGAGGCTGGAGCTTGGGACTAAGCTTACATATGTAAAAACCACACTTTATAATGATACCGTCTGCAGGATATGGAGACTTTTATGTGTGCTCATGCCCTGGAAAAAGAAGAATATCATTAAATACAAGGACAGTCTGTCAAGGTTTGACAGGAGGTTTTTAAGGGATAAAGAGGACAGATTGAGAAGGATCACAGGATAAAGGGGTTTGCTTTGACTGATTTAGGACTATACATAGTTTCAGAGGATACAAAGATCGTAGATACTATGAAGACCATAGACGCGGGGGAGAATGCGGTAGCTTTTGTATGCAGGGATGATAAGCTCGTCGCCGCGGTATCCGACGGCGATGTGCGTCGCTATATCATAAGGGGAGGCGATCTTGATCATCCCATAAAGGAGGTGGCCAATTATTCTCCGATAAGCGTTCCGGCAAACGAGCAGATAGATTATGACAGCTTAATGCGGGAAAAGTGTATCACCGCTCTTCCGATAGTGGACGAGGAAGGCCGCATCCTGGATATAAGGTTTTTAAGCAACCGTTATTTCAGGAAAAGGAGGGTCGCGCTCCCGGTGATAATCATGGCGGGAGGGAAGGGCAGCAGGCTCAGGCCCTTCACGGAAATACTTCCAAAGCCCCTGATACCGATCGGGAATAAAACCATAACCGAGCATATAATGTCCAGGTTCGGGGAATATTCCTGCGATCATTTTGATATGATAGTAAACTATAAGAAGAATTTTATAAAATCCTTCTTTCAGGATAATGATAACAGCTATGATATAGATTTTATCGAGGAACCGGAATTCTGGGGGACCGCCGGTGGCCTGAAGCTTGTCGAAGGAAGGTATGAGAGTACTGTATTCGTTACAAACTGTGATATACTGGTACAGTGTGATTATGCCGACCTGGTCGAAAGGCACAGGGCGGATAAAAACCTGATAACGATCGTATGTGCGAGAAAAAAGGTGACGATCCCTTATGGAACCATTGAAACGGACAGTCAGGGAAAAGTTACGGGCATCACCGAAAAGCCCTCCTTTGAGTTCTATACAAATACGGGGCTGTATGTGATAGAGCAGGGCTTTCTTAAGAAAATCCCGAGAAACACCAAAATTGACATAACAGATGTTATTGAAAATTGCATAAGGGATGGTGAGAAGGTGGGAACCTATCTCGTAAATGAAGAGGACTGGCTGGATATGGGACAGCTTGATGAAATGGAACGGATGAAGAGACATCTGAATGTAAAGTAAGGAACGGCATGTATCCGGAGCTCATGCCTGAGCGAAGGAGCTGCAAAGCGTACCGGTGCCGGGAAAGTAAAACGCGGAAAGGGGAAATATGAGGAACAGAACACTGATCATCGCCGAGGCGGGCATCAATCATAATGGAAATATGGGACTCGCAAAGGAGCTGATACATGTTGCCAAAGAGGCCGGAGCGGACATAGTCAAGTTTCAGACCGGCAAGACCAGCTATGTAATGTCAAAGTTTGCGCAGAAGGCGGATTACCAGAAGGAAAACACGGGCTCCGAGGGGAGCCAGCTGGATATGTGTTTAGAGCTTACGCTGCCTTATTCCGCTTTTGACGAGCTTAATGAGGAATGCAAAAGAACGGGCATAACCTTTCTTTCAACGCCCTTTACGGTAGACAGCGTGGAATACCTGAGCTCCTTCAACATGCCCTTCTGGAAGATCCCCTCAGGGGAGATAACCCATCTGCCGTACCTTATCGCCATAGGAAGGACGAAAAAGCCTGTCGTTCTGTCTACCGGAATGTGTTATCCGGAGGAGATAGAGGCCGCCATCAATGTGCTCAGGGAAAACGGAACGGAGGATATAACGCTTCTGCACTGCAATACGGAATATCCCACCCCCTTTGAGGATGTAAATTTAAACGCAATGAAGACCATGAGGGAGAGATTCGGCCTTGAGGTGGGATACTCCGATCATACAAGGGGGATCGAGGTCCCGATCGCGGCCGTTGCCATGGGAGCGGTGATCATAGAAAAGCATATTACCTTAAGCCGCAGGATGCCGGGACCCGACCACAGGGCAAGCCTTGAGCCTGATGAATTAAAGGCCATGGTCTCCTCTATAAGAAATATAGAAAAGGCGCTGGGCGACGGTGTGAAGAGACCCAGTCCCTCTGAAACGGGGAATATAGTCATTGCCAGAAAAAGCATCGTAGCACTGCGTGATATCAAAAAGGGAGAGGTCCTGACAGAGGAAAACATAATGGCCAAGCGGCCCGCAAACGGGATATCTCCAATGAGGTGGTTTGAGGTGATAGGCACTAAGGCGATAAGGGATTTTTCGGAGGACGAGCCCATTGAGTTATAGGATATGTCTGGTGAGCGGCAGCAGGGCGGAATATGATCTGTTGAAGCCGCTTATAATAAAACTGAACAGCGCGGAGGATATAGCTCTTGATTTCGTGATAACAGGAAGCCATCTGGATCCGCTTTTCGGAGAGACCCGCAGGGCCATTGAAAAAGACGGTATTTCCATTACAGAGAGTATAAGGATCCCGCTTGACGATGACAGCAGGGGAGGAATGGCAAGGGCTGCGGCAGATACGATAAAGGGCTTTACGGATTATTTCGAAGGCAGGGATTACGATTACCTTATCGTGCTGGGCGACAGATTTGAGGTCTTCGGGGCCGCCTTTGCCGCGGCGATGCTTGGCATACCCATAGCGCATCTTTACGGGGGAGATACCACAGAGGGTGCGGTGGATGAATTTTTAAGGCACAGCATCACCAAAATGAGCTACCTTCATTTTACCTCAAGTGAGGTATACAGGAAGAGGGTCATACAGCTGGGCGAGGACCCGGAGAGGGTGTTTAATGTAGGATCACTGGGGGTAGAGAACTGTCTCTTCCTCCCGAAGCTTACACTGGGCGAGCTTCAGAGCTCCCTTGGCTTTGAGCTGTCCGGATATGATTACGCGGTGGTCACCTTTCATCCCGTCACACTTGAAAACCTTACTATGGAGGAGCAGCTGTACGAGCTGATAGGGGCAATGGACTCCTTTAAGGAGCTTCGCTATATCATTACCAGATCAAATGCCGACGCGGGCGGAAGGCGGATAAACGAGATATGGGAGAAGGAAAGCAGAAGACATGAAAACTGGTTTTACACCGCATCTCTCGGCGCTGTAAGATACCTGTCAGCATTGAAATACTCAAGCTTCATGCTGGGCAATTCCTCAAGCGGCATATCTGAGGGGCCCTCCATGAAAATACCCGTGGTCAACATAGGAGACAGGCAGAAGGGGAGGATAATGGCAGATAACCTGATCTGCTGCAGTCCGAAGAAGGAGGACATAGTCCGTGCGATCTCAAAGGCCCTGACGCCGGAATTTAAGGAGCTTTCACAAAATGTGGTCAGCCCCTTCGGGGACGGAAACACCTCAGAGAGGATCATAGCACAGATCAGAAGATCCCTTGAATGCGGCACCATTGACCTGAAGAAGAGCTTTTATGACCTGTAGGGGGGAAGGTATGGGAAATATTGCTGTTATACCCGCAAGAAGCGGCTCAAAGGGACTTAAGGATAAAAATATAAAGGAGCTGGCCGGAAAACCGTTACTGGCGTATTCGGTAAACGCGGCAAAGGAGTCGGGGCTTTTTGATACGATCCATGTTTCGACGGATTCTGAAAGATACGCGGAGATAGCCCGCAGCTCCGGCGCGGATGTCCCGTTTTTAAGAAGCGCGGAAATGTCTTCGGATAAGGCCGATTCCTGGGATGCGGTGCTTGAGGTCCTTCGAAAATACGAGGAGCTCGGGAAAAGCTTTGATACCGTTACCCTGCTGCAGCCCACCAGCCCCTTAAGAACGGGAGAGCATATCAGGCAGGCCTTTAAGCTGTACGAAAGCAAGAAGGCAAATGCGGTATTTTCGGTTTGTGAGGCGGACCATCCTCCCGCGTGGTTTCATCCCCTGGGCCCGGACGGGGATATGTCCGGCTTCGGAGGCGGTGACGGTAAGCAGCGGCAGGATTTTGAAAAATACTACAGGATAAACGGGGCAATCTACCTGATAAACACGGGATATTTTATAAAAAACCACAGGAATCTGTTTGCGGAAGGCGTCTTTGCGTATATCATGGACAGAAAATACTCTGTAGACATAGATGATGAGTTTGATTTTAAAGTGGCACAGGCTGTATACAGGGAGCTGTACGGAAAATGATCTGATGGTTTCCGGTCAGCTCATCAGATCAGCAGGAAAAAGGCGGATCGCGCAGAAGGAGTCAGCAGGATGGATAAAATATATATAGTAGGCGCAGGGGGATTGGGCAAGGAGCTTTTACAGATCATTAAGGAGATAAACGAAGTCAGCCCCACATGGGAGATCGGCGGCTTTCTGGACAATAACTTTGATGCGCTTAAGGGCGTGGAATGTGATTACAGGATCGTCGGAAGGAACAGCGACTGGAATCCAAAGGAGGGAGAGGTATTTGCAATGGCGATCGCAGACCCCGGGGCCAAGGAGCTTCGCTCCAGAGAGCTTAAGGAAAAGGGCGCGGTCTTTCCGCCGATCATTCATCCTACAGCCAGGATCACGGAATTCAGCCACTACGGAGAGGGGCTTATCATGTTCCCGTATTCCAAGCTGTCGGTTAATTCCACGGTAGGTAAATTCGTCACCGTGTTTTCCTCCGGAGTCGGACATGATGTATTTATAGATGATTATACGACCTTAAGCGGGATGTGCAGCATACTGAGAAACGTGAGGATAGGAAAAAGGGTATTTGTAGGCGCGAACGCGGCGATCGCACAGGATGTTCAGGTAGGCGACGACGCGTATATCGGCATAGGGAGCGTTGTGCTTAAGGATGTGCCTGCGGGAATGAAGACCTTTGGAAACCCGGCCAGATTTATGCCGTTATAAGTATTTGAGCATAAGCGCACGGTTTTTTGAAAACCGGCGCGGACAGGGACAGGTTTATGGGAAGCATAGCAGAACTTTTTTTTAAACAGGTAAAGGAAAAACCGGATAAGACCGCAATATGGTGCGATGGCGAGGAAATGACCTATGGGGAGCTTTCGTCACTGGTATGCAGATATGCGGCATATCTTAAGAGCAGGGGGGTAGAAAGAAACGATATCATCGGGATCCCGATGAACAACAGCATCGAATCCGCGGCTCTGATGCTTGCGTCCGCGGCGATAGGCGCGGGGCTTGCCCCGATCAATCCGACCCTCCCGGAGGAGGCGATAAAGACCGCCTTTGAAGCGGGAAGGGTAAAGCACATAATAGCCAGAAGGTCCTTCTGGAAAAAGTTTACGTTTAACGGCAGCACAGGACTGAGGCTCTGCCTGGATGGAGAGGCTGAAGGCTGCGATACCTTTGACAGCGTGCTTTCTTCGGAGGACAGGATACCGCAGATGGACGGGATCACGGGGGATGAGACCTGGATACTCACCATGACCTCAGGCTCCACCGGGGTACCAAAGCCAATAGAGCTCACCCAGAACAACAAATTAAAGCGTATAGAGGCCCATATCAGGCTGTATGACATAACCGAAAACGACAGGGTGCTGGCGGCCACACCTCTTTATCATTCGCTTGCTGAGAGGCTTGTGATGCTTCCGCTCACAATAGGGGCTGAATCCATACTGCTTCCGAGATTTACCGCCAATCTGTGGCTTAAGTGCGCCAGCGAGCAGAGGGTGACCTTTACCATAGCTGTTTCAGCGCAGCTCGGACAGATAGCCCAGCTCCTTTCCAGCCCCTTTGCGCCTGACATAACGGGCTTTCGGTCTATCGTATCCTCGTCGGCACTTTTGGAGCCCCATGTTAGAACGGAGCTTATTAAGAAGCTTAAATGCGATTTTCACGAGATGTACGGAACCAGCGAGACCTCTACCGCCACCAGCATTAATTTCAGGGAGGCCGAGAGCAAGCAGCAGTCTGTGGGACAGGCCATACCGGAGGCGGACATAAAAGTGATCAATGATGAGGGAGAGGGGCTTCCCTCCAGCGAGATCGGAGAGATAGCCATAAAGACCGGGCTCATTTTCAACGGGTATTACGGGCAGCGGGAGCTTACGGACAACGCGTTTACCCAGGATGGGTATTTCAGGACCGGTGATCTCGGGAGACTGGATGAGGACGGATATCTGTATTTCTGCGGCAGGAAGAAGGAGCTTATAATCACTGGCGGTATAAATGTATATCCTTACGATGTGGAGCAGGCAGTATCGCAGGCCGAGGGAGTAAAGGAATGTGCGGCCTTTTCATATCCCGATGACAGGCTCGGGGAGGTGGTCGCTCTTGCGGTTGTAAAGGAAGAGGCCTCCGAGATATCGGAGAGGAGCATTAAGCTGTACTGCGCAAAGAGGCTGGCGGATTTCCAGCAGCCACATTATGTGTTTTTCCTTGACACGCTGCCAAGGAATCCCATGGGAAAGCTTGTAAGGAATAAAATATTTGAAACGGTAAGAGCACAGGAGGCATAGATCAGGATGGACAGGATAAGAGAGTTTGTACTGGAGCATATCCAGAGTGAATATGATATCCCTGCCGGGTCGGATATTGACGGCTTTAATTTCATAGAAAACGGATATATCGATTCAGTAGGCATCGTCAGCTTTGTTATGGAGCTTGAGGATGAGTTCGGGATCAGCTTTGACGATTCGGAGCTCACCTCTTCTGATTTTCAGACTGTGGGAGGCCTGGTGGAGATGATCCGTAAGAAAACAGAGGAAGCGTAATGTACGGATTAAAGCTTGCAGGCCTTGAGGCTCAGGAAAAGAGAACGGAATTTAAGGTTTCGGACATCACCGTGGGGAGGGATTTCCTTGTTATCGCAGGGCCCTGCAGCGTTGAATCCGAGGAGCAGGTGATGAAGGCGGCTGAGATCGTAAAAAAGGCCGGAGCAAATATGCTCAGAGGCGGGGCGTACAAGCCGAGGACCTCACCGTACTCCTTCCAGGGGCTGGGAAGAGTAGGACTTCAGTATCTGAAGAAGGCCGGAGACGCCTTCGGACTGCCCATAGTTACCGAGGTCACGGATACCAGGGACGTTTTTCTGATAAGCGAATATGCGGATGTCCTGCAGATCGGGACAAGAAACATGCAGAATTATTCCCTGCTTGTGGAGGTGGGACGCTGCGGACGGCCGGTGCTGCTTAAGAGGGGGATGAACGCGACTATAGAGGAATGGCTCAACTGTGCGGAGTACATCATGAAGGAAGGTAATCACGATGTCATCCTCTGCGAACGCGGTATCCGTACCGTTGAGACCTATACCAGAAACACGCTGGATCTGAGCGCGGTGGCGGCTCTTAAGGAGCTGACGCATCTGCCGGTGGTGGTTGATCCCTCACACGCGACGGGCAGAGCGGAAATGATCGGGCCGATGTCCTTAAGCGCCGTTATGGCAGGGTGTGACGGCCTGGAGATCGAGGTCCATCCGTCCCCGAAGGATGCCTTGAGCGACAGCGCACAGCAGCTTGACGAAGAAGGGTTTGATGCTCTGATGGAAAAGGTTAGAAGGACTATAAAGTTCAGGGAGAGCCTGTATGAATAAAAAAGGTGAGATCTGCATCGGAATGGCCGGAGCGGGGCGCGCTACGGAGCTTCATATGAACGCGCTGAGAAGATATACCGGAGTTCCGGTCTGCGCAAAGCACATTATCGCAAGGCGTCCGGAGCAGCTCAGCAGGATGAAGGAAAGGTATGATTTTCAGAATGCCTCCCTTGATTTCGAGGATCTTTTGAGGGACAGGGAGATAGATGTAATAGATATCTGCACCCCTCCCTATGTGCATGAGGAAATGATCAAAAGGGCGCTTAACGCCGGAAAGCACGTTATCTGTGAAAAGCCCCTGAGCGGTTACTTCGGAAAAGAGGGCGACAGTGAGCCCATAGGGCTTAAGGTGAAAAAGGAAAAGATGTATTTTGAGCTTCTTGAGGAAATGGATGCGCTCTCCGAGGTGGTGAAAAGCTCCGGCAGGAAGTTCATGTATGCCGAGAATTTTGTGTATGCGCCCGCAGTGACCAAGGCGGCCGAGATAATAAGTAAGAAGAAGAGCAGGATACTCTATGCCAAGGGTGAGGAGAGCCTTAAGGGCTCCAGTTCCCCGGTGGCAGGAGAGTGGAACAGGACCGGGGGCGGGACCTTTATAAGAACGGGGGCACATCCGCTTGCGGCCATACTGTGGCTTAAGAGAATAGAGGCCAGGGCAAGGGGAGTGGAGATAAGGGTACGTTCCCTGCTTGCGGATATGGGAAACATAACCTCCGGCCTTACGGAATATGAACACAGGCATATAGCCGCAAGACCGCATGATGTGGAGGACAGCGGCACAGTCATAATTAATTTTACCGACGGCACCAAGGCGCTGATAATAGCCACTGATGTGCTCCTCGGAGGCAGTAAGAACTACATCGAGCTGTACTGTAACGATGCGGCAATAAACTGCACCCTTACCCTTAACAACATGATGAGCACCTATTTCCTTGATGAGGAAAGGCTTGAGGATGTGTATCTCTCGGAAATGCTTCCTTCCAAGACTGGGTGGAATAATCTTGCGCTGGAGGATGAGATAATAAGAGGATATACCGATGAAATGAGGGATTTTATGGAAGCCGTATATTATGACAGGGAGCCCAAATCGGGCTTTGGTCTTGCCTATGATGTGGCGAAGATAATATATGCCTCATATTATTCGGCCGAAAAGGGAAGCTGGGTAGAGTTGTGATCGACAGTATCTGCCCCGGTTGCGATTGACAAACCGTTTTATTTTATCTATAATTCCGGTCAGGCAAAGGCGCTTCGGGATTATAAGTGGTCTTTGCCTGTTTTATTGTAAACGGATTAAGTGCAAACACTTAATTCGTTTAGTATAACTGAAGGAGGGGATTGCCATGAGGTATTGTAAAAGATGCGTAATGCCGGATACGAGACCGGGAATAAAATTTGACAGCGAGGGCATATGCTCCGCGTGCAGGGCACATGAAGCAAAAAGCAGGGTCAACTGGGACGAACGCTTCAAGGAGCTTCAGGCGCTTTGCGACAGGTACAGGGGGATGAACGGCGACGGCTATGACTGTGTGATAGCTGCCAGCGGTGGAAAGGACAGTCATTTTCAGACACATATCATGAAGAATGTGATGAAGATGAATCCGATACTTGTAAGTGTTGAGGATAATTTTCCGATGACGCGGGCCGGAATACACAATATCAGGAATATCTCTGAGGAATTCGGCTGTCATATTATAAGTCTGAAGCCTGACATCAAGACGCAGAAGGCCGTTATGAGATACACCTTTGAAAAATACGGAAAGCCCACCTGGTATGTGGACAGGCTGATATATACCTTTCCGATGAGGATGGCGTTAAATCTCAATATCCCGTTACTGGTCTACGGTGAAAACGTGAGTCTCGAATACGGGGGAGCGGATGCGAAGGAGACCTATTCAGCCCGGGGGCTTTTGAACAACGGTGTGGCAAGCGACATAGCTTTTGATGAGCTTTGCTCAATACCGGGAGTGGACATGAAGGATCTTTCATTGCTGAAGGCTCCGACAGAGGATGAGATAAACAGGCTGGATCCCATGTATGTATCGTATTTCGTGCCCTGGAACAGTGTTGCCAATTACAGGTTTGCCAAGGAGCATGGCTTCCATGACCTTACTCATGAGTGGGACAGGACACAGAATGCGGAAAACTTCGATCAGGTGGATACAAGGGCCTATATCGTCCATCCCTGGATGAAATATCCGAAGTTCGGACACGGTGTGGCTACGGATTATGCGTCAAGGTTTGTGAGATATGGGATGATGAGCAGAGAGGAAGCGGTAAAGCTCGTCAGGGAAAGGGATGGAAAGCTGGATCCCAAATGTGTGGAGGATTTCTGTGAATTTTTAGGCTATTCCGAGTCCGAGTTCTGGAGGATCGTGAACAGCTTCTATAATACGGAGCTGTTTGAACGGAATGATATGAATGAATGGGTGCTGAAGGAACCCCTTGAATAAGGGTTGAGACGGTGATGAGCGATGAGTTTACCTGAAAAGTTTTCCGATAACAGAAGGACGGTCTGCGTTCAGGGCCTTGGCTTTGTGGGAGCCGCAATGGCTGTGGCCGTTGCAAACGCGAGGGATGACGGAGGAAATGTGCTCTATAACGTCATCGGCTTCGATGTGCCGGGTGAAGAGGGGCAGAAAAAGGCGGACAAAATAAATAAAGGCATATTTCCTTATGAAAACAAGGATGACAACCTTTCGGAGGCGTTGCGAAATGCCTGTAAGGAGGGAAATCTGTGGGCTACTACGGATGCGGACTATTATCGTTACGCGGATATAGCAGTCGTGGATATAAATCTGGATATCGTAAAGGATGCCGAAAGACCCTATGTTAAAATGGATGGCTTCAGGAATGCCATCCATACCCTGGGAAGGATGCTGCGGCCCGAAGCGTTGGTGATAGTGGAGACGACGGTGCCTCCGGGGACCTGTGAAAGGATAGTATACCCTATCCTTAAGGAGGAGTTTGAGAAAAGAGGGCTCCCTGAGGAAAGCATACGCCTGGCACATTCATATGAACGGGTCATGCCGGGTAAGGATTACTACAATTCCATAGTCAATTTCTGGAGGGTGTATTCAGGCATCAATGAGGCGTCTGAGGAAAAATGCAGAGGCTTCCTTGAAAGCATCATCAATACAGCACAATACCCCCTGAAAAAGCTTGGCAGTACTGCGGCCTCCGAAACCGCGAAGGTCCTTGAAAACTCCTACCGGGCCATGAACATCGCCTTCATGGAGGAGTGGGGAAGCTTTGCCGAGAGCATAGGGATAGACATGTTTGAGATCGTAAACGCCATACGTGTGCGGCCTACTCATTCCAATATAAGACAGCCCGGCTTCGGAGTAGGCGGGTACTGCCTCACAAAGGATCCGCTGTTTGCGATGATCTCCGCAAGAGATATCTACGGGATCAGGGACGCTTCCTTCCCCTTTTGCGAGGAGGCGGTGAAGATCAATGACGGCATGCCGCTGCTGAGCGTTGAAAGGATCACCGGATATATGAACGGAGATCTGTCGGGCAAAAAGATACTCCTTCTCGGAGTAAGCTACAGACAGGATGTGGGAGACACAAGGTACTCCCCTTCGGAGATCTTCGTGCGTGAGGCGGAAAGGAAGGGCGCGGTCATCACCTGTCAGGACCCGTTAGTGGAATACTGGCATGAGCTTGACAGGGAGGTCCTTAAGGAGATACCGGATCTGAACGGATTTGATGTGATATTTTTTGCCGTCGATCATAAGGAATACCATGATATGGATTTCTCGGGACTGAAGGAAGAAAAGAGGCTCATCTATGACGCCAACAATGTGCTGACCGGGGAGCAGAGGGACATTCTGAAAAAGAGACCGGATATTGACTTAATGAGCGTAGGAAGGGGTTAAACAGGTACGACAATGAAAATATTAGTGACCGGCGGTGCCGGCTTTATAGGTCTTCATCTTATAAACAGGCTTCTGGAGGATGATCACGGGATCACGATCATCGACAACTTTTCAAGAGGTGTCAGGGATTCGGCCTTAAAGGAGCTTGAGGAAAAAAGGAATGTAAAACTGATATCCATGGACCTGATGGATAAGGAGAGCGTTAAAGCTCTTGAAAATGATTTTGACTGTATCATTCACCTTGCCGCTATCATAGGCGTACAGAATGTTCTTGAGCATTCCTATGAGGTGCTCGACAAAAATGTCGCCATACTGGTTAATATGATAGAGGCCGCGAAAAGACAGAAGGCTCTTAAAAGGTTCGTGTTTGCCTCGACAAGCGAGATATACGCGGGGACGCTCCAGTTCTTTGATATGAAGATACCCACACCCGAGGATACGCCTCTGACGATCACGCCGTTTGATAATAAGAGGACCTCATATATGCTTTCAAAGATATACGGGGAGGCACTGTTGTATCAGAGCGGTCTCCCCTTTACCGTCATAAGGCCTCATAATTTCTACGGCCCCAGAATGGGTATGTCCCATGTTATCCCGGAATTGCTTAGCAAAGCATATCACAGCGGGCCGGGAGCGGAGATAGAGGTATTTTCCGTGGACCACAGAAGATCCTTCTGCTACATTTCGGACGCGGTGGAAATGATCGTTGAGCTTATGAGCAATGCCGATGCCGCGGGAAAATCCTTCAATATCGGAAATGAAGGCCCGGAGGTCACTATGGAGCAGGTTGCCGGGATAGTGCTTGAGACCGTAGGAAAGGATCAGAGGATACTTCCGCGTCCCGCCACCACCGGCTCTCCCAAAAGGAGATGCCCGGATATGTCAAATACCTTTTCGCACATCGGTTTCAGACCGCGTATCACACTTGAGGAGGGGATACAGAGAACCTACGAGTGGTACAGGGAGCATATTTTTGAAGGCAGGGAAGCGGGAGCAAGATGATCCTAAGAGCATAGACATCGAACAGTTCAGGAAAATGACCGATGAATATCTGGATGCCGGTTTTACATATTTTGATACCGCGTATCCGTATCATGATGAGACCTCGGAGGACGCGGTCCGAAAAGCTCTGGTCTCCCGCTACGGAAGGGACATTCCCGATTACTTTGGGCTTCTTAACCTGTACGCGGTCACGGGGCAGATCACAAATATGTAATTATGAGAGATATTCCATGAACCATGGGAAGGCCTCAGAATGCGTCAAATGCGGGCTTTGTGAGAAGAACTGTCCGCAGCATATCAATATCAGAGAATTTCTTGAAGAATTTTCCGGGAGGTATCAGGCATGAGAAGTGCTTTTGGAAGTATCCCGGGGTCCGTGTCCGGCTTAGCCGTAAGGATCACCGGCTATATCATCGCGTCGCTTTCCCTGATCTTAGGAAGGGGCGGGCTTGATGCCGCCTCCGATCTGATCTTTGGTGCCGGTCTGATCGTACTTCTGGCCGGATATCTGGCGGATACGATAAATAAAGCAGAGTATCCGGCTGCGAGGGTATACGAAAGCCTTGCCATGTCGGCAGGCTTTCTGTGTTTGCTCCTTTTTCTGCTATCCGACGGCCGATCTGTAAAGACACATCTGTTCATGATCCTTCTGGAATCGGTCCTTGCTGCGGCTTCCGTCTGCTTTTGGGGGACAAGAGCCCTGAAAAATGGAAGAGCGGAAGATATTCCCGGAAGGCTGAAGGGCTTCCTGAAAGAAAATCCGGGAGTCCCGCTTGCTCTTCTTTTCTGTGTTATCTTCAGTATCGACACCTTTAAATGGATACCGATCTGGGACGATCATATATACGCAAAAAAAATGCTGAAATTAAGCGCCTGGGATTTTACGCCCGCCGGACTGAAGACGCTTGCCGGACATCTGTCCTACGGCGCGGACATCCTTATGATGCCCGGTGCGGCTTTAAAAAGCGGAAACGGGTATCTGGATCTCAGATACTGTCTTTTCTTTTATGTGCTTATTGCCGCTGTGCTGGTCTGCCTTTTAACAGAGAGGCTGGTTCCCGGGCAGAGCCGGGCCGGAAAGGTACTTCTTGCTCTTTCCTGTATATCCTTTACGCCTTTTCTCGGAATGCAGAATACGGATCTTGATTATATTGCGCTCATCATCCTGGTATTCGTTATGTTTTCATATTATTACAGACTGAACTCTCTGTTCATGGTATCAGCCCTTATGCTTTGCTTCTCCGTTGAGCCTATGGCCGTATTGTATACAGGCTTTGCCTTCGGAGCGCTGCTTAAGGAGCATATAGAGCATCGGATGAAAAACGGAGGCGTTAAGCCCGATATCAGAAGAGGAGTGTTCCTGTTTTTGCCGGTAATACTCTGGATTGCCGTGTTTATCACTCCCATGGTAATGAACCGTCTGATGAATGACGGTGCAAAGGCGGAATCCTGGGGGATGACGGTAACGCAGGGGGAGGACGGTACATATGAACAGGAATACAAGGATCCGAACAATGGTTTTTTAATTGATAAAGCCTATATTGCTTCAAAGATATATGAAACGGTCGTTTTTAATTATTTATGGGTGCCGGTCCTGATATTTGTATTGCTTACGGTCAGGGAGCTCATAAGGAGGAAGGGGTCCGGGCCGGAAAACGCCGGAGAATATCCGGAAAAAACAGTGCCGCGCGAAAATACTCCCTCCGGCCTCAAAGCCTTTATCCTTGAGATTCTTCCCCTTATATTCGGGATACTGGGGCTTACCGCGATAAACTGCGCTTTTCATACCTATGATCAATACAGGTATGTGATACAGGGGAGCTTTATGATCGCTGTCATAAGCCTTTCGGGTATCTGCCTGCTGACGGAAGGGAAGGTCTTAAGAACCGTTATACTCTCAGCAATAACGGTCCTGTTCCTTTTTCAGCAGTATTACATGTCAGATCCGCTTACCATGTATAAAAGGGATGTCCATGATTCGGGAAGAGGCCGCTTTGTATACCTTGACACGGGAAAGGAGCTGTATATGTCTCCGGCGATACAGGTCAACAGGCAGGGCTTTGATTATATCCTGCTTCTTGAGAGGATCCTTTCGGAGATAGATTATGATGAGAGGACCCTGATACTGGTCCCTGAGATGAATGAAAAGGAAAACGTCAAATCTTTAAGAGGGGTTCTTTATCAGGATCATTTCTGGTATGATACCGAGAATAAGGAGCTGATCACAATGCGGGACAGAGCTGAGGACAAAACGCCAATACTCTGGGGCAAGATCGCCTACAACGGAGATGTAAACAGCCTTATAGGCTGGGATAAGTCCGAGGTAGAATTTGACAGGGTCTTTCTCATAGAATTCCCCTTTGTGGATAATGACGGCTACCTTGAGGGCCTTAAGCTTCAGGGCGCGGAAACCCTTTCGGAGAAAACGGTAAGCTACAGAACCTGGAGCGCGAAGGTAAAGGAGCTTAGCTCCATCGACCTGTTTTATTTTGAAAAGCACGGCAGTGAGCAATGATGCGGTGGTTCATCCTACCGGGGGCTGTGTGGGATATGCTGATTATAAGAAAGCCCGTCGGGGTTATGAGGGTATTAAGCGATCGCCCCGGTGAACGGTTACTAAGGGTTTTCTTTTGATACAGGATTTAGTATACTATCTTATGAGCACCGGTCTTTCACGGTGCCATAAGATAACGAGTCAGTTGCGGATTAAGCGAAGCGCCGCAACAAGCAAATCGTGCTTTTCAACGATTTGTGAGTCTACGCGGAGGCAGATAATAATCAGAAAGAGCACCGGTCTTTCACGGTGCTATAAGATAACGGATGTGATAATATGAAAACAGTGATACTTGCGGGCGGTATGGGGACCCGCATCTCCGAAGAATCCGAATACAGACCCAAGCCCATGATAGAGATCGGCGGTATGCCGATCTTATGGCATATCATGAAGGAGTACAGCTATTACGGCTACAATGAATTTATCATCTGCGCGGGCTACAAGCAGCATATGATAAAGGAATGGTTTGCCGATTATTTCCTTTATACCTCGGATATAACCTTTGATTTCACACGGGGAAATGAGATGATCGTGCATAACAAGCATACCGAGCCCTGGAGGGTCACCATTGTCGATACCGGCTATGATACCATGACGGGGGGCCGTCTTAAGCGGGTACAGGCATATATAGGGGATGAGACCTTTATGCTGACCTACGGTGACGGGGTCTGCGACGTGGATATAAATAAGCTGGTGGAATTTCATAAGGAGCACAAAAAGACGGCGACCCTGACAGCCGTGATGCAGGAACAGCAGAAGGGGATACTTGACATAGACTATGAGGGCTACGGAGCGGTAAGGTCCTTCAGGGAGAAGCAGACCGCGGATAATGTTCCCATCAATGCGGGATATATGGTGTTTGAGCCAGCGATCTTTGATTACCTGACCTTCGGGGACAAGACCGTTCTTGAAAAAAAGCCTCTTTCAAGGCTTGCCGAGGAGGGTCAGCTTATGTCCTATATCCATAAGGGCTTCTGGAAGTGCATGGATAATATCAAGGAGAAGAACGAGCTGGAGGAGCTGTGGAAAAACGGAGAAGCTCCGTGGAAAAAGTGGTAGATGTCCTATGAAGAAGATTAGTATTTTGATTCCCTGCTTTAATGAGGTGGAGAATGCACAGGCCATGGCCGATGCCCTGAGGCAGCTTTTTAAGGATAAGCTTTCCGGGTATGATCATGAGATCGTATTTATCGACAACTGCTCCACAGACGGGACAAGAGACGTGATAGAAAGGCTCTGCAAGGAGGATAAGCGTATCAGGGCAATATTCAATGCCTCCAATTTCGGTCAGTTTAATTCTCCCTTTTACGGAATGTGTCAGTGCGAGGGAGACTGCGTGATCCCTGTGTGCTGCGATTTTCAGGACCCTCTGGAGCTTATACCGGTATTTATTGAGGAATGGGAAAAGGGCCACAGGATAGTAAGCGGGATCAAATCCTCAAGCAGGGAGAACGGTTTTATCTATTTCTTAAGAACGATCTATTACAAGATGATCAAAAACATGTCCGACGTCCAGATGCTTGAGCATTTTACGGGGTTCGGGCTTTATGACCGTTCCTTTATCATGCTTATAAGGCAGTTAAATGATCCGATCCCCTTCCTTCGGGGAATAGTTGCGGAATACGGCTCGGGCTTTAATATGATACAGATAGAATACGAGCAGGCAAGGAGGCGTGCGGGGAAAACGCACAATAACTTCTATTCTCTCTATGATGCCGCAATGCTGAGCTTTACCTCCTATACCAAGATAGGTCTCAGGCTTGCGGTGTTTATGGGCTTTATTACGGCTGTTATAAGCTTTGTGATCGCGATCATATATCTTGTGCTGAAACTGATCTACTGGAACAGCTTCAGGGCGGGCTATGCACCCATGATCATCGGGGTGTTCCTTCTTGGAGGTTTGCAGCTGTTCTTTATCGGGCTCATAGGGGAATATATACTGAACATAAACAAGAGAGTGATACACAGACCGGTGGTCGTTGAGGAAAGAAGGATAAATTTTTAGCAAGGGAGTAATAAAAGGGGGTATCTACAGCATATGAAGATCAGACTTGCGGATTATGTGGCCGATTTTCTGGTCAGTCACAAAGTGACGGACTGCTTCAGCGTGGTGGGAGGCGGAGCCATGCACTTAAACGACGCGTTAGGGCATAAGGAGGGCCTTAAGGTCACATACAATCATCATGAACAGGCCTGTGCCATGGCCGCGGAGGCTTATGCGAGATTGGACAACCGGATAGCCGCGGTCTGCGTGACCACCGGACCGGGAGGTACAAACGCCATAACGGGTGTGGTATGCGGATGGCTTGATTCCATTCCCATGTTTGTGATAAGCGGTCAGGTCAGATACGATACGACCGCGCGATACGCGCTTAAGCATGCCGGCGCAAGGGTCAGGGCCCTGGGGGATCAGGAGTATGATATCATAAGGTCCGTAGAGCCGATGACAAAGTACGCGGTCATGATAGAGGACCCGAAGGACATAAGGTACGCGCTTGAAAAGGGCTGGCATCTTGCGACGACGGGAAGGCCGGGGCCTGTGTGGATAGACATACCTGTCAATTTTCAGGGCGCGTACATAGAGACAGATACGCTTCACGGCTACGATCCCACGGAGGATGACGCGATGCTTCCGCCTCCGGTACCGGAGGAAACGATAGATAAGGTCATAGCTGAAATAAAGAAGGCCGAAAGACCGGTCTTTTACGCGGGCTACGGCATAAGGCTTTCCGGAGCGTATGAAGCCTTCAGAGAGGTGGCGGAAAGGCTAAACATACCTGTTGTCACGTACTGGAACGCGGTGGATCTTATCGAGGACGAGCATCCTTTATATTGCGGGCGTGCGGGAAATATGGGCGACAGGCCCGGGAACTTCGCCATCCAGAATGCGGACCTGATACTGGCGGTGGGAACGAGGATCTCCATACGTCAGGTAGGCTATAACTGGGAGACCTGGGCAAGGGCCGCGAAGGTCATAATGGTGGATATAGATGAGGGTGAGCTGAAAAAGCACACCATCCATGTTGATATGCCCGTGTGGGCGGACGCAAAGGACTTCCTTGAGAAGCTTAAGCTTAAAGCCGGTGAACGGGTGTCCGGACGGACGGAATGGATAGAAACAACGCAGAAGTGGAAGGAGGAATACCCTGCCGCGCTTCCGAGACATTTTGAGGAAAACGGAAGGAGCGCCAACGTCTACGCCTTTGTCAGGTATCTGAGCGGTCGTCTTCCGGAAAACAGCCTTACCGCCGTATCAAACGGCGCCTGTTGTGTGGTGGGGAATCAGGCCTATGTCATAAAAAAGGGAAGCCGTATGGCCAATAACAGCGCCATAGCAAGCATGGGCTACGGTCTTCCGGCGGCTATCGGTACCTGCCTTGGAGGCGGCGGAAGGGAGACCATCTGTCTTGAGGGCGACGGAAGCATAATGATGAACCTTCAGGAGCTGCAGACAATTATAACAAACAGGCTCCCCATCAAGATCTTTTTAATAAATAACAGTGGTTATCATTCAATCAGGATAACCCAGAGCAATATCTTCAGCGAGCATACCAGAGTGGGTATCGGACCGGAATCGGGAGACCTTTCATTCCCCGAGTACAAAAGGATCGCCGAAGCCTTCGGCTATACCTACCTGAGCGCGCACAGCAACAAAGAGATGATGGAGACGGTCGATAAGGCACTGTCAATGGAAGGGCCCCTGTTCTGCGAGATATTTACCGACACCGAGCAGGTATGGGAGCCTAAGAGCAGCGGAAGAAAGCTTCCCGACGGAACAATGGTAAGCCCTCCTCTTGAGGATCTTGCGCCGTTTTTGCCCAGAGAGGAGCTTAAAAGGAATATGTTCATTCCTCTTACTGACGAGGAATGATACCAACGGATCATTACTGAATAAAAGTATGGGATGATGTCATGGCGAAAAAAAATATCCTGTTAGGCGGTTATGAGGTAAATGAGAACAGCAGCCCCTATCTTATAGCCGAGATAGGCATAAATCACAACGGGGATATACAGATAGCAAAAAAGCTTATCGATGCCGCCAATGCCACAGGCTGGAATGCGGTGAAGCTTCAGAAAAGGGATCCAGATATCTCCGTTCCCGAGGCACAGAAAAATGTGATGAGGGATACTCCCTGGGGAAGGATAACCTACCTTGAATACAAGAAGAGGATAGAATTCGGCAGGGAGGAATACGACTATATAGACAGCTACTGCAGAGAAAAGCCCATAGCCTTTACGGCCTCTCCCTGGGATATGCCGAGCCTTGAGTTTATGCTTAAATACGACATTCCCTTTATTAAGGTCGCTTCCGCGGGCATCACGGACAGGGAGCTCCTGTCAGGCTGCGCGCGTTCGGGGAGGCCGGTGATAATGTCCACCGGAATGAGCACCTGGGAGGAGATAGATGCCGCGGTAGATATCCTTGAGAGGGACGGAAACGGAGAATACATCCTTATGCATACAAACTCCGCCTATCCGGCTAAGGATGAGGAGCTTAATCTAAGGATGATAAACACCTTAAGGGAGCGCTACGGGTGTCTTGTGGGCTACAGCGGGCACGAGCAGAACCTGGAGGGGACGGTAGTAGCCGCGGCTCTCGGAGCAAGGGTGATCGAAAGGCATATAACGCTGGATCATGATATGTGGGGGACCGATCAGGCCGCCTCCCTTACCGTTCACGCCATGGATATGCTGAGGCGCAGGATAGAGGTGGTGGAGAAGGTCCTTGGGACCGGAGAAAAAAAGCTTTACGAGGCGGAGCTTGCGGTAAGAAAAAAGCTTAGAGGATGAGAACGGATTGAAGGATTTTAAAACGATCGTAAGATTGTACAGGTGTTTTAAATATATAATGAGCAGAAAGCAGAGAAAACAGGCCGCTGTGGTACTGCTGCTCATACTTATCGGATCATTTCTGGAACTTTTGGGCGTTTCGGTGATACTTCCCTTTATCCAGGCCTTTCTGGAGCCTGAAAAGCTTATGTCAAAGTGGTACGTCAGATATATCGACTCGATCCTCCATATCAGGGACCAGGAAACTCTTCTGGTATTTCTCGGTGTCACCATAGCTCTGGTATATATATTTAAAAACGTATTTCTTTCCTTTGTGGCTTACGTAAGGAGCAGGTACAGCAGCGCCCTTCAAAGGACGCTTACCGTGGAAATGCTCAGCTCCTATCTGGAAAGGCCCTATTCCTTTTTTGTTGAATCTGATATAGGTGTACTGCTTAACGGCGTCAATCTTGACGTAACGGGGGTACATACCTTTATACTGACCTTCTTTGTGTTTGTTTCCGAAATAACGACGGTCATACTTATATTTATTTACCTGACAGGCATAGACAGATTTCTGGCCTTCGGCGTCATGCTGCTTGCCGGGCTGTGCGCGATCCTCCTGACACTTATGGTGAAGAAGAGCATAGCCAGGCTTACGATAGCCATGCGCACGGCGAACAAGAAAAGAAACCGGTTTGTGGTTCAGATCATCAATAACATAAAGGATGTAATAGTTTTTGATAAAAGGGAGCTGTTCATAAGCCAGTATGAGGAGGAATGCAGGACCTTCTCCGAGGCGCAGGCGAAGAGCGATTTTATCAATACCCTTCCGGAAAGGATCATTGAGGCATTCTGCATATCCGGTATTTTCATCTTCATCATAATCCGCATTAAAATGGGAACGGGCACCGCGGAGTTTATTTCCAGTATGTCCGTATTCGCCATGGGTGCCTTCAGGATGCTGCCTCTGGTTTCCCGTGTTTCAAAATATATCCAGATCTTCATACGTACCAGACCGATGGTCGAGGAAACCTATTTAAACATCAAAAACGCCAGAGAGTATCAGGAGGAAGTGAGACTGATGACCTCTGCCTCTGAAGGAAGCGCGGAGTTCAAAAGGGCGATAGAGGTAAAAAATATCGACTGGAAGTACGAGAAGGGGAAGGACAGGGTGCTTAAGGGACTCTCCCTCACCGTCAATAAGGGGGACATGATCGGCATAATAGGTGAGTCCGGGTCCGGAAAATCCACCCTGGGCGATCTTTTACTGGCGCTTTACACCCCGCAGTCCGGGGGTATCTATATGGACGGGACAGACATACGGGAGATCCCAGGATACTGGAGGAAAACGGTTTCCTACGTTCCCCAGATGCTATTGCTGTTTAACGCCTCGATACGCTTTAACATCTCCTTCAGCGATGATCCCAAGGAGGACAGTGAATTATGGAAGATACTCGGAGAGGTGTCGTTGGATGCTTTTGTCAGATCGCTGCCGGATGGGCTTGATACAAACGTGGGAGACAGGGGCATCAAGCTTTCGGGCGGACAGCGGCAGAGGATAGCCATAGCCCGCGCCCTGTACAGTAAACCGGAGATACTTATCCTGGATGAGGCTACCTCCGCGCTTGATACTGAGACGGAGGCAGCGGTAGTAAGCTCTATAAATATGCTGGCAAAAAAAATGACCCTGATAATCATAGCTCACAGGCTTTCCACCCTTAAGAGCTGCAACAGGATCTTCAGGATAGAAAACGGAAGGGCGATCGAAACAGAGATCGAGATCGACGGGTAAGCTTATTATGTCACTCCTCCGTCAGACAGGAGTTGATCCTGCAAACAGCGTACAAAGGAATGTTTCTAATCCTGTTCTGTACGATATAAGGAGCCATGCTGATACGCAGGGCATATGGCGGATCAAATTTATCAACATAAAATTTAAGGCTTTTTGATTTGAGATTGGTTTCGGCCTTTACCTCAACTGGTATGATATCCTGTCCAAGCCTGAGCAAGAAATCTGTTTCATATCTGCCTTTGTCTCCCGCATAGTAAAAAGGAGCTGTGGCTCTGTCTGCCAACAGCTGGGTAAAAACATATTCTTCAGTAAGGGCTCCTTTGAATTCGGAAAAAACTGCATTGCCGTTAAGCAGGACTTCTGCATCAAGCTCACTTAAGGCACCTGCAAGACCTGTATCAGAAAGAAACAGCTTAAAGGAAGAGGGATCTGCATAGGCAGCAAGCGGGACAGCGGGTTTCGTTGTCTTGAATACTTTGCAGGCTACACCATATTTGCAAAGCCACATTATAGCGTTCTCAAGGTCTTTCATTCTGGCTCCGGGCTTTACCTGCCCGAAGAAGAATTTGCGGTTTTCCTTTGCAAGCTGTACAGGAATGGAATGCCAAACAAGCAGGACCTTTGTCCATTCATTGGGAGGGATGTGCTTGCTGAAATCCTCTTCATACTGGCGGATAATGCTGTTCTGGATATCCCGTACACCCTGATAATCTCTGTGATCCGCAAAGTAAGCAACTGCTTCCGGCATTCCGCCTACATAGTAATAATTGCGCAGATGGTTTACATAGCTTTCATGGTTGTCGTTAACCAGTTCCCAGCTTCCGGAGATCAGCGTATCTAAAAGGTCGTTTTCCCCCATAGCCTGAAGATACTCTTTAAAATCCAGGGGATAAAGCGTCAGCTCATTAACCTTGCCAACGGGAAAGGAGATGCCCTCATGGATGGTTACGCCAAGCATGGAGCCTGCGCATATAATATGATACTGAGGTGCTTCTTCACAAAAAAACTTTAAATACTCCAAAGCTTCGGGGCAGTCCTGTATCTCGTCAAGTATAATAAGGGTATCGTCAGGGGTTATCATTGTCCTGCATTCTATATTCAGGTTTTCCAGTACTCTGCTCAGAGAAAAATCCTCCTTAAAAAGCCTTGCAAGTCTGGTATTTCTAAAGAAAGAGGCATAAGCGGTTTTAGGATAATATCTTTTTCCGAATTCCCGCATGAGCCAGGTTTTTCCGACCTGTCGTGCCCCCCACAGGATAAGGGGCTTCCTTGTGGGAGAAGTTTTCCATTTTTCAAGTGCTTTTATTAATGATCGTTCCATATATAACCTCCTTGATAATGAAAAGTATATGATAATATGGATTGATTGGCAACATATTTCCGCGGAAAAATGCGATATAAAAGAATATTTTACCGCGGAAAAAGGCAGAGAGAAGGTGAACGTCGCCTCTTCCAATTCAAGATTTGCGGTTCAACAGGTTATCCAGCTTTCTGTAATACTTTACTGTCAAACTATAGAGATAATCATATTTTGTTTGACAAGAGCTTCATTTTTGAATATCATGAGTAAAGCATAATAGATGCTGTAAAGTCTTTATATGATAATATATATTGAACACTATATATTCATTTAAAGATCTCTGAAGCAGTATCTTCAACCATCATTTTTACTACAAACGGAAATTTAATTTTTATGACACAGCTTCAAGAAGTTATTTTAAATATATTTATGGAGGTATCTGCATTATGTGATAGGAATAAGATACCTTATTTTGCCATCGGAGGAACCTGCCTTGGAGCGGTGAGGCATAAAGGTTTTATTCCATGGGACGATGATATGGATATTGCTATTCCGATAGAGCATTTTGATAGATTTGTATCTTTAGCCAGAACAGAGTTGCCGGAACATCTTGAGGTTATTTCTTCTGCAGATCTTCCTCATCGGTTTGGGGTCATCCTGAGGATTGCGGATAACAGAACCACTTGTATTTTGGAATCAATGCAGGATTACCCGCAGGAATACTTTGGCCTTTATCTGGATGTGATGCCGCTTGCAGGAATCCCCTTAAATGAAGGACGCGAACGTCTATACAAACTCTATTTTAATTTATTATGCAGGCTTGATTATGTTCGGAGGCGTCCTATTACGGAAATTCCTACGGTGAAGGGTAGAATTTGTTGGCATGTTTTAAAAACGCTTTCTTTTTGCATACGGTATAATTTCTTTTCAAATCTATGGATGGGGCTCCTTCGTAAGTACCCAGTACACTCTGCAAAGTATGTCGGATACGTTTGGTCGTACAAGCTATGGAACGGTACTCGCATTTTTTCTAAGAATGATTTTGATGATCATGTTGATCTTACATTTGAAAATACGACAATACATTGTCCTAAAGGATGGGATGACTTTCTGACAATTTTTTTCGGAAACTACATGGAGCTTCCGCCTGTGGATCAAAGAATAGGACATGATAACTATGTTTTTGTAGATCTTTCCAAACCATATTCATTTTATCAGAAAAAAGAAAATCGGGGAGAATTGTTTTGATAATTGGCTATACTGCGGGTGTTTTTGATCTTTTTCATATTGGACATCTTAATCTGCTTAAGAATGCAAAGGGGATGTGTGATCGATTGATCGTAGGTGTTACAGTAGATGATCTGGTCACATATAAAGGGAAAAAAGCGATGATTCCTTTTGAGGACAGGATAGAGATCGTCAGAAGTATAAGATTTGTCGATGCGGCTATCCCACAATATGATATGGATAAGCTTTCTGTGTGTAAAAAGATCGGCGCTTCTGTATTATTTGTCGGAGACGACTGGTATGGAACTCCAAAATGGCAGGATTACGAAAAAGAAATGAAGGATAATGGGATCCAGCTAGTGTATTTTCCATATACACGAGGGGTTTCTTCGACTATTATTACTGAGACCCTGACAGAATTAAAAGATAAGGAATAGATTGGGGGTTAGCTGTGAGATCTGATTCTTTAGATATAGATTTTATCATTACATGGGTAGACGGCAACGATCCGGAGTGGGCGGCTGAGAAAAAAAAATACAGCCAGGAAAAAGGAGACTCCAGAAACAGGCGATTTAGAGATTGGGATAACCTTCAGTATCTATTCCGCGGTATAGAAAAATATGCTCCGTGGGTACATAAAGTATTCTTCGTAACCTGTGGACATTATCCAAAATGGTTGAATCTGAATCATCCAAAGCTTGAATTGATAAGTCATGAAGACTATATACCACATGAGTGGCTTCCTACTTTCTCAAGTCGATGCATAGATATGAATTTTCATCGCATTGAACATCTGTCGGAGCATTTTGTCTATTTTAACGATGATATGTTTTTGACGAATGTGGTTAAGCAGGAGGATTTCTTTAAAGAAGGATTGCCGTGTGATTCAGCTATTATGAAGGTCTGGCCCAGTATGATCACAAATCCGGACGAACCCAGGTGGATGGCTCCCTTATTTGATACAGTTCTGATAAACCAGCATTTTAGTAAACACAAAGTGATATGTAAAAATCTTAAGAAATGGTTTTCTCCCTGTTATGGAACGGGACTGTTGTTCAATCTTTATTTATTCCCTCACAAAATATTTACCGGATTCAGGGACCCTCACCTTCCGTATGCGTACCTTAAGTCTACGTATAAGGATGTGTGGGCCAAAGAAGAGTTGTTATTGTCGGAAGGCTGTTCTCATAAGCTTCGTCAGCCAAACGATCTGAGTCATTGGGTTTTTACATATTGGCAGTTTGCAACTGGTAAATTTGTACCTCGGTCACCTAAAATAGGGAAAAAGTATAAGACTGAGAAAGAATGTATTCCTCAAATGATAGAAGATATTAGAAAACAGCGTTATAAATTAATGTGTTTTAACGATAAATGTAAAGATGAGGATTTTGAAAATACCAAAGAAATATTGAATAGTGCATTGAATAATATTTTGCCTGATAAGTCGACTTTTGAGTTATAGTATGCTTTTGAATATCCACAGTCATAAAACCGTCTGTCGCTCTGTTCCTTTTCATACGCCTGGTGTTCATGCATGACCGATATGCTCTGGAATTCTCTTGTTTTCCGGTGGAAGCTCCATATAATTTCCATACATTTTTTTCAAAAGAAGATCCGGATCGCAGGGTGCGGGAAACTCTTTATTTCTGATGTTCACAACGGAACCGGGTCTCTTAAAGAAGCCTTCCGGGTATAACAGCCCCCATACACCGGGGATCGTTTTATCATTCGACAGAAATACGGCATCTCCTGTGGGAAACTTACTCTGAACCTTCTTATACTGCTTTATCAGTACTGACAATGGGATCAGGCGTCCTATGGCAGGAAGGATCCTTCCTCCTATTTTCTCAGCGAGAGTTGTAAATTTGGAGTAATCTTTATATGTACGATGTCCAATTGCCAGGGCAATGATGAGTTTTAGCTTAAAAAGATGCCATCTCTCATTTTTGCCAATATGATCGGCAATAAAAATATCCACACAGGGATACACCGTTTCGCCGTTAATGATCAAAGGCTTTTCTCTGTTTTCAATCCGCGGAACAAAATCAAAATAGAAGGGACGATCCTCTGGAAGTTCCAAATGAAATCTCGGTGAAGATTCCTTAGTGAATATGCTAATAAACCTTTCATACTCCTCTCTTGTTACGACTATATCCACATCATCATCCCAGGGTATAAAATCTTTATGGCGAACCGCGCCTAAAAGAGTGCCGGATTGAAGAGTATAATGAAGATCATTATCCTTGCATATCCTGTCTATCCTGCACAACAGATCATAGTTTGCATCCTGAATGATATTTAAGTATTCTGCCTGAGTCACATTATTGCCCTCTCATTTTCAGAAGATATACGGTTCAATGGTTTTTATGACGTACACAAATACATTCCTGCGCTTTATTTCATATCATCTGTAAATATCCTGGAAATATCTGCATCATCTCTGCTTTTAAAATCATTTTTGATCTGTGTGCTGCTTATTTCAGGAGTTCTTGACAAATACACAACCTCAACACCTTCATCCTTCAAAAAATCAAACTTTCCCTCCCAATCATCACCCATGACAAAGATGTCGATATGATATAGATGTACATCCTCTTTTTTTTGCTCCCAGCCGTCCTCCGGGATCACCAGATCCACATACCGGATAGATTCAAGCATAGCCTTCCTTTGCTGGTATGAAAAGTAGCATTTTTTGTTTTTCTCCACACTATTAAATCTATCTGTTGACAGGGCAACGATCAGATAATCGCCCATAGCCTTAGCCCTTCGTAAAAGATTTATGTGTCCATAGTGCAGAAGATCGAATGTTCCGTATGTAATAACTCGTTTCATGCTTCACAAATCCTTCCCATTAACAGGATTAATAACTGTTTATGTAATAAGACAAAGTCTTCTTAACGCCTTCCTTCAAGCTGAATTCCGCTTTCCATCCGAGCATTTCCAGTTTTTCAGACGATAATGCGGAATTGTTCATAAGATTATAACTCTTTTTTTCCATATCACTTGCATTTTCAAAAATCACATTAACGCCTGACTCATCGGCCAGGGCATATGCCATATCACGGATCGTACATATGGAATCCGAATTTGAGATATTATAGGCATTGCCCCTTTCTCCATTTATCATTGCAGTAATAATTGCTGATGCGCAGTCGAGAGTATAGCAATACGAACGTTTCTGCAGACCGGCGCTTTTCATAGTTATATTTTCCCCACGCGCACACGCTCTGGTAAACTGAGCAGAGGCCCTGCTATCACTATCCGTAATAGAAGGACCGTAAATATGCCCTGGCCGTACAATTACAGTATTCAAGTTATACTCGCTTTGATATGCCACACAGAGGCTTTCTCCAGCCCGCTTTGAACTTGGATATGATGCTCTCTCTTTCAGAATATCCAGATAGCCATACATATTTTCTGAAAATAACCCATTCTCTTCTTTATTACCATAAACCTCACTTGAAGAGATGTATAATACTCTTTTTGTATCATTGCTGCAAGCGCATCTCAAAATAGTCTCCAATCCGGTTATATTAGAAAGCATTACTTCAACCGGCTGCCGTGAGATCATCTCGGGGTCACCATATCCTGCCCCATGTATCACAAAATCCGGTGATACCGAAAGTGTATCACTTTTTGATGAATCATACTTCACAAAATGATAATCCAGACCTTCGCTGAGAGGGTAAAATCTACGCATCGTTTTTTCAATATTGCGTCCCGCGGCTTCAATTCTTATTTCTGCTTTCCGGCTATGGTTCAGGTACCATAACAACTCAATAACCGAAGAGCAGATCATTCCCGTTGCCCCTGTCACGAATACTGATCTTCCAAATAATGCCTCAATATTTCTGATATGAGAAAGAACACGCTCTACATCCTTCCAATAGTTTTCACAGTATCTGATCATATATATTTCCAGCCCACTATTCTTTTAACCATGCAGAACGGCTTGCCAACAACAATGCTTTGAAAATATCAATATCATCTATGGTAGTCAGTTTAATATTCTTCTCTGATCCTGCAGAAAAATGCACCTGTTCTCCCATCTCGATCATTAAAGTACATGAAGCCACAGAGTCATTTATTCCTCTTTCCAAAGCCTTTTTGTGAATCTCATATATTTTGTTTAAGAAAAATCCCTGTGGAGTCTGTGTTCTCTTTAATAATTCCCGTTTATATGTACCGGATGAGGTAACTCCGTTCTCAGTCATCAGCATAGCTTCTGCACAAGGGATTGTTGCTATGGCGGAACCATATTGCTTGGTCTTCACTATGCAGTCAGAAATGATCTCGGCAGATACCAGAGGTCGTATCGCGTCATGAATCAGTACTATATCTGACTCGGCATGATACTTCTTCAGTTCAAATATGCCGTTTCTGATAGAAGACTGACCGTTCTCGCCTCCTTTTACAATATGCTTCAGCTTGGTAATGTTAAACTGTCTGGCGTAAGCGGAAAGCACCTGCTCCCAGCCTTCTAAGCATACAACTGCTATTTCATCCACATCAGCATGAGTCTGAAAGGCTTCCAGTGTATATATTATAACCGGCTTTTCATTTACTGTAAGGAATTGCTTAGGGATATCCTGATGCATTCGGTTCCCTGTTCCGCCTGCGATTATAAGTGCAATATTTGACATTGTTATTCCTCTTTTACCGGTTCTTTCTCCCATATGACAAAGGCATGATTTGACACTCTTTTTTCTTCGGGAGGCAATTGCATATAATCACCATACAGTTTTTTAAGGTATATATCATAGCCAGCCGGGGCAGGGAACATGCCTCCTTCAAAAGGTAGAAATATCGGTTTGTATATTTCCTTTCTGTTGCGTTCTTTAAACATATAATGCATACAGATAGACGGCCCGACATAATTACATTTTTCATAATCATATTTCATGGCCGTTTCATTGATCTTTTTACTCATTTTTCGCGGTTCATTATAAAACAGCCGCCTGATCACTTTTCGTATCCTCTTAAAATGAAGATCATTCCCCGGTCCGGGTATCATATATGTGTTCCACAATTCCACAAGTATCCTTAAATGAATATCATGGATGACAGATAACAGCCTGCTGTCAGGATAACCATCCAAAGGAAAAATATCCAGATAAACACCGAGCCGTTTAGTATCATAAAGGAAAAAATCTCTTTCAGTATATTTATCCCAGATACGTGCCCATCGATTCTCAAATTCCGGATCATTTTCATACGAAGAAACACAATACTGTTCCGTTTCCTCAAATTCCTGTATGAGCCTCTCATAATCCTTTCTGGGCATCATTATATCCACATCATCGTCCCAGGGTATAAAACCTTTATGACGAACTGCACCTAAAAGAGTACCCCCTGACAAATAATACGTTAAATTGTTTTTTTGAGTATATTCATTAAAGAAAACAAGCAACTGCAGGCTTTTTTTCTGAATTTCCTTGCACGATAGTTTCTTCATGTATCTGTCAATGGCCTCTTTTATCTATACTTCTGATAATATGAGTTGCCCGACAAAAGCCCTTTGGGTTCCTCCGGCATACGACAAATGGTGGTTTCAGGCAAGCCTGACCACCATATCTCGTATGCCAGAGGCTGCTTCGCAGCCTTTTGTCGGGCAGTCCACAATATGATGTCAGGGTCAAAAGTGCCGTGTGACTTTAGACTCTGACATCATATTATGCATTAAATAACCAGTGTTCCAAAGCAAAGAAGACTTTCGCTTTATTACTATTTTTTTAACATATTATCTGATTTTTTGCAATAAAGAAAACATGAAGGGATGCTATCTGTCATTATAACCGGATCGGGAATACAGAAATACCTATGAAGGAGGCTTGATGGGTGAACTGTCAATACCTTTTGAAGATGCCATAGTTAATATGTGGTTCGATTATTGGATCAGTGTATTATGTTTGACAAGTATCTTTTCTTTGAGTATCATGTAATGAGTGTAAGACAACATAAGAATATTTCCTGTATTCTGTTAAAGAGAGGATATACTATAAATGACTGACCAAAAGCGTACACTATATATTCACATTGGTGTTCGTAAAACAGGAACCAGCGCGATTCAGGATTTTCTTGATCTGAATAAGGCCAGGTTATATAAGGACGGGTATATTTTCAGACTGCCGAAGCTATATGATTATGATCGTAGTACCAGGATACAAAACAGCAAAGGCGAATATGTCGTTGTTGAAAACTATCGTACATATCCTAAGCTGAGGAATGGTATTTTTCTGCATGGAAATTCCGGAGACCCTCATGAGGAGAATGTCAGAAGGCTTAACAAGGGACTCAGGATAATTAAAAAATGGCTGGACGAAAAGCCCAACGTGATCCTGACAGATGAGCATATCAGCCGTGACTGGTCAAGATGGGATTTCCTGAAGAGAGTTAAGGAATTCTCCGAAAAAAATGATTTCAATGTCAAGGTCATCATTTTTCTGCGTAAACAGGATGTCTTTCTTGATTCCTTTTACAGACAGGATGTAAAGGATCATTTCC
The DNA here is from genome assembly GCA_002368575.1 of Lachnospiraceae bacterium UBA3814. Lineage (GTDB taxonomy): Bacteria > Bacillota > Clostridia > Lachnospirales > Lachnospiraceae > UBA2868. The sequence continues at coordinate 17,635 of DFEA01000040.1, read as the reverse complement.
CTACCGAGAGCTGGGACTCCTTCCTGGCGGACAATAAGCATTCGGATATTATCCCCACCAACTATGAGAAAATGCTCACAGCCTTTTCCCGTATCTTCGGAAAGGATAATATTGAGGTAATACCTTATGAGCCCGGCATATGGGCTAAAAACGGCGGATCTATCTTTTCGGTCTTCATGAATGCCATAGGGATCACAGATATCAGGCATTATGAGCTGCCCGGAGGGCTTTCAAACGAAAGCACGACCTACAATCAGACTGAGATCATGCGGATCCTGAACCGTCTGACAGAGGCTCATGAGCCTCTTAAGGTCAGCACCAAAAAGTTCTTTGAAAAGGCCAGCATCGACTGCTCGGGTCTCAGTAAGGAGGAGAGGAAGCTCTCTTACTTTTCGGATGAAGAACGGCGTAAGCTGATGGAGGAATATAAGGACGAGAACCGCCGTATAGCCGGAGAGTATTTAAACAGGGAAGAGCTTTTCCTGTCGGGGGACAGCTCTGGAGAAAAATGGGAGTATGACCTCTTAGCCATGCAGGAGGAAATGATCTTATATTTCGGCTATGTAACCAAACAGCTTCATGAGGAAATACAGTCACTGAAGGAAAACTCTCTCTCCTTCCACTCCATTAAATTAAAGCTGTACCGGATAAAAAAGAAGATCCTGAATCGCCTTTACAGGTAGGGACTGTCGTAATTAAAGGATATAGCAGTTCTCCGGCATTTGAGATGCCCGGAACAATTAATGACTGTGTTTTGATATATGGTGTGGAGTTTGTCAGAAAAGAGGAAAATGGACAAGGTAATATATCTTCATATCGGAACTACCAAGACAGGGACCTCCTCTATCCAGAGCTTTCTTTATCTGAACCGTGAGGTGCTTGCAAAGAAGGGCTACAGCTATAAGAGAGATCCTGTGCCTTATGACCGATCCCTTAAGAATCGAAACGCCATGTATTTAAACGTCCGTAAGCTGCGCTGGTTTGGAAAGCCTTCAGCCCGGCAGCAGAAACGATTGATAGCGGCAGGATTAAAGCGTGTCAGCGATCAGCTTGAGCATTGTCACGCCGTGATCCTTACGGACGAGGGACTTTGGAATTATTTTCTCAGGACTGACTGCAGGACCCTGAAGATCATTAAGAACTTTGCAGACCGGAATCATGCTGTGCTTAAGCTGGTAGTTTATTTCAGGCCGCAGGAGGACTGGCTGGAGTCGAGCTACAAGCAGAACATAAAAAAATACCGTGAGGGAAAGGACTGCTCTGATTGGGAGACCTATATCAGTGATCCGGATAAATGGCCCAGCGCGGATTATTACAGCGGGCTCTGCCGTATGTCGGAGATCGTAGGTAAAGAGAATATGATCGTCAGGATATATGACAGAAAAAGATTTATCGGAGGGAAGGTCGAAAATGACTTCCTGCAGGCCATCGGACTGGAGCCCTCCGATGAATATAAGATAGGTGAGGAGGAAAAAAATACCTCCCTGAACGCTAATTATATAGAAATAAAGAGAATCCTTAACAAGCTTGACGGCATAGGTAATATTACAGAAAAAGAACTCTTCCATGCGCAGTCGGCTGCTACGGACTGTTCCGCAAGCTTAAGCAGATCAGGCAGCGAGGTTTTCATAAATCCCGAACAGAAATCTATGTTAAGGAACCGTTATAAAGAGGGGAATCAAAAGGTTCTGTCGGAGTATGTACATGAAGGGGATCATTTATTCCCGGAACCTAAAGAAAAACCCGTCTGGACCAAAGATGACCCTCATCTCTTTGAGGATACCGTCCTGATGCTCGGATATATGATACTTAATCATGAGAAAGAGATCAGCAGGTTAAAACAGACGGTTTATTTAAGATTGAAGCTTTATGATAAATGCCGTACTTTTATGACCAGAGCCATTCAGGCTATTATCGGTTCTAATGAATAAGATTCCCTCCTGATCTGATGGAGCTTAAACAATAAGACTTGCTCTCCGGGCTGTTCTCTTAGGATACTCTGGAGAACCTGAAAGGAATGTCAATGGATAAAGTAATATATCTTCATATAGGGACCACAAAGACAGGCACTTCATCAATTCAGAATTTCCTTTATCTTAACAGGTCATTTCTTGCGAAGAAAGGCTACTGTTTTAAACGTCTACCTATAATATGTTATGAACATTACGACAGAAACCGAAACGGTATGTTTATAGGCGGTCATCGCCGACTTGCCATTATTGGACAGGTGCCGATTAAAATAAGGGATAGAATACTTGAATTTGGTCTGAAGCAGGTGGAAAAACAGCTTAAACACTTCTCCACGGTAATTCTTACCGATGAATCGCTGTGGGGTTTCTTTCAGAAGACAGGTTATAAGAATCTTAAGCGTATTAAAGCTTTTGCAGATGATAATAACGCATTGCTTAAGCTTATTGTCTATCTCAGGCCACAGGAGGATTGGATAGAATCAATATACAGGCAAAGCATCAAACAATGCAAGAGTGGAAAGAATCGCCCCGAATGGGGTGAATTTATCAGTCATCCGGAGCAATGGCCTAAAACAGATTATTACGAGGGCCTCCGCCATTTGTCTGATATCGTAGGCAAAGAAAATATAATTGTCAGGATCTACGACAGAAAAGAATTTATGGGCGGAAAGGCAGAGAATGATTTTCTGCAGGCTATCGGATTGGACCCCTCTGAGGGATATGTCATTCCGAACGAAGAAAAGAATACCTCTATAAGTCCTAATTATATTGAGATCAAGAGGATACTGAATCAGCTTGAAGGTGTGGGAAATATTACCCATAATGATCTTATTTACGGACAACTGGCCACAGAAGCATGTTCCAGGAACCTGCGCAAATCCTCCCGTGAGACCTTCATGAATGCACAGGAACGGGCAATGATAAGGAAGCTCTATGAGGATGGAAACCAGAAGATCATCAAAGAGTATCTGAAGGATGACAGAAAAGAGCTGTTTCCCGCTCCCAAGGAAGCGCCGGTGTGGAATAAGGATAATCCGGATCTGTACGAGGATACAGTTTTGATGCTAGGGTATATGCTTTTGGAGCAGGAAATAGAGATCACCAAATTAAAACGGACAGTGTATTTAAGACTTAAGATATATGATAAATGCAAAGCTGTTTTTGATAAGCTTATACAACACATTGTCGGAGGGACGGCATAAGGGCGAGGTAAAGAGCGGCGGCTTCACAGCCTGCCGCTTTTGTGTTATCATGAAACCGGTCTGATTTCCGGTTAAAGCATTTCCTTATGGAGGGCATATCATGCATAAACCGCTACCTATAGGAGTTGAGTTTTTTGAAAAGATCATATCAAATGATTACTACTATGTGGACAAGACCTTATTCATTAAGGAATTGATCGATAAAAAGGGCGAGGTAAATCTCTTCACAAGACCCAGACGGTTCGGAAAAACCCTTACCCTTGATATGCTGCGCTGTTTTTTTGAGGAGGGCTCTGATCCCTCGCTCTTCTCAGGGCTTAAGATCATGGATTCGGGAGAGAAGTATACCTCGTTGATGGGGAAATATCCCGTGATCTTTCTGACCCTTAAGTCGGCAAAGACCGGAAATGAGGAATCGGCGTTTAAGGCCTTAAGGAGTGAACTTGCGAGGGAATTTAAGCGTCACAGCTTTGTTCTGGAAAGCAATTCGTTAAATGAAGAGGAGTCTTCAGCCTTCCTGGAGTACAGGGACAGGAAAATAGAACCGGATCAGTATACAGACAGCCTGAAATTCCTCTGCGAATGCATTAAGACAGTAACCGGAAAGAAAACCATAATCCTGATCGATGAGTATGACGTACCTCTGGAAAGCTCCTTTTACGACGGATATTATGAACATATGGTAAGCTTTATACGCAGTCTTTTCGAAGGGGCTCTGAAAACAAATAACGCGCTGGAATTTGCCGTCATTACCGGGTGCCTTAGAATATCAAAGGAGTCCATTTTTACAGGCTTGAATAACCTGAACATCAATTCGATCCTTACTCCGGTTTACGGGGAATATTTCGGCTTTACCGATGAGGAGGTAAAGGCAGCCCTTGATTATTATGAGCTTTCGGATAAATATGAGGAGGTAAGGAGCTGGTATAACGGATATCTTTTCGGAAACAGCAATGTTTACAATCCCTGGAGCACGATCATGTATCTGCGGGATCATACAGGTTCGAACCGTGACTACTTTCCACAGTCCTACTGGGCGAATACCAGTTCAAACGGGATAGTAAGGGATCTCATTGAAAGAGCGGACAGCGAAACGAAGGGAGAGATAGAAAGGCTCATAGAGGGAGGGAGCATCGAAAAACCGGTGCATGAGGATATCACCTATGGGGAGATATACAAGGAGCAGGATAATCTGTGGAATTTCATGCTATTCACAGGTTATCTGAAGATCATTTCTCAGCGGGTGGAGAATGACAGGATATACGCCGTTATGGTGATCCCAAACCGGGAGACGAGGTATATTTACTCACAGAAGATACTGAGCTGGTTTAAGCAGGAGATCGTACAGAAATCCGACAGAGCCCCTTTGTTTGCGGCCATGAAGAACGGCGACGCCGAAGGCTTTGAGCGGGAGATCAACAGGCTTTTGGGTCCATCCATCAGCTATATGGATTCCTATGAAAATTTCTATCACGGCTTTATGGTGGGGATTCTTTCGGGCAGCAGCGAATACGCCATAAAGAGCAACCGCGAATCCGGGTATGGAAGGAGCGATATCCTGCTGAGGACAGGGGACGTGTTTGAGAAGGCCTTTATCATTGAGCTGAAGGCAGTAAAGCAGGAGGGAAAGAAGCCGGTCACCATGGAGATGATGGATGAGGCGGCAGAGGAAGCGATAAAACAGATCGATGAGCTCAGCTATGCGGATGCACTTTTAGAGGAGGGCTACGGAAACCTCGGCAGGTATGGGATATCCTTTTTCAGAAAGAGGTGCAGGGTACATTACAGGGACGGGTACTGAGACATATTTTTTTTATTCTGAATTTTTGGCGACCGTTATAAATAATTATTCTCGCTCTTTTCTTTATTTATGAAATAAGGAATCGTAGATGAACCTACGTAAAAGAAAGGAACTGGTCATGAAACCGATGCCAGTTATCATATGCTTTCCCTTATCAGGGAGGATATGTATGGAACGATCGTTGATGAAGGAGCTTGAAAAATGGAAAGCTTCACCCGGCAGGAAGCCTCTTATCCTGTGGGGTGCAAGACAGGTGGGAAAAACGTGGCTGATGCGGGAATTCGGGAAAAGATATTATCCCAAAACCGCTTATGCCTCTTTCCGCTTTTGTGTTATCATGAAACCGGTTCTGATATCAGGATCATAAAGAGTTTTGTACGGAGATATTTTTATGGGCATTTATGTGAATCCGGGAAGCGAGAGCATGCAGTCGGCTGTCAATTCGGAGATCTATGTAGATAAAACGGGACTGCTCAGTATTCTTAACAGAAGTATCGGTACAGAAAAGCGTTATTATGCCGTCAGCCGTGCAAGACGCTTCGGCAAGTCCATGGCAGCGGGGATGATAGATGCCTATTACAGCAGGGGCTGCGATTCAAAGGAGCTTTTTGCACCCTTTGAGATCGCAAATGATCCCGATTTTGAAAAATACCTGAATAAGCTCAATGTGCTTCACTTTGATGTGGCGACATATCTTAACAGGGCGAATTCGCCGGAGGATGTTATCCCAATGCTGGACCGGGCGCTTCTGAAGGATATGGTTGAAACTTTTCCGTTTCTGCGGGACAAAGGCCCGGAGAGCTGTGCGGAGGCCCTCAGTCTGGTATATAACGAAGATAATCGAAGGTTTGTTATAATCATTGATGAATATGACTGTATTATCCGGGACGCGGCAGAAAACGAGGAACTGATCAGGGACTATCTTAAGTACCTGAGAGGCTTTTTTAAGACCGAAGAGTCAAAACAGTTTCTTGCGCTCGGATATATTACGGGGATACTGCCCATAAAGAAGGTCAACGGGGAATCGGCGCTGAATAATTTCATCGAATACACAATGACTGATCCAAAGGGGCTGCAGTCTTACTTTGGATTTACACAGGAGGAGATAAACTCACTCTGCAGGCGATATGACCGGGATCCGGAGGATATCAGAGAGTGGTATGACGGATACTATATGTATGCCGCGGTCTTTGATGGAGAGGGGGAGACAGGAAGGGATAATGAGGACGGAAGCATCAGGGAGCTTAACGGAAGCTTTCAGAGGCTGAAGCACATTTATAATCCTAATTCGGCAGTAAATGCGTTTATGTTTCGTGAACTGGTACCCTACTGGAAAAATACCGGCTCTTTTGCGTCTCTGCGTAATTTTATCACCCTTAATTACGCCGGGCTTAAGGATGATGTGGTAAGGATGCTTGCCGGTGAAAGGGTCGGAGTCGATATCACGGGCTTTCAGAATGATGTGACCAGCTTTAAAACAAAGGATGATGTGCTTGCCTGCCTTATCCACATGGGCTATCTTGGCTGGGACGCCCTGAGGAAAGAGGCCTTTATCCCAAACAGGGAGGTGGCGGAGGTTTACGAGGCTGCCATAAAGACCGGTGACTGGGATGACGTGGGGGACGCGTTAAGGCGTTCAAATGAACTGCTTAAGGCGGTTTGGGACGGCGATGAAAGGAAGGTCGCCAGGGTCATATCGGAGTCCCATCAGGACTATGCGTCGATCATTGATCTTCATGATGAAAATGCCCTTGCAACGGCCATAATGATGAGCTTCTATACTGCAAGGGCGGATTACTACGTAAAAAGGGAGCTTCCCGCAGGCAGAGGCTTTGCAGACATAGCCTTTATACCAAAGGTGCAGGGCAGACATCCTGCCATGATCGTTGAGCTTAAATGGAACAGAAGCGCCAGGGCCGCCATAAGGCAGGTAAAGGACAAGAGCTATGAAGGCTTCCTGTCCGGCTACAATGGAGAGATAATACTTGTGGGGATCAATTACACAAAAAAGAGCGGAAGATATACCTGTAAAATAGAAAAATGGAAAGATGAAAAATAACTGAAAAAGAATTGAAAAAGGCTTGACATATAATGCAAAAACAGGTATACTCCCTTTCAAAAGAAGGGAGTATTTTCATGAGCGCATCTATCACTTCAAAAAACGAAAATAAGGCAGGGAAGGTCCTTAAGGAAAAATTTATGGAGCCTCAGAACCTGTCGGCATATAAGCTCGCAAAAGAGCTCAATGTACCCGTTTCACGTATACAGGATATCCTGCACGGCCGCCGCAAGATCAGTGCCGACTCATCCGTAAGGCTCGGCAGGTATTTCAACGTATCAGAAAGCTATTTTCTGGATCTTCAGAATGAGGACAGGATAGCCGAGGCCGGGGAAAAGAACGAGGGCTTCTCAGGCATGAGACTGTCGCATCTGGATGTCCTTGAGGCCGAGGCGATATATATAATGCGGGAGGTGGCGGCAGAGTGTGAAAAGCCGGTCATGCTGTATTCCATAGGCAAGGACAGCTCGGTAATGCTCCATCTTGCCATGAAGGCCTTTTATCCGGAAAAGCCTCCTTTTCCTTTCCTTCATGTAAATACCACCTGGAAATTCAGGGAAATGATCGAATTCCGTGACAGACGCGCAAAAGAGCTCGGAATAGAAATGCTCGAATATATAAATGAGGAGGGGCTAAAGCAGGGAATAAACCCCTTTGATCACGGGGCGGCCTATACCGACATAATGAAGACTCAGGCCCTTAAGCAGGCGCTTACGAAATACGGCTTTACCGCTGCCTTCGGCGGAGGGCGAAGGGATGAGGAAAAGAGCCGCGCCAAGGAAAGGATATTCTCCTTCAGGGATTCCTCTCAGGCCTGGGACCCCAAGAACCAGCGGCCGGAGATGTGGAAATGCTATAATACCGAGATCAAAAAGGGAGAAAGCATCCGCGTGTTCCCCATATCCAACTGGACCGAGAGCGATATATGGCAGTATATAAAAAGGGAGAACATTCCAATAGTCCCTCTGTATTTTGCGGCAAAGAGGCCGGTGGTCGAACGGGACGGCAACCTTATAATGGTCGATGACGACAGGATGAGGCTCAGGCCCGGTGAAAAGCCCGAAATGAAAATGGTGAGGTTCAGGACCCTTGGGTGTTATCCGCTTTCCGGAGGGGTAGAATCTGAGGCGACGACTCTTGACGAGATAATAGAGGAGACTCTGAGCGCCACCGAGTCCGAGAGGACCAGCCGTGTTATCGATAAGGACGGCGGAGCGGCAAGCATGGAGAAGAGAAAACGAGAGGGGTATTTTTAATATGAAGGGATTATTGAAATTTATTACCTGCGGAAGTGTAGACGACGGAAAATCCACCCTGATCGGTCATATGCTCTATGATTCAAAGCTTTTATTCGCGGACCAGGAGCAGGCCTTAAAGCTTGACAGCAAGGTGGGGAGCAGAGGGGGAGATATCGATTATTCCCTCCTTCTGGACGGGCTTATGGCCGAAAGAGAGCAGGGCATTACCATAGATGTGGCCTACAGGTACTTTACCACCAACGAAAGAAGCTTCATAGTGGCCGATACCCCCGGTCACGAGGAATACACCAGAAACATGGCGGTAGGCGCCTCCTTTGCGGACCTTGCGGTGATACTTGTTGACGCGTCAAAGGGGATACTCAGGCAGACCATCAGGCACGGCCGGATCTGTGCCCTTATGGGAATAAGACATTTTGTTTTTGCCGTAAACAAGATGGATCTTATCGGCTACGATGAAACGGCTTACAAGAAGCTTGAAAAGGATATCAGAAAGCTTGCGGTAGACCTGGAGCTTAAAGAGGTGACTATAATACCCGTTTCCGCTACCGAAGGCGATAACATAACCACTTTATCTAAGAATATGGGGTGGTATAAGGGAAAAACGCTGCTGTCACATCTGGAGACGGTGGATGTGGAGGACAACGGCCTTGAGGAGGGCTTTGTGATGCCGGTGCAGAGAGTATGCAGGCCGGACCGCTCCTTCAGAGGCTTTGCCGGAGAGATAACCTGCGGTCAGGTGTCAAAGGGGGATACGCTTACGGTGCTTCCCAGCGGGCAGAAGGCAAAGGTCTCCTCCATACTTGTTACCGACAGGAAGGAGGCCTCGGCCGGAATGGGCCAGGCCGTTACCATATCTCTTGACCGCGAGGTGGATATATCGCGCGGATCAGTGCTTGTAAGGGATACGGAGCTTACGGTGTCCCGGATGTTTACGGCCTCCATATTATGGATGGACGACGAGCATCTTGCGGAGGGCAAGAGCTTTCTGATAAAGCTCGGCACGCAAAAGCTCCCCGCAACGGTTATGAATATCAAGTATAAGCTGGATATAGATTCGGGAGATCATATTCCCGCAAAGCAGCTGAGGAAAAACGAGATCGCGGAGTGCGACATAGCTCTTTCCGGAAATGCAGTCTTTGACAGGTTCTCCGATCACAGGGCACAGGGTGAGTTCATCCTGATCGACCGGGTAAGCAATATGACCTCGGCCTGCGGAGTAGTGCTTCACTCCCTGAGAAGATCCGAGAACGTTATCTGGCAGAAGCTTGATATTACAAGGGAGCACAGGGCGGAGAAAATGAAGCAGAAGCCCCTTACCCTGTGGTTCACCGGTCTATCCGGGGCAGGAAAGTCGACGCTTGCCAACGAGGTAGAAAAACAGCTTTCCGTCATGGGACACTATACCATGCTCCTTGACGGGGACAATATCAGGATGGGCATTAACAAGAATCTGGGCTTCGAGGAGAAGGACAGGATCGAGAACATCCGCCGTGTCGCGGAGATATCAAAGCTTATGAATGATGCCGGGCTCATAGTCCTGACCTCATTTATATCGCCGTATCAGAGTGACAGGCAGAATGCCAGGGATATCATAGGGGACGACAGCTTTATCGAGATCTATGTAAGCACTCCCATTGAAGAGTGCGAAAAGAGGGATGTCAAAGGGCTTTACCGTAAGGCAAGGGAGGGAAAGATCCCGAACTTCACGGGTGTGGGCAGTCCGTATGAGGCGCCCACGGAGCCTGAAATTACTGTCGATACAAGCAGGCTTTCTGTAGAAAAAGCGGTAGAGTATCTTATGGAAGAGCTGAAGAGGTTTCTTTAATGCCGTTTCTCCGGAAACAGCCCGGGAACCAGAACGGATTCATTAAGTGCTTATCGACGGTTATTTATGAACGGGAGGTATTGAGATGAGAAGAAATGCGGAGGATAAAATGAATAAAAATAAGAATAGAAATAAAATAGCGATGCTCCTTACTGCAGGATGCATAAGCCTGCTGCTCGGAGGCTGTGCGGCTTCCGGCGCCGCGGCCGGCGGGGCGGGCGAGACCTCCGGAGAAGGGGATGGGAACGGGGCCATCACCATAACAAACGTTTCCTATGATCCCACCAGAGAGCTTTACGCGGCATATAATGAAGCCTTCAGCAAGCATTATGAGGAGAAGACCGGAAAGAAGATCGAGATAATACAGTCTCACGGCGGAAGCGGCGGACAGGCCAGGAGCGTGGTCGAAGGAGCCGACGCGGATGTGGTCACCCTTGCTCTTGCTCATGATATTACCCTTATCGAGGAGGCAGGTCTTATAGAGAGCGGGTGGATCGATGAGTTTGAAAGGGATTCCTCTCCCTATACCTCAACCATAGTGTTTCTGGTAAGGGCCGGAAACGAAAAGGATATCCATGACTGGGATGATCTTATAAAGGAAGGCGTGGGTGTTATATCTCCCGATCCCAAGAGCAGCGGAGCTGCCTGCTGGAATTTCCTTTCGGCATGGTATTACGCCGACAGACAGTATGGCGGTGATGAAGCAAAGATCAAGGATTTCATGAGTAAGCTTTACGGAAACGTGGTCGTAATGGATTCGGGAGCAAGAGGAGCGACCACCACCTTTGTTGAGAACGGGCAGGGTGATGTGCTTGTCAGCTGGGAAAACGAGGCGATATCGACAGTAAAGGAATATCCCGGCGAGTACGAGATCGTTTCTCCCTCAATAAGCATCCTGGCACAGCCTTCGGTAGCCATTGTGGATGAAAACGCCGGTAAGAACGGTACCACGGAGGTTGCCCATGATTATCTTGAGTGGCTTTATTCGGAGGACGCACAGAGGATCATAGGCGAATATAACTACAGACCCTCAGATGAGAATGTCCTGAAGGAATATGCCGATAAGTTCGACCTTAATATGGAGCTCTGCACCATTAACGACTTCGGCGGCTGGGACGAAGCCTATGCCGTATACTTTAAAGACGGCGGAGTATTTGACGAAATATATTCGAATTAAATATAGTGATGCCCGGGTCAAAGGTGCCATGTGACTTTTGATCCGGGCACGGAGAAGGATTATGAAGGGCTTTAAATTAACCTTTGGCGTTACGGTCTTCATGTTTTCGCTGTTAGTGTTCATACCGCTTGCATCCATCCTTGTATACAGCTTTTCCCTGTCCCCTGCGGAGTTCTGGGAGATAATTTCTGCGGACAATGTTAGAAATTCCTTTATCACAAGCATAGTGTGCTCGCTTTTTGCTGCGCTGATCAACTGCTTTTTCGGAGTGATTCTTGCCTGGACACTTGTACGGTATGAGTTTAAATTCAAGCTCCTGTTAGACGGGCTTATCGAGCTTCCCTTTGCCCTGCCTACGGCGGTGGCAGGCATCACGCTCTCAAAGATGTACTCAAATACGGGCTTTCCGGGAAAATGGCTGTCAAAGGCCGGGATAGATGTGGCTTATACACATCTTGGCATCATCGTCGCTCTGGTATTTGTGGGAATCCCCTTTGTGGTAAGAGCGGTGCAGCCCGTTCTTGAAAAGCTGGATAAGCAGTATGAGGAGGCGGCTTATGTGCTGGGGGCAGGTAAGCTTACGGCATTTAAAAGGGTCATCCTTCCCGAGATAATGCCGGCCATGCTGACGGGCTTCGGGCTTGCCTTTGCCAGAGGTATAGGGGAGTACGGAAGCGTCATATACATATCGGGAAACAGCGCAAAGGAAAAGACACAGGTGGTATCCTATGTGATAATGCAGAAGCTTAACTATATGGATTATGCCGGCGCAACGGCGGTCGCTCTTCTGATGCTGGTAATTTCCTTCCTGATACTGTTGTTTGTGAACATCGTACAGATACGTCAGTCCCGTCATACGAATGAACTGTAGTTATAGGAAACGAAAAAGTTCTTTTTTTATTTTTGCGTTTCCCGCACCGGAGGCTTTACACAGAAGCTCATAACAAAACGGAAATATATAAGGATAAAGCACATGGGTTATAAAAAGAAAAAAAGCACCAGATTTCTTATGATAACGGTAAGCACCCTGTTTGTGGGGCTCATGCTTTTTCTGCCGCTTGTGATGGTGATAATAAATTCCCTGAAAAAGGGCTTTGAATTCTATCTGCAGGCTGTCTCCACGAAAACCGTGATATCCGCGTTAAAGGTGACCCTGCTTGCGACCGTAATAACGGTCATTGTAAATACCGTCTTCGGTATTTTTGCCTCGATCCTGCTTACGAGGTTTTCCTTTAAGGGCAAGCAGCTTCTTCAGACACTTATAGATATACCGTTTTCCGTATCGCCTGTCATTGCCGGGCTTGCCTTTATCATGATGTTTGGCAGGATGGGCTGGGCGGCTCCCTTTGTGGATGCCGTAAATAATGCCTTCGGCTGGGATATAAAGATAGTATTCGCGGTGCCGGGGGTAGTTCTTGCCACGATCTTTGTCACCTTTCCCTTTGTATCAAGAGAGGTCATACCGGTCCTTAATGCGGCCGGGAGCGATGAGGAGGATGCGGCGGCTTTAATGGGAGCGGGAATGTTTACCATATTCAGGAGGATAACCTTTCCGCATATGAAATGGGCTTTATTATACGGAATGGTGCTGTGTACCGCGAGGGCTCTGGGTGAATTCGGAGCGGTGAATGCTCTCTCCAAGACAAGGGGAGAGACCTTTACCCTTCCGCTTGAGATAGACGCCCTCTACCTTTCGGGCTCTGCGGATTCCATAACCGCCGCCTTTGCGGTGTCATCCATACTGGTTCTGTTTACGGTAGTGCTTCTGGTGATTCGCTGCGTGCTTGAGAACAGATCGAAGAAGGCACAGGAGGAGCAGAAACGGCGGTGAATTACATGTCGGGAACGGGACAGAAAGGACCGGTAAAGGCTTAGCCGACGGGTATAAGCCGCATAAGCGGAGGAATGTTGTATGTATCTTGAAATGAGAAATATAAATAAGAGCTTTGGCAGCTTCAGAGCATCGGAGGATGTGAATTTTTCGGTGGAAAAGGGGGAGCTTGCCGCGCTTTTGGGACCAAGCGGAAGCGGTAAGACTACGATACTTCGGATGATAGCCGGTCTTGAAAGGGCAGACAGCGGAGATATCCTTATCGATGGGAAAAGAGTAAATGACATCCCGGCATCAATGAGGGGCATAGGCTTTGTTTTTCAGAACTATGCCCTGTTCCGTTATATGACGGTTTATGATAATATAGCCTTTGGACTGACGGTAAAGAAGGCTCCCGCGGATGCAGTGAAGAACAGGGTACATGAGCTGCTCAGGCTTACAGAGCTTGAGGGGCTCGAGAAAAGATTTCCCAATGAGCTTTCAGGAGGTCAGAGACAGAGAGTGGCATTCGCGAGGGCTCTGGCACCCGAGCCCGGGCTTCTGCTTCTGGATGAACCGTTTGCGGCTCTGGATGCCAAGGTAAGGAAGGATCTCAGGCAGTGGCTCAGGGATATGATACACAGGGTAGGGATCACCAGCATATTTGTTACTCATGATCAGGATGAGGCGGTAGAGGTAGCGGACAGCATCATAGTTACCAATAAGGGCAGAGTAGAGCAGGTGGGCCGGGCCTATAAGATATACAAGGAGCCGGAAACGGCCTTTGTTTCCCAGTTTATAGGGGAGCCTGTGATAGTGGAGGATTTCGGAAAGCTTAACGGCTATGAAAAGGGCGATTTTGACAGGGCCATCATCCGTCCGGAGTTTGTAGAGGCCTTCAAAAGCGATAATGCTCATTTCAAGGATATTATCACCTATTCCCAGAAGGGTGTGATAAAGGATATCGTGTTCAAGGGGAGCGCATTGGAGCTTCGGCTTAATGTGAACGGAGTGGAGGTAGTGACCCACCGGTCTCTGGAGAGGCGTCCGGTCGAAGTGGGTGAAGAGATGAACGTTATAATCTACAGGCTGTTTGCCGTAAAGGATAATACGACTGAGCTCATGCAGAACAGTTACCTCCTGAAGGATGATCCGACAGGGGAGAAGCTTGAAAAATATCTTTATAGCGACGGCGGGTATTTTGCCGGTTAGCGTACGATTTCATAAATGAAATCGGCGCAGAATAGGAAATGATTCGTTCGGTAAACCGAACGAATCGGCACAATCTGAGGATTGTGCCTAAGCGCATGATCTGCGGGCAGATCAGCGCAGGGAGGGATGTATGTATGTGGAACGAAGAGCTTAAGCTTGCGATGGAAACGGCTGTAAGGGCCGGTGAGGAGATTCTGAAGATATATAATGAGGATAAGGATATCGGAACAGAGTATAAGGAGGACGGCTCGCCCCTGACCAGAGCGGATAAAGCCTCTGATATGGTGATTACGGCTGCTCTTAAAAAAGCCTTTCCGGACCATGCGATACTGTCCGAGGAGGAGAAGGACGATAAGGAGCGGCTCAAAAACGACCTCTGCTTTATAGTGGATCCTCTGGACGGAACAAAGGAATTCATAAAAAGAAACGGCCAGTTTACCGTAAACATTGCCCTGAGCAATAAGCACAGAAGCGTGATGGGAGTTATCTATGTTCCCGTGACCGGTGAGCTTTATTATGCTTCTGAGGGAGACGGAGCTTATCTGAGGACGCCCGACGGGAAAACGTTAAGGCTCAGGGTCTCCCAAAATACGGATCACTCCGCGCTGAGTGCCGTGGTAAGCGGCTCCCATGGCTGCGAGGAAATGGAGGAGCTTATAAGAAAGTATAATATAAGGAAGATACTGAGGATCGGAAGCTCCTTAAAGGGCTGCCTTGTGGCAAAGGGTGAAGCGGATATCTACTTCAGACACAATCCCACAATGGAATGGGATACGGCGGCAATGCAGTGTATAGTAGAGGAGGCCGGCGGTATATTTAAGCAGATGGATGACACGGAAATGCTTTATAACAGGGAGGATTCCCTGAATGCAAAGGGCTTTTATGCGATCAATTCAATCGAAAACAGATTACGGTAAGCCGGATGCCGCCCTGATGCGACCAGAATCCGGTACAGGAAACGCCAAAGTAAAAAGAGCTTTGTCATTTCTTATATGTGGATTGGCTATGTCGCTCATTTTTCAAGCTGCCCGTGTACCCTTGATGAGTTAACAGTTATCAATATATACACAGCGAATATGACTAAAGACAAAGCGCTTATTATAGCCCCAAGCTTAAGATAAGGAGTATGATATACAAATTCTATATAATGATCTCCCTCGGGAACATCTAACCCCATATGCATTATATTTGTTTTTAAAATCTCTGCCTTTGTGCCATCAATATATGCTTCCCAGCCTTCAGAATAAGGTACTGCCGCCACAAGCAGACATGGCTGAGAAAAACTTGCGCTTCCACAGAAATTGTCTACCCCGAAATAAACATCTTCAATGGAACCCATCTTTAACTTTTCAGAATCCCGAAGATACTCCTCTACTGGCTTTAACCAGATATTAAAGCTGTCAAAGCTGTATTTTCCAAGATGATTAAAAGTCAGAGTCAGGTAATCAACGGGCTCATCAGAATACTGCATGTTTATTGTAATATTATGACGATTGTTGTACCATACATGGTCATTTGTATAGATGTCACATCTTTTATCTATACCATTCGGAGCCCATATATTTAGTGAAGCCTCCGTAAAATAATCACTGAGATACTTATCTAAAGTCAGACTGCATCTCTGATTCCGTGATAATGCATTCCATTTATCCGATCCAAACTGATCTGCAAAATTAAATGTGTCATCATGATAAAAATCATACTCTGTGGCTCCCGAATACTTAAGCCCCTCAAAGGAGACATACAACTCCGCATCGGGGATTCCTTTAAAACTTATTGTCGCAGACGCACCTCTAGAGGTGCATATGAAGCAATCATCCTCTAAGGTAAGTCCCTCACTACATACCACATCATACTCTGCCATGAACGCTTCACTTATATTTGAAGAATCTGCCTTATCCAGATTTTCATTTATATTTGAATTATCATAAACCACAGCTGTCTTAAGCATGGCATCCTGTTTCTGTACAGAACTGAGAGCTTTCCATTCTTCATAAGGCATGTAACTGTCATAAGTACGAAAAATGGGTATTGGATAATCGTTTACAAATACATTATATTTTTTTTCTATTCCATTTCGTTCAACATTTCTTTCCTCAGACCAGGAAAAACCGAAAGGAGGTATATATGGAATATCATCGGGGACTATGAAATATTTGACCGATGAAAGATCAAGCAACGCCGTTCTGTCATCATATCCTTTATATGAAAAAGCAATAATCTCCCGTAAATCCATCTCGGATCTGTATTCCGCTGTAACAGGATTTGATATAGACCAATAACACTGTGTGTTTGAAACTCCTGATAGTATGTTTTCATTATTAGTGATCTTAGGACCTGAAAATCTGTATCGTTCAAGATATGATTCCATCATGTCATCAGGGATATCAGGCATCTCACTTTTAAATATCTGACGTACTGCCTGACTGTCGTTCACATAAACTCCGTCAATGGCGGCTTCAGTTTTTTTGGTACCCTCATCATGGTACCTTAATGAGGCATTGGTCATGACGGAAATACATATAAGTGCTATCCCGGCACATCCTCTCAAATACGTCTTATTCTTCAGCAAATGAGGATGTAATAAAAACATAAATATAATACCTGTACCTATAGATACAATGGTCTGTGTTTCCCTTGAATATAGCAAACAGGTCACCGAAAAACAGATAAAGGAGATAGACAGCTTTATCCAGTCATTAATATCTGTGTTCATCAGTTCATTCCACGAAACGACCAGTATAAATGCTGATAATAGCGAAAAGCCCCACACCCATCTGTTGTGGACATATGACATTCCGTTAAGGAGCTTTGCAAAGAAGGGAAATATAAGCATTACAACACAAATGGAGAATAGGACTTTAAGAAAAACGTATTTCGATCTCTTAAGCCATATAAAAAATAAAGAAAACAGTATGGGAATCGAAAAACCCAAGCAAAATCCATTGTAAAAGGAAGCCGTAATAAACTTTTCCGGAAGATCCAAGTAGTAGTTTAACGGATGAAACAGGTGGAGCCCATAGTCTATAGATGTTCTGGCATCTCCTAAAAGAGCGCTGCAAATCGGAATTAAGATAATAGCTGAGATTCCGGTACCGATAACAGAAAAAACAGCAACCCGAAAAATCAGTAAAGTAAGCGACTTTATCTGCTTACCATATTCTTTTAGTGACCTGACCACAGTATAGATGACAGTCAAAATCACGATCATGTAAAAAAAATAAAAATTGCTTAATGATGAAAGTGCCAGAGCAATAATATAAAGATATGGCCTTTGACCCTTTATTATTTTTTCGGGTCAATCATTTTTTCTATGTGAT
>DFEA01000089.1 GCA_002368575.1 Lachnospiraceae bacterium UBA3814 | reverse complement strand
TTGAGAAGACCTGGCCGCTTCATTCACCTTCAGTCGATAAGATCGAGGTCGTTAGAGAAGGTAAGGTAAGAAGAGCAAAGCTGTTCTACTTAAGAGACCGTGTTGGTAAGAGAGCTAAGGTCAGGGAAAAAATCAGATAACAGTCAATCAGGATTTTTACAGCGCGGTTTCAGGTGTGAAGCCGCGCTGTTTTTGGGAGAAGTAATATGAACGTGCTGTCAGATGCCAGAACTGAGATAAATGAGATCGATAGGGAAATGCTGAAGCTCTTTGAGAAGAGGATGAAGTGCTCCGAGGCAATAGCCGCATATAAAAAGGAAAATGCCCTTTCCGTAAAGGATGAGGAAAGGGAAAGGGAGCTGATAGAAAAAAACAGGGCTTTGGTCGAAAACAATGAGATCGAAGGCTATTACGTGGATTTTCTTAAGAAGATATTCGAGCTTTCCTGCGAATACCAGTCAAAGCTCATAAAGGGTATCAGGGTGGGCTACAGCGGCGTTGAGGGCGCTTTCAGCCATATAGCTGCCAAAAAGCTGTTCCCGGAGGGAGAGCTTATGGCCTTCGGTAGTTTCAGGGATGCCTACAGCTCGGTGGAAAGGGGAGAAACGGACTGTGTGGTCCTGCCCATAGAGAACAGCTTTGCGGGGGACGTGGGTACCGTAATGGACCTTATGTTTTCGGGAAGCCTTTTTATAAACCAGGTGACAGGGGTCGATGTGGTCCAGAACCTATTAGGCGTAAGGGGGGCAAGCCTGGATTCCGTAAAGACTGTGGTAAGCCATTCCCAGGCGCTGGATCAGTGTGTCGATTATATATCGGATCATGGCCTTCAGACCGTCACGTATTCAAATACCGCACTGGCCGCGAAATATGTAAGGGACAAAAATGACCCCTCGGTGGCTGCCATCGCTTCTCTGGAGACAGCGGAGATATTCGGCCTGTCGGTCCTTGAAAGGAATATCAATACCAGCAGCAGCAACACCACAAGGTTTGCCGTCTTTTCAAGGTCACATAACAAACCGCTCATTTCGGGAAAGCATGACAATGAGAGGTTCATCCTTGTATACACGGTTGAAAATGAAGCGGGTGCCCTGGCCCAGACCCTCAATATAATAGGCGCCCACGGCTTCAACATGATAAGTCTCCAAAGCCGGCCCATGAAGGAGCTTATGTGGACCTATTATTTCTTTGTTGAGGCAGAGGGAAACATCCATTCCGAAAACGGCAGGGATATGCTTAAGGAGCTGTCCGTTCTGTGCGCAAAGCTTAAGCTTGTAGGCTCTTATCTTGATAATTGAAGAGGTATGGAGCGTATGAAATTATATGTTTTAAACGGCCCGAACCTTAACCTTCTGGGGATAAGAGAGCCGGATATCTACGGAAAAAAGAGCTATTCGGAGCTTATTGAACTGATAGAGGCCTATGCAGAGGAGCGTGGGATAGAGGTCGTCTGCCGTCAGTCAAACCATGAGGGCGATCTTGTGGACTGGATCCACGAAGCCTATTTTGAGAAGGCGGACGGGATAATAATAAACCCCGGGGCCTATACCCACACGAGCATTGCCATCATGGACGCGGTAAAGGGCGTCGCAATACCTGCGGTGGAGGTCCACATATCGGACATCTCAAAAAGGGACAGCTTCAGGCAGATAAGCTATATCCGCAAGGCCTGTGTCGCAACGGTATCGGGGGAAGGCTTTGAGGGCTATCTTAAGGCTGTTGATATATTGGAGAAAATGGAGCGGCCCGGACAAGGAGTGTCTGAATGATCATAAGTATTGAGCCGTCACAGCTTAAGGGCAGTGCGTATGCCCCGCCGTCAAAGAGCTATGCCCAGAGAATGCTCATCTGTGCCGCGCTTTCCGAAGGCACAGGCAGGATAAAGGGGATAAGCGGAAGCGGGGATATGAAGGCCGCTCTTGACTGTATAGAGGCGCTTGGCGCAAAGTACTCAGCAGACGGAGATACCGTGACAGTTTCGGGACGGGGCGCGGTAAAGGAGGATGCTTACGGTTCAGGCTCAGAGGAGGCTGCCGGAAACAGGGTCCATGTCTTTCCGTGCAATGAAAGCGGTAATACCCTGAGGTTTCTGATACCGGTCTCGCTCTGCTTCTTTGACAGGGTACGCTTTACCGGAACGAAGAGGCTTATGGAACGTGGGATATCCGTTTACGAGGAGCTCTTTTCAGAAAGGGGCATCGCCTTTTCAAAGGAGGAATGCGCCTTAAATATAAACGGAAGGCTCCTTCCCGGAAAGTTCAGGGTAAGAGGGGACATAAGCAGTCAGTTCATTACGGGTCTGCTGCTTTCTCTTGTGATGCTTCCCGGGGACAGCAGGATAGAGCTTATCCCGCCTGTGGAGAGCAGAGCCTATATCGATATTACGGAAGATGTGCTCAGGGACTTCGGCATCAGGCTTGACAGAGAGGATGAAAACACATTCCTGATAAAGGGCGGTCAGAGGTACAGGGCGGGAGACAGAGAGGTCGAGGGAGACTGGTCGAACGCAGCCTTCCTTTACGGGTTTAATGCACTGGGAAGCGATATTGAGATAAAGGGACTTAAGACAGACAGCATTCAGGGAGACAGGGCCTGCATCGGCCTTTTTGAAAGGCTTGAGGAGGAGGAGCCGGTCATCGATATATCGGGCTGTCCTGATCTGGGGCCTGTATTGTTTGCGCTTGCCGCGGCAAAGCACGGCGCCCTTATCACCGGCACCAGAAGGCTTAAGATAAAGGAAAGCGACCGGGCATCGGCAATGGCGGAGGAGCTTGGTAAATTCGGGGTGGAGCTTAAGCTTTCGGAAAATTCGGTCTTTATACCGGATACCCGGCTGAAGAAACCTGAGGATAGCCTTTCAGCTCATAATGATCACAGGATAGCAATGGCTTTATGCCTTCTTATGTCCTTAACGGGAGGAACGTTAACGGGGGCCGAGGCCGTAAACAAGACCTGGCCGGGTTTTTATGAGACTGTAAGAGGCCTTGGCCTTAAGCTTTTGATACAGGAGGAGCTATGAAATTCATAAAGGATGTTAAGATCCTTATAGTCGGGCTCGGACTCATGGGCGGGAGCTACGCTGACGGGCTGACGAGCCTTGGATATGAGGTGGGGGCTGTGACAAGAAAGCAGTCCACAATTGATTTTGCCCTGAATAAGGGTATTATCAGCCATGGTATGACAGAGCCGGACGGTGATTACATCGGCCGTTTCGACATTATCGTTTTTGCGCTCTATCCCCATGTTTTCATGGATTGGATCAGGGAAAACCAGAGATATATAAAGAAGGGGGCGCTCTTAACGGATGTCACCGGAGTCAAGGGCAGTGTTGTATACAATGTTCAGGAGCTGTTGAGGGACGATCTTGAGTTTATCGCGGCTCATCCGATGGCGGGAAAGGAAAAAAACGGAGTCCGGTATGCATCCCGGGATATTTTCAGGGGAGCGAATTATATAGTCACACCAACCCCGAAAAACACTCCCGGGGCCATAGAAAGCTGCAAGGAGCTGGGGAGGCTTTTGGGCTTTAAGAATATCATGGAGCTTAGTCCACAGGAGCACGACGAGATGATAGGCTTTCTGTCACAGCTTACTCACTGCATAGCGGTTTCACTGATGGTATGCAAGGACTCAAAGCACCTGGTGGAATATACCGGCGACTCCTTCAGGGATTTTACGAGGATAGCAAGCATCAATGATGAGATGTGGAGCGAGCTGTTTCTGCTCAACAAAAAGGAGCTGCTTAAGCAGATGGATCTTTTTGCCGACAGATTCGGAAAGCTCCGGGGATTTATCGAGAATGACGATACAGAGGGTATGAGAGAAATGATGAGGCTCTCTACGGAGCGAAGGTCATATTTTTCAACCGATAAGGATTAATGCGTCGGTCCGGGAAGCAGGCCGGTAAATTTTGAACAGGAGAAAGCAATGGCAAATATGGAATATAAAAGGCGTCTGCCGTCGCCGCAGGATGTGAAGGCAATGTATCCGCTGTCGGAGGAGCTTTCGGCCATAAAGAAAAAAAATGACGAGGAGATAAGCAGGGTCTTTTCCGGTGAGAGCAACAGGCTCATCCTTGTGATAGGGCCGTGTTCGGCGGACAGAGAGGACGCGGTGATTGAATATATCACACGCCTGAGGGGGCTGTATGAGAAGGTAAAGGAAAAGATACTCATCATTCCCAGGATATATACGAACAAGCCGAGGACTACGGGGGCGGGCTACAAGGGAATGCTGCACCAGCCTGATCCCAACAGCAGGCCCGATATGCTAAAGGGCCTGATAGCCATCAGAAAGATCCACTTAAAGGCCCTGCAGCAGACCGGCTTTTCCTGTGCCGATGAAATGCTTTACCCCGAAAACCATCATTATCTGGATGATGTTCTTTCTTATGTGGCGGTAGGGGCAAGGTCCGTAGAGGATCAGCAGCACAGGCTGACCGCGAGCGGTGTGGATATACCGGTGGGAATGAAGAATCCCACAAGCGGAGATATCTCCGTCATGATGAATTCCATAAACGCGGCCCAGCACGGGCATACCTTTGTATATACGGGGTGGGAGGTCCATACCCACGGAAATCCTCTTACCCACGCGATCCTCAGAGGCTCCGTCAACAAATACGGCAGATCGCTGCCAAACTACCACTATGAGGATCTGAACCTTCTGTGGGAGGCATATAATGAGAGCGGGCTTAAGAACCCGGGAGTCATAGTTGACACTAACCACAATAATTCAGGCAAGCAATATCTGGAGCAGTCCCGGATAGCAATGGAGGTCCTTCATTCCACCAGGCTTTCAAAGGATATCTTCAGGCTTGTAAAGGGCCTTATGATAGAATCCTATCTGGTGGACGGAAATCAGAGACCGGATGGCGGGATCTACGGAAAATCCATCACCGACCCGTGCCTGGGCTGGGAAAAAACGGAGAGGCTCGTATTAGAGCTTGCGGAGCTTTACGGATGATAAGGGGGAGAGATTATGGCCTTTAAATTCGGGTCAGAGCCCTCGCCCTACGGTACCGTAGCCTTTAAAAAAAGAGAGAGAAGGAAGATCAATGTGTCCCTGTTCTACGAGGTGCTTACCTGGGCGGCAGGGATACTTGCCTCTGCGGTGCTGGGGGTGACCCTGGTATATTTCTTCGGACTTAAGGTCTCTATGATCGGGACCTCGATGGAGCCTTTGATAAAGCATGGGGAGGAGCTTTTGCTGAACAGGCTGAGCTATCAGTTCGCATCGCCCCAAAGGGGGGACGTGATCGCCTTCTACCCTAACGGAAACACCAAATCCCATATCTACATAAAAAGGGTGATAGGGCTTCCGGGAGAACGGATAAAGATAGAGGACGGTCATGTGTTCATAAACGATTCAAGATATTTTCTTGACAACGTGGAGCTGACTGGAGAAGCAGGCATAGCAGCCAATGAAATGGAGCTTTCAAACGACGAGTATTTTGTACTGGGCGACAACAGGGAAAATACCGATGACTCGAGGAGTGCAAATATCGGCAACGTGACCTCTGACATGATAAAGGGGAGGGTATGGTTCAAGCTTGGTACGACGGTGACTGAAATGGGACTGGTGAAGTAGGATGAATTATCAATGGTATCCCGGACATATGGCAAAGGCTGTGAGGATGATGCAGCAGGATATCAGGCTCATAGACATTGTTATAGAGCTTCTTGATGCCAGAGCCCCCGAAAGCAGCAGGAATCCGGAGCTTGACAGGCTTTCCGGCACAAGGGCGAGGCTTATGATATTAAATAAAGCGGACCTTGCCGACGAGAAGGCGACAGCGATATTTTCGGAGCGCTTAAGGAGGCAGGGGTTTGAGGTCGCCTCCATGGACTCACGCAGGTCTGACACCGCTAAGGTACTGAACGAGGCGATCAAACGGGCCTGCCGGGAAAAGCTTGAAAAAAACAGGAAAAAAGGCATAATCAACAGACCCATGAGGGCAATGGTGACGGGTATCCCGAATGTGGGAAAGTCTACGCTTATCAATACCCTGGCGGGAAGGGCCAGCACAAAGACGGGAAACAGACCCGGTGTCACAAAAGGAAAGCAGTGGATACGTCTGAACGACCAGGTGGAACTGCTTGATACTCCGGGCGTTTTGTATCCGAAATTCGAGACTGAGATCATCGGAGAGAGGCTTGCCCTCATAGGCTCGATCAATGATGATATCATTGATAAAAGGGAGCTGGCGCTGTCATTTATTTCCTTTCTTCTGAGGGAAAAGCCCGAGGCTCTGAAGGAAAGATATGCGATCACCCCTCAGGCTGAGGCTTTATTTATAAAGACACCGGACACCGGCTCAAAAAAGGATCGGGATGCAGCTCTGTTTCGTATACTTATGGAAATAGCAGAGAACCGTGGGGCGCTCTTAAGGGGCGGGGAAGCTGATCCGGACAGGGCAGCCTCCATACTGCTTGAGGATTTCAGGGCAGGGAGACTGGGAAGGATAACGCTTGATCATGTGGATCAGTCTCCTGTAAAATGAGCGGCAGGAAGGAAAGAGAATGGCAGTCAGAAGGAGGAAAAAAAACAGCGGCTTAAAAAAGCTTACCGAATTGAGTGTTTTTATGCTGGTCGTGCTCGTGTCCGCCTATCTGATCCTTACCTTTGTAACGCAGAGAACAATGGTAAAGGGTTCCTCCATGGAAAGCACCCTTAAAAACGGTGACAATATCATGATGGATAAGCTTTCCTATCGCATAAGGGACATAAGGCGGGGGGAGGTCATCTGCTTTTATTCCGAAAACGAAAGGGAGACCCTTATCAAAAGGGTCATAGGGCTTCCGGGAGAGAGAGTAAGGATAAGCGGAGGCTGTATATATATCAATGATGAAGAGCTGACTGACAGGATCGGGGGGCTTTCCTTTGCCGGAAGGGCCGAAAATGAGGTGACGCTTTCTTCGGATGAGTATTTTGTGCTGGGAGACAACCGGGGAGACAGCATCGATTCCCGCTTTGAGGAGATCGGAAATGTTAAGAGAAAGAATATCCTCGGGAGGGCCTTTCTTTTGTTTTATCCGTTAAACAGGATAAGGATAGTAAAATAGGAGCTTGCGGGATCGTATGGGAACAATGGAAGGCTTAAAGGAAGGGCAGCCCTTTGAGAACGGCTGCACAGCCTTTGGTAAAAAAAGCATAGCCTGTATAGGAGATGAGCTTAAAGCCCTTAAGGAGGAGGAGCTTACAGGGTTCATTGAAAAATACGAAGGGGATACGCGCGAGGGCGTGAGGAAGCTTGTAAAAAGAGCCGGCGCACTTTACGATAAGTATCAGAAGGAGCTTGAACGTATCGAAAGGATGAGCGAATATGAGCGAAGGTACGGTGAGCTTGAGTTTATCTGCGGTATAGACGAGGCAGGCAGAGGTCCCCTTGCGGGCCCCGTGTATGCGGCCGCGGTGATCCTTGACAAAAACAGGAGGATCCTTTACGTTAACGATTCCAAGGCGCTTTCTCCCGCAAAAAGAGAGGAGCTGTATGACGAGATCATGGAAAAGGCCGTATCGGTGGGGGTTGGCTTCTGCGACAGCAAAAGGATAGACGAGATCAATATTCTTCAGGCTACCTATGAAGCAATGCGAATGGCTATTCAGAATCTTACGAAAAAGCCCGATATATTATTAAACGATGCGGTCAGGATACCTCTTGTAGATATCAGGCAGGTCCCTATAATAAAAGGTGACGCAAAGAGCGTTTCCATCGCCGCCGCAAGTATAATCGCCAAGGTCTCAAGGGACAGGGTGATGGAGGAATATGCGGGGCTCTATCCGGAATATGATTTTTCGGGCAATAAAGGCTACGGGACGGCCAGGCACATAGAAGCGCTGAGAAAATACGGGCCGTGTCCCATTCACAGAAGGAGCTTTATCGGAGGGATAGAGGGCATCAGTTGAACGCATTGATCACGGGAAGGTCAGATCCGGAGGGCTTAAATGTCTTTTTTCAATTTTAACGGTATGAATCTTCAGAGCGGTGTGGCCGGCTACGGCAATGTCGCTCAAATGAAAAGCACACAGGGAGCGCAGGCCAAAGGGTCACCGGCGGAAACGGAAAGCGGGGTAAGGCCCGGCCAGGTCCTTTCCGGTGAGGTAGTGGAGGTATCGGAGGATTCCGTAAAGCTTAAGCTTGACGGAGACAGGTATCTGAGCGCAAGGCTCGATTCCTCTGTAACTGTCGAGGAGGGGCAGAGCATGTCCTTCGAGGTAAAGGGAGACGGAGCGGGTATCGAGCTTCGCCCCCTATACGCAAATCTTACAGCCTCGGCCGCAACGGAAGCAGCCCTCAGTCAGGCAGGCCTTAATCTGACCGCGGCCAACATAAACATGGTGAATACCATGATGGAGCAGGGAATGCCGGTAAACAGGGACGCGCTGAGGGCAATGGCGCGTACTGTGGCTCTTCATCCTTCCGCGGATCCCTCTTCCGTGGTGGAGCTTTCAAAGCTCGGGCTGCCCGTTACGGATGAGAATATCAACCAGCTTGAGAATTATAAGAATTTTGAGCATCAGATAATAAATGATCTTACCGATCTGTCGGAGGGGCTGTCAGAGCTGCTCTCAGAGGCAGATGGAAAGCTTGCCGCGGATATACTGTCCCTTGCGGCGGGAGAATACGGTGAAGAAGGGACCGTTTCCCCGGAGCAGCCTGCAGAGGGAGAGGTCTTATCCGAAAATATGGTGGCCGCGGGAAAGCCTCCGGCTGAGGCAGGGATCGGTGCTTTCGCGGAGGCAAAGACGGTAATTTCCGAGGAGGCGGTACGTACAGAAGGGGAAGGCGCAGGGACTGTGATAAAGGAGGTCCTTACGGAAGCCGCACCCGAAGAGACCATTACGACAGCGGCAGATGAAGCCCTGAATGGCAAGGAGAATGCTTTCGTAAGGGGGCAGGAGGCACCTTCAGGGGATGCCGTCACAACAGGAAATAACGGACAGGTCTCAGAGAAGACGGCTTCATATGATACCGTCCTTAAGGACATAACGGATAAGCTTAAGGAGGCAGGCGGCTTTGAGGAGACTGTAAGGGAGCTTTCAGACGGAGACGATGGCGAAGGAAATATTACCGGTGCCATAAACAGGCTGTATAAGCAGCTTTTGACGAATGACCCGGAGAACGCTCTCAGAAAGGATATAGAAAAGCTCTTTAAAACAGATGAGTTTAAGACGCAGGTAAAGGGAGAGCTGTTAAAGAGGATGGTGCTTGAGCCCCGTGAGGTCGGGGACAGGGACAAGATAGAGGAGCTGTACCGCAGGATAAACGAGCAGTCATCAAAGGCGGCCGAGATACTGGAGAACGCCGGAAAGGCGGATTCACATATAATGCAGAGCGCAAAAAACGTCAGGGAGAATGTGCATTTCATGAACGACCTGAATCAGATGATGCAGTATGTGCAGCTTCCGCTTAAGATGGCCGGCGAGCAGACCCATGGAGATCTTTATGTTTATGCGAAGAATAAGCGTCAGATAGGGAAGGACGGAAAGGTGAGCGCTCTTCTCCATCTTGACATGGAGACCTTAGGTCCCATGGATGTCTATGTGGCGATGCAGAAGAACACCGGTAGGGTCAATACTCATTTTTACCTTAAGGATGAGGAAACCCTTGACTTTATCTCGGCTAATATCGACAAGCTGGACAAGCGGCTGTCCGAAAAGGGGTATTCCCTGCATTCTACGGTTACAACAAAGGATATAAAGGAGGATAAGGGCATCGTGGATGCCTTCCTGACCGCTGCCGCCGAAGAGGGGGCGGCCAACACCAGGGTTTCAAGGTACTCCTTTGACGTAAGGGCTTGATATGGCAGCAGATAATGAAGCAGGGAAAAAGAAAATAAAGACAGCCGTAGCCATAGAATACGATCCGGGGGATGCGGCTCCCAGAGTGGTCGCATCGGGCCGGGGCGCCGTTGCTGAGAGGATAATAAAGGAAGCGCAGGATAATGATGTGGCCATTCACAAGGACGGCAAGCTTGCGGATACCCTCTCTAAGCTTGAGATAGGTGATTATATCCCTCCGGAGCTGTATGAGGTCGTTGCGGAGATCCTGGTATTTGTGGATGATATGGAGCGGGCGAAGGGCAAGGCCTCAAAGATACGTC
This sequence comes from Lachnospiraceae bacterium UBA3814, assembly GCA_002368575.1. Lineage (GTDB taxonomy): Bacteria > Bacillota > Clostridia > Lachnospirales > Lachnospiraceae > UBA2868. The sequence continues at coordinate 13,523 of DFEA01000089.1, read as the reverse complement.
CGTTAATGTGAAATTATTTAGAAAATAAAATTAAGGAAATGATCCGTTCGGTAAACCGAACTAATCGGTGCAGAGAGGGAAAAAAGATGAAGATTAAAAAAGCTATAATACCGGCAGCCGGTCTCGGTACCAGGTTCCTGCCGGCAACCAAGGCTCAGCCGAAGGAGATGCTGCCTATAGTTGACAAGCCTACCATTCAGTACATCATAGAGGAGGCGGTTCAGAGCGGGATCGAGGATATAGTTATCGTAAACGGAAGATACAAGGGCTCGATCGAGGATCATTTTGACAGGTCCATAGAGCTTGAGCTCGAGCTCTCGAATAAAAACAATACAGAGGCCTTAGATATGGTCAGATCCATATCCGAGATGGCAAACATCTATTTTATACGTCAGAAAAAGCCCCTGGGGCTGGGGCATGCGGTCCTGTGCGCACAGAAGTTCATCGGAAAGGACCCCTTTGCGGTGCTTCTGGGAGATGATGTGGTGGTGTCAAAAACTCCGGCACTCAAACAGATGATAGACATATACAATGAATATCACTGCAGTGTTCTCGGAGTTCAGACCGTTCCCCATGAGCTTACCTTCCAATACGGCATAGTTGACGGAAAGGCGGTGGACGACAGGGTCTACAAGATAAAGGATCTGGTTGAAAAGCCCTCCGTTGACGAGACGCCCTCAGATGTGGCTATCCTGGGCAGATACATCCTCACCGCGGATATTTTCTCCTATCTGGAGACTCAGGAGAAGGGCGCCGGAGGTGAGATACAGCTTACAGATGCACTTAAGCGTATGGCTAAGGATGAAGCGGTATATGCCTATGATTTTAAGGGTCATCGCTATGACTGCGGTTCAAAGACGGGATTTTTGCAGGCGAATCTGGAATTCGGACTGAGGAGGCCGGAGCTTCGGGAGGAGCTTGAGAGATATATAAAGGAGCTTGCCGCGGATATAGATAAGGCCATCGATTATGACTGATTTTCCGGGGCCTTAGGCATGAACAGGAGAAGCATTGGCTCGCAGCGCGAGGAGATGGCCGCTTCCTTTCTTAAAAAAAACGGTGTACGCATACTTGAAAGGAATTTCAGGGTGAGCAGCGGAGAGATCGATATTATAGGAAAGGAAGGGGATATATATGTTTTTTTTGAGGTGAAATACAGAAAAAGCGCCGCCGCGGGTTTTCCGGTCGAGTCGGTGAACGGGAAAAAGCAGCTCACGATATGCAGGGTTGCGGATTATTACAGGATGACTCATGGGCTTGACGATACACATTCCTTCAGATTTGACGTGATCGCGATTCTGGGAGAGACAATAACCTGGTACAGAAATGCCTTTGAATATCACAGATATTACAGATGATGAGACAAGCCCTGGCTCACGGTGATTTGATTTTTGTAATTTATTGTATTAATATAAAGAGGCTGGTGTTAAAGAAATTTAACTGTTGTAATTATAATCGGGAGAAGAGAGGCTATGGCAGGAATTATAGGGATGCTTTCGGGAAACCGGGATGAGGATGAGATGACCGGTGTACTTAACCGGCACGCAGGACTCAGCAGGATCAAAAAGCATATTGATAAAAATCCTGATATGCAGTGTGCGCTGCTGATCTTTGACGGAGATAATTTCAAAAGGATCAATGACAGCTACGGTCATCAGTGCGGGGACGATGTGATCAGGAAAAATGCGGAGCTTCTTAAAGAAAGCTTTTCGGATAAGGGGATCATCCTGAGACTCGGCGGCGATGAATTTGTCGTCTTTTATACCGATACGGATATCAACGAGATAAGCTTAAAGCTCAGGGCTCTGTCGAGAGATGATATCAGGGTCGTGATAAGTGACGGCAGGAGGGTGAGCTTCACATTTTCCGTAGGGATCGCTATGTTTCCGAAGTTCGGCAGGGACGTGGATACGCTCATGAAGATGGCTGATGACGCTCTCTACAAGGCCAAGTACGACGGACGGAACTGTTACCGCTTTATTACCGAGGGCATGATTCCGGCCAACAGAGAGCAGTTCATGTTCGATATAGAGGAGTTTTCAAGGGGGATGCCCGGCGGGTTCTTTGTCTATGAGGCCGGTGAAGGCGAGAGGCTGTTATATGCCAGCGAATCGATGGCAAAGCTGTTCAACTGCGATTCCATCAGCGAGTTCAGAAATTATGTGGGGAATTCCTTCAGGGGGATCGTTTATCCCGAGGATTACGACAAGATAAACAAAATGATAAACAGACAGCAGTTTGAGCTCCCACAGAATACGAATAAGATCGACTATGTAAGATACAGGATCAGATGCAAGGACGGCACCATTAAGGAGGTCGACGACTACGGGCATCTGGTGCACGACAGGAATTACGGAATGGTCTACTATGTATTCCTGGTAGACATCCATTATCTCAATACCATCAATATATACTGATCAGCTGAAACAGCCGGAACGTTTCAGCAAAAGGCGCCGGGGAAAGCCCCCGGTCTACTGGATCAGCAGGTCTTCACGGTTGTTGTATTTCTTAAGGATGCTCTGTATCTTTCCTGTGGGGGTATGGACCCGTGACAGAGCGGTATCATGGTTGAGAAAGTCTATGATGGAGGCTAAGAACTTGCTCATGTCTGCTTCTATATAGTATGGCTTGGTAAGCAGCCCGGGAGGGTGATACACCAGGTTTGTGGTTATTATCTTGTCGAAATAGCACTTTTCGTAGGCCTCATCAAAGATAGAGAGCCCTTCGGTGAACAGGCCGAAGGTGCAGCAGATAAACACCCTTTTTGCGTTCATTTCCTTGAGCTGGCGGGAGGTATCTATCATGCTTCCGCCTGAGGAGATCATATCATCGATCACTATCACATCCTTGCCGTCAATGTTGTCTCCCAGAAATTCGTGTGCAACTATGGGGTTTTTCCCGTTTACGACCTTTGAATAATCCCTGCGCTTGTAAAACATTCCGGTATCCACTCCAAGAACTCCGGCAAAGTAGACCGCACGGTCAAGTGCTCCCTCATCCGGGGAGATGACCACCAGATGCTCCTTATCGATTATCAGGTCCTTTTCGTAATGTATGAGCGCCTTTATGAACTGATAGGGAGGCAGGAAATTGTCAAAGCCGTTTAAGGGGGTGGAGTTCTGCACCCTGGGGTCATGGGCATCAAAGGTGACAACATTGCTTACGCCCATGTTCTGGAGTTCACCGAGAGCAATGGCACAGTCGAGAGATTCTCTGCTGTGGCGCTTGTGCTGGCGGCTCTCGTAGAGAAAGGGCATGACTACGGTTATCCTGTGAGCTTTTCCTCCGATGGCGGAGATCAGTCTTTTCAGGTCCTGATATATATCGTCAGGCGACATATGGTTTTCGTAGCCGTTAAGCCTGTAGGTAAGGCTGTGATTGGTCACGTCGGCGATGATGAAGAGATCCTTGCCCCTTATGGACTCATTCATGACGGCCCTTCCCTCGCCGGAGCTGAACCTTGAGCATTCACAGTCCACGAGGAAGTTTTCGGGCTCGTAATCCTGAAAGGCAAGAGAGGAACGATGCTTTTTGTTGGTCACGCTTCTGAATTCCTTCAGGTGCCTGTTAAGAAGATTGCCAAGCTCCCTGCTGCTTTCATGGCAGATTATTTTTAAAGGCGCTACCGGCATTACACCGTCAAGAAGTTCGTTGTTATCGATGTCTTTAAAGATGTTATTTTCCATTTCTGTTCCCCGGGCGGTTTTTTTGTCTGCTGTAATTGTATATCACTTAAGTCAGATGCGTCAAGCACGGACAGTGAAATGCAGGTTGAATTAATAGCGGTCCTGTGTTAGATTAGAGGTCGGCACACGAACCGATCCGGTATTTGCCGGGCAAATATCGAATAAGCTTGCAGGCAATCGGTGCAGAAAGGCATGAGGATATGAAGATCAGAACAAGGTTTGCTCCAAGTCCTACAGGAAGGATGCATGTGGGAAATTTAAGGACCGCGCTTTACGCGTATCTTATAGCGAAACATGAGGGCGGGGATTTTATATTAAGGATCGAGGATACGGATCAGGAGAGGTATGTTGAGGGTGCGGTTGACATAATATACCGGACGCTTGAAAAAACAGGCCTAAAGCATGACGAAGGCCCCGATAAGGACGGGGGCGTCGGGCCTTATGTACAGAGCGAAAGACAGAAGCAGGGGATCTACCTTAAATATGCGAAGCAGCTTATAGATGAGGGAAAGGCCTATTACTGCTTCTGCAGCAAGGAAAGGCTTGAGGGCCTGACGACCGAGATAAACGGCAAGGAGATAAGCGTTTACGACAAGCACTGCTTAAGCCTTACAAAGGAGGAGATCGAAGAGAACCTTAAGGCCGGGAAGCCTTATGTCATCCGGCAGAATAACCCTATGGAGGGCACCACGACCTTCCACGACGAGATATACGGCGATATTACGGTTGACAACGCGGAGCTTGACGATATGATCCTGATCAAATCCGACGGCTTTCCCACCTATAACTTTGCCAATGTGATAGACGATCATCTTATGGGGATAACCCATGTTGTAAGAGGCAATGAATACCTTTCCTCCTCACCCAAATATAACAGGCTGTATGAAGCCTTCGGCTGGGAGGTGCCTGTTTATGTGCACTGTCCGCTGATCACGGATAAGGAGCATAAAAAGCTTTCCAAGCGAAGCGGTCATTCCTCCTATGAGGATCTCATCGCACAGGGCTTTGTAAGTGAAGCGGTCGTCAATTTTGTTGCGCTTCTGGGGTGGAGTCCGGAGGATAATCAGGAGATAAAATCCCTTGAGGAGCTCATAAGGGATTTTGACTACCGTCATATAAGCAAATCGCCTGCCGTATTTGACTATATGAAGCTTAAGTGGATGAACGGAGAGTACATAAAGGCCATGGACTTCGACCTGTTTTATGAAAGGGCGCTGCCCTTTATAAGGGAGGTCATCACGAAGGAGCTTGATTTCAGGAAGATAGCTGAAATGGTGAAGACAAGGATAGAGATCTTCCCGGATATTAAGGAGCACATAGACTTTTTTGAGGAACTTCCCGATTACGATGTGAATATGTATGTGCACAGGAAGATGAAGACTACTCTTGAATCATCGCTGGAGGTGCTTAGGGAGCTTCTGCCTGAGCTTGAGGCGGAGGAGGATTATTCAAACGATGCTCTGTATGCGCTGCTTTCGGGATATGTCGCCCGGAAGGGGGTCAAGAACGGGTATGTGATGTGGCCGGTGCGGACCGCCGTTTCCGGAAAGCAGATGACCCCGGGCGGAGCCACAGAGCTGATGGAACTTCTCGGCAGGGAGGAATCCTTAAAGAGGATAAGAAAGGGAATAGAAAAGCTTGAGGAGACAATTAAATAAAGAACAACAGCTGGCGGCAGAGCATCTGGACGGTCCGATGCTCGTGCTCGCCGGCCCGGGCTCAGGGAAGACGGCGGTGCTGAGTGAGAGGATATTTAACCTCACAATGCACCATGACATCCCGCCCGATAAGATACTGGTTCTTACTTTTTCACGAGAAGCCGCCGGAGAAATGCAGCAGCGATTCTTAAGCCTTTCCGGCGGACGGACATATCCGGTCCATTTCGGAACCTTCCACGCTGTTTTTTATCAGATCCTGAAGAAAGAGGGACTGTATAACGAAAACAGCATCCTATCCCATAAAACGAAAAAAGAATATGTAAGCCTTGCCGGCAGGATGGCAGGATGCCCAGCATACCGGGACGAGGCCTGGCAGGAGGAGACCCTGTCAAGGATAGCCGCCAGAAAAATTGGCGTACTGCCTGAATTTTCGGAGAAAAGCGAAGGAGAGCTTTTTGAAAAAGTATTTTCTGAATATTCCGAAAAATGCAGGCGGGAGAAAAAGCTTGATTTTGACGACATGATAACCGAATGCATAAGGCTTTTGACGCAGTCTCCCGGGGTGCTGAAAAAATGGCAGGAAAGGTATGAATACATCCTGGTGGACGAGTTTCAGGATATCGATCTCAGGCAGTATGAGGTGCTAAAGCTGCTTGCCGGGGAAAGGGCCAATATTTTTGCTGTGGGTGACGACGATCAGTCGATCTACGGCTTCAGGGGAGCCTGTCCTTCGATAATGCGGAGGTTTAAGGATGAGCACAGGAGCATAAGGATCGTAAATCTTGTAACGAATTACAGGTGTAAAAGAGAGATAATCGAAAATGCGGTATGTCTTATCGGTCACAATAAGGAAAGGCTCCCTAAAAGACAGGAGGCGGCAAGAGCTGAAGCCGGCCTTGTAGATGTTGAGATATTTAAGAGCTCTCATGAGGAGGCGGAATTTGTGACAGGAAAGCTTCGTGAGCTTATGAAGGAGGCTCCGGGGACAAGCACAGGCATTTTATACAGGATGGGGCGGTGTGCGGAGGTACTTGAGGCTGAGCTTAAGAAGCAGGGCATACCTTATTTCAGGGCGGAAAAGACAGGCAGCTTTTTCAATGAAGAATGGGTAAAGGATGTGCTGTCTTACATGCGCTTTTCTCTTTACGAAAGTGAAGGGGACCTTCTCAGGATACTTAACAGACCCGATAGAGGGCTGAGCAGGGAAGCCTTCGGCATTGGCGGAAAAATTTCCCTCGGGGCCCTTGCCGATTATCATAAGGGTGAGGAGGAAAGGCTTTTTGCCATACACAGGCTTCAAAAGGATATGGAATTTATAAGGGAGCTTCCCGTAAGGGCGGGCTTTAATTACATCCTTAAGGGCATCGGCTATGAAAAAGAGCTTCTCAGGGCGCAGGGCGGAAGGAGTGAGACGGTAAACGAGCTTACTGAGGAGTTCCTTGAACGGACCGGGGGACATAACGATATGGGAGAGTTCCTTAAGCATGTGGAAATGCTATGCGGGATATCTCAGGAGAAGGGCGCGTCAAACAAAAGGGCAGAGGGCGGGAAAGAGGGGCAGATCACGCTGCAGACGGTTCACGCTTCAAAGGGGCTTGAGTATGACACAGTCTTTGTTATAGGAATGAGAGAGGGATATTTCCCCCACAAAAGGGCTGAGACAAATGCGGAGACAGAGGAAGAGAGGAGGTTATTTTATGTGGCGATGACAAGAGCAAGGGACAGGCTTTACATATGCGGACAAAAAAAGGATGATTTCGGGAAAAGCGAGTCACGCTTCCTGCATGAGCTTAAGGACGCTGATAAGAGGAAATGATTCGTTCGGTAAACCGAACGAATCGGAATGAACTGAAGTTCATTCCTAAGCGCACGATTTCGCAGGACGAAATCGGCGCAGAGTCATACCCCGTCAAATTCCTGGTTGTCCATGAATTCATCAAAGGCATCGGCCGCCGCTTCGTATTCGTCATCATCCTCGATATATTCAAGCAAGGGCTCCTCGTTCGGATCCTCCGGATTTTCGGAATAACGGTAGATCCAGACGTCGCCTTCCTCGTTTTCCGCGTTCTCATCAAGAGGAAGAAGAGCGATATAATCCTTATCGGCCACATCAAAGATCGTGATAACGGCACATTCGACGCTGGTGCCGTCGTCAAGCTCCAGTGTGACGGTCATTTCCTCGTCAAACATATCTTCATTATTGTTATCTGACATTTTAAAAACCCCCGTGTAAAGCCGGTTAACAGTCCGGTTAAAACCGGACGATGATCATGCATTAATAAAGTATCACACTTTCTTGAAAAAAGAAACATAAACTGGTATGATAATCGTGAACGTATAAAGTAGGTTACCATTCACATGAGCAAAAATGTCTGCGCATGGGGTGACCCGGGAATGATAACTGCAGCAGACATATATTCAGAATGCAGCCGAAGGACCAGTAAAATGAGTTTTTTATCGCAAGAGGAAAAAATCGCCAGTCTCAGGGCGATGATAAAGGACAGCACCAATATAGTCGCGATGCTCGGTGTCGGGATGGAGATCGAGTGCGGACTGAGGAACCTGTCAAGCAGCGAGGAATGCTACCGGATAGAGGAGGAATACGGCCTTTCGCCAGAGGAGCTGTTTTCCGCTGCCTTTTATACCACAAAGAAGCAGAAATTTTATGAGTTCTACAGGCGTGAGATACTTGACAGGGAGGCGCATCCGGGACCGGGCTATCATGCCATAAAGAGGCTTCAGGAAATGGGCAAGCTCCCGGCCTGTATAGTTCATGACATAAGCGGTCTTGCCGAGGAGGCCGGTATTTTTAATATAATCGATATACGGGGAAGCATAAGGGTGAACGAGTGCCCGAAATGCTACAGGGGCTATTCTCTTCAGTACATGAAGGAGGCTAAGGGCATCCCTCTGTGCGAGGACTGTCAGGTCCCCATAAGGCCAAGGGTCCTGCTCCATGGGGAGATGATGAGGAACGATCTCATGACCATGGCCGCTGATGCCATGAGACAGGCATCAATGGTGCTGCTGCTCGGCACTAATATGAACCATCCGCTTGTAAAGACCTTCCTTCAGTATTACGAAGGCGAGCATGTGGTACTCATCACTCTGCACGAGCATTACAGCGATGACCTTGCCGAGCTTTGTATACACGGAAGGGTAGATGAGATCCTTCCAAGGGTTATATGAGCCCTGTCCGGGGATATTGGAATCGATGCTTTAGGGATTAGATATGGATTACAGGATACAAAATGGTGTATCATATGAATTCGGTGCCGTTTCGGTGAATGACGACGGAATAAATTTCTGCTTTGCCGCTCTGAATTGCCGGACGTTTTTTGTGTGCATTTACAATCATGAGGGGAGGCTATTACTCAGGGCGGATATGCTTAAGTATCATGCCTTCGGCAATGTCTACAGCATGTATGTCAGTCCGCTTTCCTTCAGGGATATATATTATACCGTGGAAAAGGACGGCAGGATATTTTTCGATCCATGGCTGAGGAATGTAAAAAAGCTCAGGAAATGGGGAGAGATCAGGAGAAAAGGTCATATCGATCCTGCTATGGTATACGACAGGGAATATGACTGGGAGGGGGATTCCCCGTTAAAGCTTGATTTCTGTGATATCATAGCCTATGAGCTGCATGTCAGGGGCTTTACAAGGCATCCCTCCTCAAAGGTGCAGCATCGCGGGACCTATAAGGGACTGCTTGAAAAGCTTGATCATATCAAAGAGCTTTCGGTCAATCAGATAGTTCTCATGCCCTCATATTTTTTCTATGAATTTGACTCAGAGGAAAGCAGCGCATATCAGGATGTGGTCTACAGCTCCAATATGAAGCGCGTTCCCGCGGAGAAGATGAACTACTGGGGCTTTAAGAACGCGAGCTTCTTCCTTCCCAAGCCCGAATATTCCTCCTCCGATGACTTTGTAAGGGAATTCAAGGATATGGTAAAGGCGCTTCACAGAGCCGGCATTGAGCTGGTGATGCGCTTTTATTTTCCCGACAGCGTCAACCGGAATATCGTCCTTCCCTGCCTTGAGTACTGGGTGAGGGAATATCATATCGACGGCTTCTTCCTTATGGGGAACGACCTTCCCATGGAGCTCATAATCACCAATGATGTTCTTGCCGACACAAAGATCTACTACAGCCATTTCGACAGGGGAATGAGGAGCTTTAACGGCGGGCTTCCCGTAAACCGTTCACTCGCTGTGTGCAGCAGGGAATATATGACGGTCGCCCGGAGGTATTTAAAGAGCGACGAGGATATGCTGAATTCCTTCATCAGGGCGCAGTCCGACAATCCGGCGGATATAAGGCGGATTAATTATATAACCACCTATGAAGGCTTTACCCTGAATGACCTCGTATCCTATGATTACAAGCATAATGAGGAAAACGGTGAGGCAAACAGGGACGGAGAGGATTATAATTACAGCTGGAACTGCGGCGCGGAGGGGCCTTCCCGTAAAAAACAGATAATAAATCTCAGGCTTAAGCAGATGAAGAACATCCTCACCATGCTGATGACCGCCCGCGGGGTGCCGATGCTTTATGCCGGTGATGAGTTTATGAACAGCCAGGGAGGCAACAACAATCCCTATTGCCAGGATAACGCGACCGGGTGGCTGGTGTGGAAGGATACCATGTATTCAAGGGAGCTTTTCTCCTTCATAAAACAGCTTGTGGCCTTCAGGAGGGAACACCCCATTACCCATATGTGTCATGAGCCGAGGCTTATGGATTCACTTTCCTGCGGCTACCCCGATCTTTCATATCACGCGGAGCAGGCCTGGTATCCGAAGCTTTACAATCACATCAGGCATATCGGCGTGATGTACTGCGGAAAATATGCAAAGCGGGATGACGGAAGCGATGATGATTTTATCTATGTCGCGTGGAATATGCACTGGGAAAAACATGAATTTGCCCTTCCGAAGCTTCCGAAGGGGCTCAGATGGGTCCCGGTGATCTCAAGTGATGAGGAGCTGCTTGAGAGATATTCGGGGCTTCTGTCGGAAAAGCAGGAGAGCATTGAGACGGAGCCAAGGTCAGTGCTCATCCTTAAAAGCTCTGAGCTTAAGGACGGGGCTGACCGGCAGGAACCGTGAGTATCGGTTTACATAATTTTAAAAATCAGGATCAGGAGGATAGTGATGATCGGTGATAAAAAGGTGCTTTTTTCGGGAATGCAGGCTACGGGAAGCCTTACCCTCGGCAATTATCTGGGGGCGCTTAAAAACTGGGTGAGCCTTTCCGATGAATATGAATGTTTTTATTCGGTGGTGGATATGCATTCCATCACGGTGAGGCAGGATCCGGCAGAGCTCAGGAAAAGAGCACGGGCGCTGCTTATTTTATATATTGCCGCAGGGCTTGATCCCGAGAAGAACACCATCTATTACCAGTCCCATGTTTCGGCTCACGCGGAGCTTGCGTGGATACTTAACTGCTTTACCTATATGGGAGAGCTTTCCCGTATGACGCAGTTCAAGGATAAATCCGCAAAGCACGGGGATAATATAAACGCGGGACTGTTCACCTATCCCGTGCTCATGGCGGCGGATATACTCCTTTACCAGGCGGATGTGGTGCCTGTAGGGATCGACCAGATGCAGCACCTTGAGCTCACAAGGGATATAGCCATGAGGTTCAATGCGATCTATGGTGATGTATTCACCATTCCGGAGGCCTATGTTGGAAAGCAGGGCGCAAAGATAATGAGCCTTCAGGATCCCTCAAAGAAAATGAGCAAATCGGACGAAAACCCGAACGCGAGCGTATATCTTATGGACGATCCTGATACCGTAAGAAGAAAGCTCAAGCGTGCGGTTACGGATTCGGAAGGGGCGGTAAGGTACAGGGACGAGCAGCCGGGGGTGAAAAACCTCATAGATATATATTCGGTATGTACCGGAAAGCTTCCCGAAGAGGTGGAAAGAGAGTTTGAAGGCAGGGGCTACGGTGAGTTTAAGGAGGCTGTAGGCGAAGCGGTGGTCTCGGTTCTGTCTCCTCTTCAGAAAAGGGTAAAGGAGCTTGAAAAGGAAAAGGAATACATCGATACGGTAATAAGAAACAATGCGGAGAAGGCAGAAATGACGGCGCGAAGGACCCTGAGAAAGGTTCAGAAAAAGGTCGGATTTCCGGAAAGGGTGAGAGAAAGGGAGCAGAAATGAGCAGGACGAACGAAAGATACGCGGCTTATCTTTCTACATATACTATGGACGATAACGACAGAGGGATAAGGATATTTGATGTCGACGTTGAGAAGGGAAGGATAGAGGAGAGGTCTTCGGTAAGTATCACAAATTCCTCCTATGCCACGGTCTCACATAAGGGCAGGTTCCTTTATTCCATAACGGATATGGGCGTCGTTTCCTACAGGATAACAGAGGACGGAGGACTTAATGAGCTTAACCGCGCCCAGATAAACGGGATGAGGGGCTGCTACCTGTCGCCGGATTATGAGGACAGGTTCCTTTTTGTGGCCGGCTATCATGACGGAAAGATCACGGTCCTTAAGCTTAATGATGACGGGTCCATAGGAAGGATAACGGACGAGATATTCTTAAAGGGCGTAGGGAGCAAAGGAGAGAGGAATTTCTGGCCCCATGTAAGCTGCGTGAAGATGACAAGGGATAATAAATTCCTGTGTGCCGTGGCCTCCGGGAATGACCATGTTATGGTGTATGCGCTGAACGCGGCCGTTGGAAAGCTTAAGCTTGTGGATATAGTCCGTTCCGAGCAGGACAGCGGACCGAGGTATATAAAGTTTCGCAGGGACGGGAAATTTGCTTATATCATACATGAGATATCAAACACTATAGATGTATACAGCTATGAGGTGGATGAAAACGAAAATCCCGTATTCAACAAGCTTCAGAAGATATCCACCCTGAACGATTACCATGGCAGGGGTTCGGCAGCCTGCGCCATGGATTTTTCACCGGATCATCGCTATCTGTTCTGTTCAAATGCCGGTGACAATTCCATCGGAGCCTTTGCGATCGATGAAAACACCGGGCTGCTGTCAAGAAAGTTCGTGCTTCCCATAAGCGGGGAATATCCTAAGGATATCTGCTGCTTCCCGGATATGAAGCATATCATAAGCGTGAATAATGAGTCGGATTCCCTGACCCTGTTCACTATGGACCTTGAAAAAGAGACCATAGTAATGAACGGACCCGAAATAAAGGCTCCGAAGGGAAACTGTCTTACCATGGTGAGGCTTTCAGATGAATAAGATCAGGATATTTTTAACCGTTCTGACGGTTTTTTCCGTCCTTTCGGCCGTGGCTTTTACGGGGGCGCTTTACGTGCATGGCTCCGAGAGCGCATCAAAGGGCGGCACAGTGTTTGAAAACGCGGAGCAAAAGGAATACCGCAGGGCTTCGGAGGAAAACCGGATAATGACCATAGAGGATTATGCCGGCGACGGTGAAGCGGTATTCGGAAGCGATCTTTCAGGCTACAGGGAAAGGAATACGGAAGAGGAGGATGAATATGACAAGGTCCCGGGGGATACAAGGCAGGTGATGTCGGTACCGGGAACTGACGTAAGCGACTGGAACCTTATACTGGTAAACAAGCAGAATCCGGTGCCTGAGGATTATGAGTATAACCTTACGTGGTTGAATGACAGCAAGCAGATAGACAGAAGGATCATCGAGCCTGTTGAGAGGCTCTTTGACGCGGCGAAGGAGGACGGGATCGAGCTTATGATCTGCTCCGCCTACAGGAGCTACGAGAGGCAGACGACCCTGTTCAACAACAAGCTGGATAAGCTGATCGGAGCGGGGATGTGCTATCTGGATGCCTTCAGGACGGCTTCTTATTCCGTCACCATACCGGGGACCAGCGAACACCAGCTGGGGCTTGCCCTTGACATAATCACTCCGGATTACACAGCGCTTGATTCGGGATTTGCCGATACAGAGGCCGGGAAGTGGCTTAAGGAGAATGCCGCGGAGTATGGCTTTATCCTGAGATATCCCGCCGGAAAGGAATATATCACGGGGATCATCTTTGAGCCCTGGCATTTTCGCTATGTCGGGGTCGAAAACGCGAAATACATGACGGACAACGGACTGGTGCTTGAGGAGTATATCGATCTTTTATTGAGGAACAGGAAATAGGGTCGGCGTAAAAAGGAAATGATTCGTTCGGTAAAC
>DFEA01000019.1:14000-14147 GCA_002368575.1 Lachnospiraceae bacterium UBA3814 | reverse complement strand
TATGAGAAAAATGCTCACAAAGGAAGACATAGAGCATAATATCAGCTGCTTCAAAAAACAGATGAGCAGGTTTATAGAGTTCGGAACCGAGGATGATCTTAAGTCCGGGGGAAACAAAGCCCTGATGGTAAATAATGCTGACTGGCT
>DFEA01000019.1:231-13858 GCA_002368575.1 Lachnospiraceae bacterium UBA3814 | reverse complement strand
AGCGTATGGAGAAGGGCTTAAGCTTTCTGGAATTCAACTATATGATAATGCAGAGCTATGATTTCCTTGAGCTTTACAGAAAATACGGCTGCAATATGCAGTTCGGCGGAGACGATCAATGGAGCAATATGCTGGGCGGCACCGAGCTTATAAGGAAAAAGCTGGGAAAGGACGCCTATGCCATGACGATCACCCTGCTTTTGAATTCCGAAGGGAAGAAGATGGGCAAAACCGCTAACGGAGCGGTATGGCTCGATGCGGACAAGACCTCCCCGTATGAGTTTTATCAGTATTGGAGAAACGTTGACGACAATGATGTTTTAAGGTGCATAAGGATGCTTACCTTCCTTCCTCTTGAGCAGATCGATGAAATGGACAGCTGGGAGGGAAGCCGGCTCAACGACGCCAAGGAGATACTGGCCTTCGAGCTCACTAAGCTGGTACACGGACAGGAGGAGGCAGAGAACGCAAAAAGCGCCGCAAAAGCAGTGTTCTCAACCGGCAGTGCCGAAAATATGCCCTCGGAAGAAATAACAGAGGCCGATCTTAAGGACGGCTCCATCGACATAATCTCAATGCTTGTGAAGGCAAAGCTTGCGGCCTCAAGGAATGAGGCAAGAAGATCTGTCGAGCAGGGCGGAGTAACGGTAGACGGAGAGAAGATATCCGATGTCTATGCCGTCTTTGACGGAGAAAAACTTAAGGGCGAGGGAGTTGTGATAAGAAAAGGAAAGAAATCCTTCAAAAAGCTCATACTTAAATGATCCGCCCGGCTTTATGAACGGATCATCACAAACTCGCAATCATCTGTTGCGTTTATTGTAAAGCTTTTTCCTGAGCACACGATCTGTCAGGGACAGATCGTGTGTTTGATTTTACCGGACAGAACGTGAGTTTAATTATAACAGGTCTCGCATGCTTCAAGGCTGTATTTCTCAACGGCATCCCTGACACTGACCTGTGTGGCCTTATTAGGATCCATGCCGCTGCAGTTATTGACCTTGTGGAATTTGACGCCTCCCTCAGTTCTCCATACCTGAGTGTCGGCATTCAGACTGATGGTTTTGCCATTTGAGTTGGCAATGGCGGCGGAAACGGTTGAAGAGGAGCCGGAGCTTCCATCGGAAGAGGAGCCGGTGGATACTATCGAGGAATCCGCTCCGTCACTGCTCTGGCTGCCGTTTCCCGAGGTGGAACCGCTTGTGTCTGAGGAAGAGCTGCTGCCGGATGAACCGGTCTGTTCACCTGGTGAGCCTTCCGCGGCAGATGTATTGCTTCCTGAGGAAGAACCGGTGCTTTCCGACTTTGATGCACTTCCCTGAGAGGAATCACTGCTGTTTTTTGAAGCCTGCCCTGAAGAAGAACTGCTCTCAGTCTTTTTATCCTCTGAATGCGGCGATTGAGGGTAATTGTTAAAATCCGTTATGGTAACGGTCCCGTCGGTATTCCATGCGGCCATGACCGAGTGATTATCCGAAACATATACATGGAAGGTGGCTCCCTCAACACCGGGCCTGTAGATCTGAACAAAATCGTTAAGTCTTCTGAAATTCAGGGGATCACTGACCTCTCCGGACAGCTCTATCGAATCGACAAGCTTCTGCCCGCCGTAAAAATGGGCCGTAATATGCCATTTGGAGTACTGGGCATAGGGCTCTGCGAAGGCCGCAAGACCAAGCATCGAGCCCGGGTCAGAGGGCCTTCCTGTTGAAAGGACGGAAAATGCCTCTATTCCGTTTATCATTACCCTGTATGCCTTTTTGGAAGGTACGGTGACTGATACGGGTATCGTTGAGAGCCCCGGAGTCAGGTATACACAGGGGAAGGCTGCCGTTCTGCTGTTGTAGGAATAGGTGCCCTGCGAGGGCATGCCGCTTCCGGGAGAGCGTCCATAGGCCTGCTCGAGCTCATTTTTTGCCGCGATTTCCGCTTTGATGGCGTTCTCAAGTCTCTCGCTTGCGGCAGGGATGCCTGAAGCATACTCCGGATTATAGCCGGAAAGGGTCTTTACGGACCCGAGATATTCCCTCGCTACTCTGGTCTGCTCCACCCTTGCGGCGTATACATCCTTAAGGCAGGTGATGAGCAGGGATCTTGTAGCAAGATCCATCACGGAAGGAGAGTCGGCGCCATATGCGGTGGCGGGCATACCCAAAAAAGAAGCTGAAAAGATAAAAACCGCCAATGCTGCCGATACTATCCTTATCATATATTTATTTTTCATAGAAACCACCTCCCGCGCAGTTTTATCCGTGCGCTGAAACTGTCATATCCTTAATAGATGCAACAGGAAACGGATATATCCGTTACTGATTCATTATATCAGAATATTCTCTCATTTCCAGCATGTTTTTAAAATGATCCTCCTATATATTAATCCAAGTTTTTATTGCTTTTCAACGGGTTTTATCTTATAATCAACCTAACCTGAAATGTTCGATAATTCTTGATGTTTTGAACCTACATTACTTTAAACGGAATTCCTACATCGTCATACGGATGTCATGCCTCATTTTCAGTGGACGGCAGAAGTATGATTGCGGTTATCCACCTGGCGTCAGCTAGGAGTCAAAATTCAAGAACCGGCATTTCGGGGTCAGTCCATACCAGGGACAAAGGGAGAAGCTGACGTTTCTCTCTTTTTCTCTGTTTATAGCATACACGGCATGCGGCCGGCGCGAAGGTGCACGAAGCAGGTCGGTGCACTGCATGTCATCAATAGAAATAATGAAGAAGCTTTGTATAAGAATATACAGAATATGCAGATCCTTCTTTGACAGGATGAGGGCAAATCACGTGGATGTCTACGCCGCATCGGCAGCGTATTATATGTTTATAGCCTCTGTTCCTTTCATCCTGGCACTTTTTGCCGTGGTTCCGTTTACACCCCTTACCGAGGAAATGGTGATAAACGCCGTAAAACGTATTCTGCCTGCCCAGTTTGATGATTTTGCCTTTTCCCTTATCAACGAGGTCTATAAGGATCATTTTACGATACTTTCGATCTCTGCCGCAGCTGCGATCTGGTCTGCCTCAAGGGGCCTTATGTCAATAAGGAGAGGGCTTGATGAGATATTCCATATCATGGAGCCGTATAATTACGTTATAATAAGGCTCAAATCATCACTTTATACTCTCATCATGCTTCTCGTATTGACGATCGAGTTGATATTCGGAGCCTTCGGCCAGTACATCCTTGAGCTGATCGACAGGTTTGTGCCGGGTGCCTCCATAGGCGGAAGTCTGGGCCAGTTTTACACCAATCTTATTTTCATCCTCGGAGCCCTTGTCCTGCTCGTACTTTTGTACTGCTTTCTTCCGAGGAAAAAGCAGAAGATCAGGTCACAGCTTTTCGGAGCCTTTGCGGCTACCGCGGCAATGGTCGTCTTTTCCGGGCTGTTTACTGTCTTTCTCAATTACTTTATGGACAGCTTTTCAATATACGGTTCTCTTGCCACGGTGGTCGTGCTTCTTCTGTGGCTGTATATAAATATGTATATATTATTTATGGGAGCTCAGCTTAACAGTATATTCTCTGACAGGATATATTTCAGAAAACGCATTAACGAACAGAGGGAGAGGAGCCGCCTTGACAGCGACCGGGTCCTTGAGGCCATAGAAGCAGACAGGGAAAGGGCAAGGGTGTCTCAGGAGACAGAATGGGCCCCTGCCTCTGAAAGTCTTAAAAACATCATTAATTTCAGGAAGGTCCTGGAAAAGAAGAAAGTATAGGAGGAACATATTATGATCGATATGGTGGATAAGTTTCGGGAGCAGTTCTATAAAAAGCTCAGGGACGTAAATGATGTCAAATCCCTGGAGGAGCTGCGCCTTGACTTCCTTAGCAAAAAGGGGCAGGTCTCAGCTCTGATGAAGGAGCTTTCTAAGGTCCCCGATGAGAAAAAGAAGGAATACGGAAGGCTTATCAATAATTTTAAGAAGGAGCTGACAGACAGGTTTGAGGACAGGAAGTCGGAAATAGTGAGCCTTCAGGAAAAGCTGCTTATAGACGGTGCCGAAAGCTATGACGAGTCGCTCCCCGTAAACTGCCCTGACGGTTCCTACCATCCGATAACCCTTGTACAGCGCGAGCTGGAGGATATTTTTGAGTCGATGGGCTTTGATGTTGAGGACTACAATGAAATCGTAGATGATTATCATTGCTTTGAGGCGCTGAACATCCCTGAATTCCACCCGGCCAGAGATATGCAGGACACCTACTATCTGACGACTCCCAAGGAGCTTTTAAAGAGTCATACCTCCGCGGCCCAGAACGCCATACTTAAGAAATACGGTCCCATGCTTCACGAGACCGGAAGACCGATAAGGGCCGTCTTTCCGGGCAGATGCTTCAGAAATGAGGCTATCGACGCAAACCATGAGAATACCTTCTTCCAGATGGAGGGGATCATGGTGGATAAGGATATTTCCATATCCAACCTGATCTATTTTATGAAGACAATGCTTTCCGAGGTATTCGGAAGAGAGGTTACCGTAAGGCTGCGTCCCGGCTTTTTCCCTTTCGTCGAGCCGGGCTTTGAGCTTGACATACAATGCCTGATCTGCGGCGGGAAGGGCTGTCCCTCCTGTAAGAATTCGGGCTGGCTGGAGCTCTGTCCCTGCGGGATGATACACCCGAATGTCCTTAAGCACGGGGGCATAAATACCGATGAGGAGCCCTTTAAGTATACCGGCTTTGCTTTCGGGCTGGGACTTACAAGGCTTGCCATGATGAAATACGGCGTGGGGGATATAAGAGCCTTTAACAGCGGGGATCTGAATACACTTTCACAGTTTAAGAGTATCTAAGGAGGATATATATGTTTGTTTCAATGAACTGGATCAGGGATTTTGTCGATCTGGAGGGAGAGGATATAGAGAAGCTCATTCAGAGGTTTACGCTGGCCTGCGCCGAGGTTGAGGGTATTGAGTATAAGGGCAGGGATATAAGCGGAGTCGTTGTTGGAGAGATACTGTCCTGCAGGCCTCATCCGGATTCGGACCATCTGCATCTTTTAAAGGTGGACGCGGGAGATGAGGTATTTGATGTCGTATGCGGGGCCCCCAATGCAAGGGAGGGTATCAAGACCGCCTTTGCAAGGCTCGGAGCAAGGCTCGGAGACATTAAGATAAAGCCTGCAAAGCTCAGAGGAGAGGTGTCGAACGGGATGTGCTGCTCTGGAAAGGAGCTGGGGATATCGGACGACCATTCAGGCATAATGGAGCTTGATCCCTCATATAAAAACGGAACCGACCTTAAGGAGCTTTTCCCTATTGAGGATATCGTATTTGAGGTGGATAACAAATCCCTCACAAACCGTCCAGATCTGTGGGGCCATTACGGAATGGCCAGGGAGTTTGCGGCGCTTACCAAAAAGCCCCTGAAGCCCCTGCCGGTGATGGAGGTGCCCTACAACGGCGATGAAAGGGTGGAGGCTGAAATACGAAACCCCGCGCTTGCTTACAGGTACACCTGTTTAAGGGCTGAAAACATCACAAAGAACACAAGCTCAATGGAAATGCAGATAAGGCTGTATTACTGCGGCACCAGAGCCATCAATCTCCTTGCGGACCTGACGAACTACCTGATGCTTGAGCTTGGACAGCCTACCCACGCCTTTGACGGAAACAGGGTTGATAAGATCGTGGTGGATACGCCGAAGGAGGGCTTTAAGTTCTTCACGCTCGACGGAAATGAGAGAGAGATAACGCCAGACACCCTGATGATCTATAATGAGAAGGACGGGGAGCTTGTACCTGTCGCCGTCGCTGGTATCATGGGCGGGCTTGACAGCGAGATACTTGACGATACCAGCTCGGTGGTCCTTGAGTGCGCAAATTTCGACGCGGTGTGCATAAGAAGATCGGCATCAAGGCTGGGGCTTCGGACAGACGCCTCCGCTAGATATGAAAAAACGCTGGATCCGGAGCTTACAATGCTTGCCGCAAAGCGGTTTGTCAGGCTTTTAAGCGAAACAGACCCCGGCTGCAGGTTCGTTACCGGGATAACCGACACCTATCCCACACATTTTCCAGAGCTTGATATTGATTTTGATAAGGCCTTTGTAGACCGGTATACGGGGATAGATATCTCTTCGGACCGGATGGAGGAGACGCTTAAGCTTTTGGGCTTTGAAACAAAGAGGGACGGTGATTGCTTTTCATGCAGAGTTCCCTCCTTCAGAGCCACGAAGGATATCAGCATGAAGGCTGACATAGTCGAGGAGATAACAAGGATATACGGTTACGATAACTTTGAGATAAAGACGGCAAGGTCTCCGCTTTTTCCCGCAAAGACCACCAAAAGACGGTATGAGGAAGATACCGTTAAGGATCTTCTCGTAAAGACCTTCGGAATGAACGAGGTACATACGAGGATATGGTGTGATCCGGACGAGCTTCGCAATATCGGGCTTGTCCCGGAGGATAACGTGCGGCTTTTAGGAAGCTCACAGGAGCAGGATACGGGGATATTAAGGACCTCAATGCATGAAAGCCTTCTGCCGCTCATATATAACAACAGGAATTATAAGCCCGAGTTTTCGGTATTTGAGATCGGAAGAGTCGTTTGCGGCGTAAAGGAGGACGGCTCGGCTAACGAAAAAAGGATGCTTGGGATCGGGATGTATTCGAAGGAGCAGACCGAGAAAAATCTGTATTTCAAGGCGGTAACGCTTATAAATACGATGATAAGCGAGCTGAAGCATAAAAGCGTGTCCTTTAAAAAGACAGCGCCCTCGCATGTGTGGCAGCATCCCCGGAACACATCTGATATAAGGGCAGACGGCAGGCTTATCGGAACGCTCTCCACCGTACACCCGAAGACCCTTTCGAGGATATCGAAGAACGGCTATGTCGTTCTGGTTGAGATCGATATGGATGAGCTGCTTGCGATAGCTAAGAAGGATTATGAATTCATAGAGCCCTCCAGATTCCCCGCGGTAGAATACGATCTGTCCCTGCTGCTTGCGGGCGGTATGAGATTTGAGGACATAGAAGGAGCCTGGAAGGAGCTTAAGATCGATTCCCTTAAGAACGTTTCGGTCATAGATATCTACGATTCGCAGGCCGTAAAGAGCGTCACCCTGAGATTTGAATTCTGCCTGTATGACAGGACGCTTACAGGCGAGGAGGTACAGGAGCATATAGACGCCATCCTTAAGAAGCTTTCCGATATGGGAGTAAGGCTTAAGGTATGATAGAAAGGGACGGGTTTAAAACCTCAGATTATCATTATGAGCTCCCTGAGAGCTTTATAGCTCAGGATCCGCTGACTGACAGGGCTTCGTCAAAGCTTATGCTTTTGAACAGGGCTACCGGAGAGATAAGGCACAGGATATTTTCCGATATCCTTGATGAGCTTGTTCCCGGCGACTGCCTGGTGCTCAACGATACGAGAGTCATACCTGCAAGGCTTTTGGGGACAAAGGAGGATACAGGCGCCTGCATAGAGGTCTTTCTGCTCAGAAGAGTGGACGAATACCGGTGGGAGACACTGGTGCGCCCCGGAAGGAAGCTGAGAAAGGGCGCCCGGGTAGTGTTTGGCGACGGCCTGCTTAAGGCGGAGATCGAGGAGCTTAAGGAGGACGGCAACAGGATAGTAAGATTTGAATATAAGGGGATTTTTGAAGAGCTTCTTGACAGGCTTGGAGAAATGCCGCTGCCTCCGTATATTACCCATAAGCTCATGGACAGGGAGCGCTATCAGACGGTATACGCAAAATATGAGGGCTCCGCGGCGGCACCCACGGCGGGTCTTCACTTTACCACGGAGCTGCTTGAAAATATACAGAAGAAGGGCGTGCAAACCGCTTATGTTACTCTGCACGTGGGACTTGGCACCTTTCGTCCCGTAAAGTGTGAGAATATCCTGGATCACAATATGCATACGGAGCACTATACCGTAACCGAGGAGGCCGCGGCTAAGATAAATAACGCAAGGGCCGCAGGCGGAAGGATCATCTGCGTAGGCACGACCTCCTGCAGGAGCGTTGAAAGCGCCGCTCTGGAAAACGGAAGGGTCGTTGCTCAGAGCGGAGATACCGGGATATTCATTTATCCCGGGTACCGTTTCAGGGTCATGGACGGTCTGATCACGAATTTCCATCTTCCGGAGTCTACTCTTCTTATGTTAGTCAGTGCCTTTGCAGGCAGAGAGAGGGTGCTAAACGCATATGAGGAGGCAAAAAGCAGCGGCTACCGTTTTTTCTCCTTCGGGGACGCCATGGCGATCCTGTAGCTTAGGGACATTGCCCTGCAATGGCGGTAAACCCTGTTGACCTCAAACGGTATTCTTTAGTATAATGAGTTTGTTTTATCGGTTTTTGTTTTTTTTGGGGGGGAGAATATGGTTGAAAAAAGAAAGGCGAAGAGAATAGTCCTTAATGCTCATGTCATCATTAAGAGGCTTGACAGCAGAATGCATGAGAGGATCCCGGTGGATGTGACGGATCTTTCAAAGACGGGTATCGGCTTTAAGTGCAGTCAGAAGCTGGAGCTCAATTCCATGTATGAAGCGGAGCTGGTCCTGTGGACAAAGGAGACCATCAACTGCTTTATAAATATCACAAGGGCTGATATGAGGGATGACGAAGCGTTTTACGGAGCGGCCTTCGTAGGAATGACGGAGCATGATGCCTGCAAGATAGATATCTATGATATGTTTGAGGGGGCAAAAAAGCAGTGAGTCCCTTAAAGAGTCCGACTATCCTGATCATCGTGAACGGGATCGGGATACAGAAGGACAAAAAGGTAGATATATTCAATATTACCGATACTCCGGTGTTTGATACAATGAAAAAGGAGTGCCCTTACGTCCTTGGTCTTTCAAGCGGGATGGCGGTAGGGCTTCCCAACGGCCAGGCGGGGGATTCCGAGGTGGGCTGTATGAACATCGGTGCCGGGCGTATCGTCTATCAGGAGCTTACAAGGATATCCAAAAACATACAGTTCGGTTTGTTCGAGAAAAACGAGGTCCTTAAGAAGACCATAGACTTCTGCAGGCAGCGGGATTCCTGTCTGCACATAATAGGGCTTGTTTCCGACGGCGGAGTCCATTCTCATTTAAGCCACCTTTACGCTCTCCTTGAATTTGCCAGGAAAAATTATATAAACAAGGTCTATATACACTGCATCCTAGACGGAAGGGATACGGACGAAAGCTCGGCCCTGTTTTATCTTGAAAGCCTTCAGAACAGGATGAGGGAGATCGGGGTCGGGGAGATCGCAACGGTCATGGGACGGGCCTATGCCATGGACAGAAGCAGGAATTATGACCGCATCAAGCTTGCCTATTACGCAATGGTGAACGGAGAAGGAAATAAAGCCTCAAATGCCGAGGATGCGGTAGTGGCTGCCTACCTTCGCGGCGAAACCGATGAATATATAGTTCCGACCGTTATAGTAAACGGCGGTGTTCCTGTCGGTACGATCAATGATGATGATTCGGTGATATTTTTCAATTTCCGGGCAGACAGGGCAAAGGAGCTTACCAGAGCCTTCTGCGCTTCAGAGTTTCGGATGTTTAAAAGGGATGTGAGACCTGAGGTGTTCTTCACCTGCTTTTCAAGATATGATGAGGAGCCGGAAAACGTTTCCATTGCCTTTGAACCGGATTTCATTGAGAACAACCTGATAGACTGGCTTGACAAAAACGGCCTGAAATGCGCGCTCATAACCGAGGCGGAGGGTGCCTCCCATCTGACAAGAGCCTTTGCGGGCAACACCTGGGAGAGCTATGACAACGTTGATACCGTCATAGTGGATTCCCCTAAAATCCCTTTCTTTGACCAGAAGCCGGAGATGAGCACCTCCGAGGTCACGGATGAGCTTATAAAGGCCATACAGTCAGGCAGGTATGATTTTATTGCGGCAAATTATGTAAACCTTGACATCATGGGACATATTGCGGATGAGGCCGCGCTTAAGGCTGCGCTTTCAGCGGTGGACAAGAATCTTTTCAGGGTGATGAAGGCAATTGAGGAAACCGACAGCGTACTGTTTTTATGCTCGGATCATGGAAACGCCGAGAAGATCACTACGGGCAACAATGAGAAGTTCAAGGCCCATACGACTAATCCCGTTCCCTTTTTTCTTGTGAATTATGACGAGGATTACGTGCTGAGAGAGGGAGGCTGCCTTTCGGATGTGGCGCCTACGATACTTGATATTATGGGCATTGAAAAGCCCCGTGAGATGACCGGAAGGACCCTGCTCCTAAAAGCCATTTAAGTGCCGGGAAACAATGTCATTAACTTAAGCTCACAGAGTCGTTCATAACATATAGCAGCTCAAGTTAATGACATTGGTTCGGGATGTTATAAAACAGGTTTTACAGTAAGCATAATAAATCCCGCTTACTATAAATATAACCAATCATAGTGAAAGGATTTATTTCGTTCACTACAGTTTATTCTTAAGGAGGACAGACATTATGATGAAGCTTGTGCTTGTAAGACACGGTGAAAGCGAATGGAATAAGCTTAACCTGTTCACCGGCTGGCATGACGTTGATCTGAGCGAAAAGGGTCATGAAGAGGCAAAGCAGGGAGGAAGGATATTAAAGGAGGAGGGCTATGATTTTGACGTGGCCTACACCTCATATCTTAAGAGAGCCATTCATACCTTAAATCACATCCTTGATGAGATGGACAGGAACTGGATACCCGTAAATAAGGCCTGGCAGCTTAATGAGCGTCATTACGGGGCTCTTCAGGGGCTCAACAAGTCAGAGACCGCCGAGAAATACGGTGAGGATCAGGTCAAGATATGGAGACGTTCCTTTGACGTAAAGCCGCCCGCGCTTGAGCCTGACAGCCCGGAAGCTCCGCAGAATCAGGAGATGTTCAGAAACGTTGACAAGAGTGTGCTTCCTCTTCATGAGAGCCTTGAAACGACCATAGAAAGGGCTGTTCCCTTCTTTAATGAGGTCATCAAAAAGGACATGCAGGCCGGGAAAAGAGTAATAATCGCGGCACACGGCAATTCCTTAAGGGCTCTTGTGAAATACTTCGATAATATTTCGGATGAGGATATCATCGGAGTGAACATTCCCACAGGTGATCCCCTTGTTTATGAATTTGACGATAATTTCAAGGCCGTAAACCACTATTATCTGGGCGACCAGGAGGCTCTCAAGGCCAAGATGGAAGCCGTAGCCAATCAGGGTAAGGCAAAATAACCATATAAACTTATTGAAATCCCCCCGGTTTTTTAGTAAAATGTCACCAGAGCCATGGGGGGATTTGTTTTTTTTATGTAATTTTCCACAATGCTCTGTTGTGTTTTTTGAATTGATTGTTCAGATCAACTATATTTTAATGGAGGAAGTGTGTAGCTATGAATGTTTATACCGGTGACAAGATCAGGAACGTGGTGATTATGGGACACGGCGGCGCAGGGAAGACAACGCTGGCAGAGGCCTGTGCCTTTTTATCAGGGGTTACCTCCCGTATGGGCAAGGTAAGCGACGGGAATACCATTTCCGATTATGATAAGGAGGAGCAGAAGCGTAAATTCTCAATAGGCACCAGCGTGGTTCCGATCGAGTGGGAGGGAAATAAGATAAACTTCCTTGATACTCCGGGTTATTTCGATTTCGTAGGTGAGGTAGAAGAGGCTGCGGGGGCTGCCGCGGGTGCGGTAATAGTAGTTTCCGGTAAGGCAGGTCTCGAGGTCGGAGCAGAAAAGGCTCTTGAGCTCTGTGATAAGGATAAGCTCCCCAAGATCATCTTCGTCAGCGATATGGATGTTGATAACGCGAATTTCGATAAGGTTTTAGAGGAACTTACCGGGAAATACGGCAATAAGGTATCACCCTTCATGCTTCCGATAAAGGAGGGTGACAAGATCACCGGATACGCAAGCCTCATAAGCGAGACCGGCCATAAGTTTGATAAGGACGGAAAGACCACGGACTGCGACATCCCTGCAGATGTTAAGGATTCTCTGGAGTCCTACAGGGATACTCTCATGGAGGCCGTTGCCGAGACCAGTGAGGAATTCATGGAGAAATACTTTGCCGGAGAGAGCTTTTCCACCGAAGAGATCCGTGCGGCGGTAAAGCAGAACATAAATGAAGGCTTGATAGTTCCCGTGCTTTTCGGCTCCAGCATCAGCTGCCAGGGCGTAAGGACCCTTCTTGAGGATGTCATCAAGTACTTTAAGAGCCCGGATACCAGAAAGATCTCCGGTACGAACAGGAAGACTAACGAGACCTTTGAGGCCGATTATGATGAGTCAAAGCCCAAGACCGCTTATGTATGGAAGACCATAGTGGATCCCTTCATCGGAAAATATTCGATGATCAAGGTATGCTCGGGCGTCATTAAATCCGACGATACCCTGTTTAATTACGATAAGGATACAGAGGAAAGGATCTCAAAGCTCTATATACTGAGAGGAAACAAGCCGATCGAGGTGCCTGAGCTTCATTCGGGCGACATCGGAGCAATTCCCAAGCTTTCCAATACAGCTACCGGAGATACGCTTTCCACCAAGGCGACACCGGTAACCTTTACTCCCACCGAGATAAGCAAGCCTTATACCTATATGAGGTATAACGCAAAGAACAAGGGAGATATCGATAAGGTCTCCAGCGCGCTTCAGAAGATGATGCAGGAGGATCTGACATTAAAGAATGTAAACGACGCCGAAAACAGGCAGACTCTTCTTTACGGCATGGGCGACCAGCATCTTGAGATCGTGCAGAGCAAGCTTCAGAGCATATATAAGTGTGAGATAGAGCTGATGCAGCCCAAGGTCGCCTACAGGGAGACCATCAGAAAGAACTCCGATGTGGAGAGCAAGTATAAGAAGCAGTCAGGCGGACACGGCCAGTACGGTCATGTCAAGATGAGATTTGAGCCTCTGGGATCAATGGATAAGGCTTATGAATTTGAGCAGGTAGTGGTAGGAGGAGCGGTTCCCAAGAACTATTTCCCCGCCGTCGAAAAGGGACTTGCCGAGTCCGTTCTTAAGGGCCCTCTCGCGGCCTATCCGGTAGTCGGCATAAAGGCGATACTTTACGACGGATCCTATCATCCGGTGGACTCTTCGGAGCAGGCCTTTAAGATGGCAACGATCCAGGCCTTTAAAAAGGGTATCATGGACGCTTCACCCGTACTGCTTGAGCCCATTGCCTCCCTTAAGGTAACCGTTCCGGACGATTATACCGGAGACGTTATGGGAGATCTTAACAAGCGCCGCGGAAGAGTGCTCGGAATGAACCCTACGCCCGGTGTTTCCGGAAAGACGACGGTAGAGGCGGAGATCCCCATGACCGGTCTTTACGGCTACTGCACCATACTTCGTTCCATGACCGGCGGCAGAGGGGTTTATGAGTACGAGTTCATCCGTTATGAGCAGGCACCTTCTGATGTTCAGGAGAAGGAGGTTGCGGCAAGAGCCAGCAAGCTTACCGATGAGGCAGGAGAGGACTGAATAGTATAATGAGCGGATCTGATCCGTTTGCTTTGTATATTACATAGCTGAGGAGCATTTATAAGACTGAACAGGAGGGGGATCGGACGACCCCCTCCTGTTATTGTATGACATTTTATGACTTATCTGAAAATCAGGGCATCGTTTAATGCCTCAAGGCTGTGAGGGATATGCTGATCATAAGAAA
>DFEA01000019.1:0-172 GCA_002368575.1 Lachnospiraceae bacterium UBA3814 | reverse complement strand
CATAAGAAAGCCCGTCTCTTCGCGGATGCAGCTCACTAAACTCAAAGCAATTTTCCTAAGAGGAAATGATCCGTTCGATAAATCGACCGGATCGGAACGAACCGAAGTTCGTTCCTAAGCGCACGATTTGTAAACAAATCGGCGCAGAAGCAGAAAACCTTTCAACAACTCG
>DFEA01000080.1:22080-22280 GCA_002368575.1 Lachnospiraceae bacterium UBA3814 | reverse complement strand
TCCATCTCAACGAGCTCGATAAGCTCAGGATCGTCGACCATGTCGCACTTGTTAAGGAAAACAACGATATAGGGAACGCCAACCTGACGGGAAAGGAGGATGTGCTCCTTAGTCTGAGCCATAACACCGTCGGTAGCGGCAACAACCAGGATAGCTCCGTCCATCTGTGCGGCACCTGTGATCATGTTCTTAACGTAGTC
>DFEA01000080.1:19655-21973 GCA_002368575.1 Lachnospiraceae bacterium UBA3814 | reverse complement strand
TCTCATACTCAACGTGAGCGGTAGAAATGGTGATTCCTCTTTCTCTCTCCTCAGGAGCCTTATCAATTTTATCAAAATCCGTAACAACGTTTCCGGGAACTCTTTCTGCAAGCACCTTTGTGATAGCTGCTGTCAATGTAGTCTTACCATGGTCAACGTGGCCGATGGTACCGATATTACAATGGGGTTTGGTTCTTTCAAATTTAGCTTTTGCCATTTTAAATAATCCTCCTGTTGATTATCAAGCTTAATATACCAAAGGTGAATCGCAGATCATACTCAGATCTGCAGCTGTCCCTTCGGACATTGCTGAGTAACATTATATTTCATTTAATATGCATTTTCAAGGGATAATTCTCCCAATCACTTTTCTTTGAGCACTTTTTCCTGTACCGATTTCGGTACCTGCTCGTACTTTTCAAAGAACATGGAATAGTTGCCGCGGCCCTGAGTCTTGCTCCTCAGATCGGTAGCATAGCCGAACATTTCCGAAAGGGGAACAAAGCCTCTTACTATCTTGCCGTTGCCCACATCGTCCATGCCTTCGATACGCCCGCGCCTTGAATTGATATCGCCGATGACGTCTCCCATGTATTCCTCGGGCATTGTCACCTCGACCTTCATTATGGGCTCAAGCAGCACCGGCGCTCCCTTCTGCATTGCCTCCTTAAAGGCCATGGAGCCTGCGATATGGAAGGCCATCTCGGACGAATCCACCTCATGATAGGAGCCGTCGTAAACCGTAGCGTGAACTCCCACCACCGGGAAGCCTCCGAGGATACCCGTTTTCGTGGCCTCCTCGATACCCTCGCCGACAGCCGGGATATATTCCTTCGGAATAACACCGCCCACGACCTCGGAGTCGAACTTGAAGAGCTCTTCTCCGTTTGCGTCCATCGGCTCGAAGCGGACCTTGCAGTGACCGTACTGACCACGGCCGCCTGACTGTCTTGCATACTTCGCCTCTACATCGCAGGGCTTTGTGATAGCCTCCTTGTATGCAACCTGCGGCGCGCCCACATTTGCCTCCACCTTGAATTCACGAAGCAGTCTGTCAACGATGATCTCAAGATGCAGCTCGCCCATCCCAGCAATGATAGTCTGCCCTGTCTCGGGATCGGTGTGCGCCTTAAAGGTCGGATCCTCCTCGGCAAGCTTGGCAAGCGCCTCACCCAGCTTACCCTGCCCCGCCTTGGTCTTCGGCTCGATCGCAAGCTCGATAACGGGCTCCGGGAACTCCATGGACTCAAGGATAACGGGATGCTGCTCATCGCAGATGGTATCGCCTGTCGTAGTAAGCTTAAAGCCTACGGCCGCCGCTATATCACCTGAATAGACCTTGTCAAGCTCGGCCCTGTGATTAGCGTGCATCTGAAGGATACGTCCGACCCTTTCCTTTTTATTTTTTGTGGCATTCAGAACGTAGGAGCCTGAGTTCATGGTCCCTGAATAGACCCTGAAAAAGGCAAGCTTTCCTACGAACGGATCAGCCATTATCTTAAATGCCAGAGCCGAAAAAGGCTCTTCATCGGATGAATGTCTTACGACCTCGTTCCCGTCGAGATCCGTCCCGTTAATAGGAGGGATATCTATCGGAGAGGGCATATACTCAATCACTGCGTCAAGAAGCTTCTGAACCCCCTTGTTCCTGTACGCAGAGCCGCAGCAGACCGGAACGGCCGTGCATTCGCAGGTCGCTTTTCTGAGGACTGCCTTAAGCTCCTGTGTGGTCGGCTCCTCGCCCTCCAGGTACTTCATCATAAGATCATCATCCAGCTCACAGATCTTCTCCACAAGCTCTGTGTGATAAAGCTCCGCATCATCCTTCATATCATCAGGAATCGGAACTACTGAAATATCTTCCCCCTTATCGTCGTTATAGACGTAAGCCTCCATCTCAAACAGATCGATGACACCCTTAAAGGTATCCTCCTTGCCTACGGGAAGCTGAACGCAGATGGCGTTCTTCCCGAGTCTGTTCCTGATCTGATCGACAGCCGCGTAAAAATCCGCGCCCAATATGTCCATCTTATTGATGAACGCCATTCTGGGTACATTATAGGTATCCGCCTGACGCCATACGTTTTCGGACTGAGGCTCGACACCGCCCTTTGCACAGAACACTCCTACCGCACCGTCAAGGACCCTGAGTGAACGCTCGACCTCTACGGTAAAATCAACGTGTCCGGGAGTATCGATAATATTTATCCTGTGCTCCAGAGCTCCGTCCTTCGGCTTTGTATGATCCTCAAGGGTCCAGTGGCAGGTAGTAGCCGCAGAGGTAATGGTAATACCGCGCTCCTGCTCCTGCTCCATCC
>DFEA01000080.1:19365-19608 GCA_002368575.1 Lachnospiraceae bacterium UBA3814 | reverse complement strand
TGCTCCTGCTCCATCCAGTCCATTGTGGCTGTGCCTTCGTGAGTGTCACCTATTTTGTAATTAACACCGGTGTAATAAAGGATACGTTCCGTAAGTGTCGTTTTGCCGGCATCTATATGAGCCATTATCCCTATATTCCTGGTTCTTTCCAAAGGGTATTCTCTTTCAGCCAAAATATTATTCTCCTCTTCCCTAGAATCGATAATGCGCAAAAGCTCTGTTTGCCTCTGCCATCTTGTGCAT
>DFEA01000080.1:7515-19314 GCA_002368575.1 Lachnospiraceae bacterium UBA3814 | reverse complement strand
GCCATCTTGTGCATGTCTTCTTTTCTCTTTACAGCCGCGCCCGTATTGTTCGACGCGTCAAGTATCTCGCCCGCAAGCCTGTCTCTCATGGTCTTTTCGCCTCTCTTGCGGGAGAACATCGTAAGCCAGCGAAGCGCAAGCGCCTGTCTTCTGTCAGGCCTTACCTCGATGGGCACCTGATAGGTGGCACCGCCGATTCGCCTTGCCTTAACCTCAAGTACCGGCATGATATTTCCCATGGCAGCTTCAAAGACCTCGAGTGCAGGCTTTCCTGCCTTATCAGCGACCTTTTCAAAGGCGCCGTAAACTATCTTCTGGGCAACGCCCTTCTTGCCGTCAAGCATGATATTGTTTATCAGCTTTGTAACGACCTTGCTGTTATAAATGGGATCCGCCAATACATCTCTTTTCTGGATATGTCCTTTACGTGGCACTGATCTTCCCTCCTTAATCAATTATAAAGACCGGCAGCAGTCATAAACGGCTGCCAAATTAAATCATCGGTACTCACATACTCTAAATATGTATAAGCCACAGCGCTGACCCGCCTTTTCCCGCGTGCTTTCAGCGCTTTATGCGTAAGCTGCAAGGAATTGCTAACATTTATTTAGGTCTATGTGGTACAAACCCGCCCGTTATTTCTTAGGTCTCTTGGCGCCGTACTTGGAACGTGCCTGCCTGCGGTTGGCTACGCCTGCAGTATCAAGAGTTCCGCGGATCACATGATACCTGGTACCGGGAAGGTCCTTAACTCTGCCGCCACGAATAAGAACAACGCTATGCTCCTGAAGGTTATGGCCTTCGCCGGGAATATAGCTGGTTACCTCAATACCGTTTGAAAGACGCACCCTTGCGATCTTTCTGAGCGCTGAGTTAGGCTTTTTGGGGGTAGCTGTCTTAACAGCCGTGCACACTCCCCTCTTCTGGGGCGATGAAGTATCGATCGCCTTCTTGTGAAGAGAATTGAAGCCCCTGCCGAGAGCAGGTGCGGTGGACTTCTTTACAGAAGTTTCCCTCCCCTTCCTTACTAACTGGTTAAATGTTGGCATTCCTTTTCACCTCTTTTCTTATGATAGTATTTTACAGTATGGGTACAAACCTTGGTTTGTACATCAAAAAAAAGCACTTTTGACGTGCTTTGTTATTATATGTGCCGTCCTTGCCAATGTCAAGAGGATTTTATAACATGACAGGCAATCGCTTAATACCCTGTTTTACATAAATCTTATATGGAATAAGTTGGCAAAACATAATATAATTAATAAAAAGATCAGAAAGGAGAGAAAAATGACCGATAAAGAACGTCAGGATACTAAAATGGCTATCCTGTATGAGCTCCGTCTGATAATATCACGGGGTGATAAAAAAGAATACACCAGGGAAGAATTACTGGAGATGCTTGACAACATCGCAATGGCAAAGGATCAGCAA
Organism: Lachnospiraceae bacterium UBA3814; assembly: GCA_002368575.1. Lineage (GTDB taxonomy): Bacteria > Bacillota > Clostridia > Lachnospirales > Lachnospiraceae > UBA2868. The sequence continues at coordinate 17,883 of DFEA01000080.1, read as the reverse complement.
TAATCATGTTCAAAACCGCTCCGCCAGGTTTTCCAAGCGGAGCGGTCTCCTGTAAGTCGAAGGAAATGATCCCGTCCCTACTCCTCCTCGTCCTCTTCACTTGCGATAACTCCCGATACCGCGGATACCACCGCCGACACTACTACCGCCGCTATTATTGCAACCGCTACTATACCGACAAATAATACCATTCTCCTTCTCCTTATCCGCCTTAGCATATTAAGCCACAGGTTCAATGATACCCTTTTACCGCCCCCGTGTCAATGCTGTCGACACTTAAGCCCCGGTCACCTGAAGAGCAGATACACTATCGTGACCATGAGCCCCAGGCAGAAAAGTATGAGCCCGAAGGACATGCTTCTTAATATAATGAACTCATTTTCCAGAAGCTCCTCATATTTCATGGCAAACAAATGGGGATGGTCCACGTGCTTGCGGGGGTTTCTTTTCCATATCGTATGATTTAAGGCTGCTTCCGCAATATCCGCAGCTCTTCCCAGCCCCAGCGTGATCCCGTTGCCTTCGGAAAGCTCACAGGGTATCTCGCTGTCCTTAAATACCGTCCTTCTTAACGCAACCACCGTAAAATCCACTATACTGTCAAGGATCCGGCATACAAAGCCGAATACCGCAGGAAGGATGTCAAGCAGCAGGGGTCTGTATACACGCTCTTCAAGATCGAGCCAGGACGGCCATCTGTCCACATAAACAAGCTCGCCGCCGCCCGCTCCGAGCCTTTGCGTATAAGGAATCCTTTCGGGCTCCTTTTCTATTACAAGGTCACCCAGATATATCTGCCTGTTCCCTTCGGCATCCATAAGCAGCCCCCTTATAATAAGGAAGTAAACAAGCAGGCCGATAAGGATCGATATCAGTCCTCCCTTCAGGTTTTCGGGAGAGAAATATTTTACGGACAGGGGGCTCGTATTCAACAGCTCCGAGCAGGAAAGCGCTATCCTGTTCATAAATACTCCCGGAAGTGCGCCGAAAAGCAGGAACAGAGCCGCGGGAACCAGAAGGACCGCCTTGTTTGACCCGGACATATAAGAGCCTGACAGCTCATCAAACTCTCTCTGCCTTTCCGGATCCCGGTTCCTTTCCACGAAGACCGCTATAAAAAGCTTAAGCATATAGGCCACCGTGCAGCCTCCGCTTAAAAGAAACAGCCATTCAACAAGGCCTATGAACCCGGAGCTGAATATCCCCGAGGAAAGCTCTCCGCTTAAAAGGCCGGCGCGATATTCGACTATGGCCTCATGGATCAGGGTCTTTGATACATAGCCGCTGAAAAGCGGAACCCCCATGATCCCAAGAGAGCCAAGGGCAAAGGCAAGCTTAAGGGCAGTCTTATTCCTTCCAAAGCCCCTGATATCATTAAGGTCTAATGAATGAACGTTCATATAGACCGCGCCTGCTGCCAGAAACAGCACGAGCTTGAACAGGGAATGATTGACCGCGTGCAGCAGGGCGCCGCTTACCGCGAGATTCCCGTGTTCTCCCATAAGCCCGTACATCCCAAGCCCCGTAAGGATAAAGCCTATCTGTGAGACCGAGGAGCAGGCAAGCGTCCTTTTTATATTAATGGAGAATACCGCAAGCAGGGCCCCGGTAAGCATGGTAAGCACCCCGGTCACAAGAACTATGCTGCCCCACAGCTCATCCTGCGCAAAAAAGCAGCAGGAAAGTATGAATATCCCGAATATCCCCGCCTTTGTCAGTATACCCGAAAGCAGGGCCGAAAAAGGAGCCGGGGCGACCGGATGAGCCTTCGGAAGCCATATATGAAGAGGAAACGCGCCGGCCTTTGCCCCAAAGCCAAAGAGCAGGCACAGTCCCGCGATCAGAAGGTCCCTGTACCTTCTCCCGTTCCCGCCTAAGAAGCCGGCTCTTACAAGTACCGTGACCGACCTTTTCCTCAGCACCTCCTTAATGAGCCCGGTGCAGTGATCTCTGAGCGCGGAGATATCAAGGGTTCCGGTCAGATTATAGAGCATGAAGAGCCCCATCAGCATAACAAGCCCGCCGATCACCGCTACCGCAAGGTAGGTGGAGGCAGCCCTTAACGAAGCCTTGTCACGCTCATAAGCCACCCAGATATAAGAGGTCAGGGACATTATCTCAAAGAAAATGAACATCGTGTACAGGTCGCCGGCCAGGAAAACACCTGTTGTTGCCAAAAAGGTGATGAGCATAGATATAAAGTAAAGCCTGTGTGACTTAAAGACACTGCCCTCCCCGCCGTGACCGCCTTCGTTTCGCTTCAGGTATTCAAAGGAGAACAGGAAGGCACCTGTCCACATAAACGCGGCTATAATACTGTAGAGGGCATGAAACCCGGAAAAATCAAAGCTCAGTCCCATAGCTTCCTTTCTGCGCCGATCTGTTTATGAAATCGTTCGTAATTACCCAATCAGCCGCTTGCAGGCTTGCAGGCGGCGTACCAATAAAGTTACGGAGTCAGGCGGCAGGGGCACTTCCTATGCGCAAGCCGCCACTGCCGCTGTATCAGCCCAGGGTAACCGGGCTGATACGATCGTGTGCTTATTTAACGAGTGTATATCGCGGACCTCACAAAGGAGATGAGCGGCCCGGGGAAGAGTCCCAGGATAATGACTAAGGCCGCGAATACGATAAGGGGCACCATCATCCTGAAGCCCGGATCAAGGAGCTTATCATCCGCGGTCCCGGACTCCGTATCCCCACTGTGCCTTCCCGCCCGGTCTGAAGAGAGCATTTCACTGCCCTTCTCGGGAAAATATCCTCTTACGAGCATGGTCATCATGTAGATCGCTGTAAGCAGCGCGGAAATAAGGAGCGCGGCTATCCCCGCGTAGCTCTCGGCATCTCCGTCCGCGGAAACCGCCGCGGCCGCCAGGTACCATTTGCTCACAAAGCCGGCAAAGCCAGGAACTCCCATGAGGGACAGCGCAGAAGCCGTAAACATAAGAAACACCTTCGGCATCCTCTTTGCAAGCCCGTCAAGCTCATGCACGTAATTCTTTTCCGTCCTGTGTATTATGGCACCGGCACAGAAGAAGGAGCATATCTTCATTATCCCATGGATCACAAAATGAAGGAGCGCTCCCATAAGCCCCCCGGGATTCATAAGCGTCACGCCGAAGAGGATATAGGAAAGATTGCTGCTGGTGGACCAGGCAAGCCTCCTTTTGATATGGGTCTCCTTTACGGCCCTTGTGCTTGAATAGAGTATGGTCACTATAGCAAAGCCCATGACCACCCTCTGGGCCCAGGTCCCCTTAAGGAAATCCGTACCGAAGCTGAACCAGGTCAGCCTGATTATCGCAAAGGCACCGGCATTTACCACGGCCACCGCGTGAAGCAGTGCCGTAACGGGAGTCGGCGCCACCGAAGCCCTGGGAAGCCAGGCCCCTAACGGGAAGATCGCGGATTTGACTCCGAAGCCCAAAAAGGACAGAACATAGATGAGCAGCAGCACATTTTCCCTTCCCTGGACTCTTAAAAGGCTTAAGACCCCGCCGTACCTGAAATTGATATCAACGCTGTAGGAAATAATAAATACCATTCCTATAAAGGCAAAGCCCGCCCCGCCCAGCGAATAGTACAGATAGGTGCGGCTTGCGAGGACGGCCTCACGGGTCAGGGTATGCATCACAAGCGGCACGGTCACAAGCGTCAGAAGCTCGTAGAAAAAGTACATCGTAAAAATATCCTCGGCAAAGGATATTCCCAGCGTAACCCCGTAGGTCATGGTATAAAACATGAAAAAGATATCACTCTTTTCCTTTTCCATATACTCAAAGGCATACAGAGTGGCAAGGGGCCACATAAAGGCGGCCAGCCCCGCAAATATCCTCGACATACCGTCGATCCTCAGTGAAAGGCTTAAGGATCTGGTAAACCGCGCAAAGACGAAATCTCCCGCGGGGATATTAAATATGAGAAGACATACAATAACAGATGTTATTAATAATGCTCCCTCTATATATATATTTCGTGTCCTTTCCTCCTTAAAATTAAACACAGGAATAAGGATGGCGGAAATGACCGGTATAAGGACCGCTATAAACATGAATATACTGTTCATCCCGCTACCCCCATCATCGAAATGATCCTCTCAAGCTGCGATTCAACGGGTGCCGGGAAAATACCGATAAGCACCGCCAGTACCGTCAGCACGAGGATGGGCGCAAGCATCAGAGGGCCGGGCTTTTTTAAAAGCTCCGCCCTATCTTCAGCCTCTCCGGGAAAGAAGGCTGAAACGCTTATGGGGAACAGGTAACCCGCGGTAAGCAGGGCGCTCACCAGCAGGACCACAGGCCCCAGATACCTGAATACCCTGACCCCCGAGGACAGGGCACCGACAGCAAGATACCACTTGCTTGTAAAGCCGCCTGTCGGCGGGATCCCCGTAAGAGAAAGGGCACAGAAGGTATAGCACCACATGAGTCCTGAAAGCTCCTTTCCCAGGCCCTTATAACCCGAGACCTCCACCCTCCCGGTGCAGCGTATGAGTGCTCCGGCCGTAAGGAACAGGGCGGACTTTATAAAAGCATGGGCTATGATATGAAGAAGAGAGCCCTCAAGAGCCCTTTCGTCCATTATAAAAATACCGAAAAGTATATAGGAGAGCTGGCTTACGGTAGAATACGCAAGCCTCCTCTTAAGGATGCGTTCGCGGTACGCAAGCATCGAGCCCATGAAGACCGTAATGAGAGAAAGAATGATAAGTATGGTCTGGACCGGGCTTCCGCTGAAAAATTCGGCCCCGAAAACATAATATATCGTCCTTATGATCCCGAGAACACCGCTTTTGACTATGACTCCCGACAGGATCGCGCTTGCGGGAGCGGGAGCGATAGGATGCGCGGTATCGAGCCAGGCATGCATCGGAAACATACCGGCCTTCACGGAAAAGCCCAGGATCATGAAAAAGAGCACCGTAAGCAGAAGGCTCTCGTGGCCCTCACAGGCACTCATATCAAGGATCCCTCCCGGCCTGAATTCAAAGCCCTGTGCGTACCTGCTCAGGAAAAACAGTCCCAGCAGCGCCATATAAGCGCCGCAAAGAGAATAGAACAGATACTTGAGCCCCGCTATCAGCGCCTCATGGGACTGCTCGTGCAGAACGAGAGGCAGTGACAGAAGCGTCATCAGCTCATAGCACAGATAAAAGGTGATAAGGCTCCCCGCGCAGGACAAAAGCATCAGCGCCCCGTAGGTCAGGAAAAAGCAGGCATAGAATCTTTTGATATGCTCTCTTTCGGTTTCAAAATATTCAAGTGAATGAATGAAGGAGCAGACGAATACCACCGTGATCACGATCATAAACAGTACGCTCAGTCCGTCTGCCCTGAAATAGAAAAGCTCCATTTACGAAAAAGTCCCCAATCCCTTATGTATAATGTCGAGGAAGGGCTGTGAGGTACAGCCCAGGATCAGATTTACCGCAATAAACCCGATAATGGTAAGCCCGTAGGACCACTCCTCCTTAAAGCTTATCCTCTGATCCTCGTAATATCCGGCCGCCCAGGGTGTATACACTCTTATACAGGTCTTCATGAAATAGATGGCGTTCAGGATAACGCTTACGGCAAGCACCACAAGCGTAGGGATGGATTTCCCCTCGACCAGTATGCCCGCCTCGGCAAACAGAAGCTTTGAGATGAACCCGGAGAACAGGGGGACGCCCACCATCGAAAGCGAACCCACGACAAAGCCTGCCCCCGCGATCTTATTCCTGAAGCCGGAGCCCGTAAGGTCGGCAAAGCGCCTGCTGAAGCCCGAGACATCCGTAAGTCCTATCGCCGCTATGAACAGAAGCGATTTTGTGGCCCCGTGTGAGAGTATCTGGAAGATCGAGGCCTCCATACCTGACTGTGTCGCAAGCCCGAAGCCCATATAGATGTAGCCTATCTGAGCGATGGAGGAGTAGGCGATCATACGCCTTATATCATTCTCCCTTATAGCCCTTACCGAGCCCACTATCATCGCGACGAGCCCGAAGCAGAAGAAAATATTCAGTATCCCCGAAATGATCATGGCGTCGTACCCTACTACCCTGTAGATAATCTTTATAAGAAGAAAGATATATCCCTTAGAGACCAGGGACGACAAAATGGCAGCGGAGCTTACCGTCGAATAGCCATAGGCATCCGGGAGCCATGCATGAAAGGGAAACAGCGCGCTTTTTACGGCAAGTCCCACGCAGATCAGAGTGACCGTTATCTGCAGGGGAACATGATAATTCCCGTTTGCGACCAGCTTTGTTATCGACTGCTTGATGTTGCTCATCAGAAGATGCCCCGTAAGATCATAGAGCATGGATATACCCAGAAGTATGAGGCCCGAGCCGATAAGGCTCATGATCATATATCTCACCGCCGCCACATAGGTACGTCCGATCCTTCTGATCATTATCAGCCCGCAGGCCGAAATGGTATTGATCTCCACGAACACATATGCCGTAAACAGGTCATTTGTGTATACAAGCGCAAGAAGAGAGCTCAGCATCATATCCACCAGGATATAGTAGAGGTTATGCCTGTCAGCATCCACCTCCTCCTCAAGCTTCTTATGTCCTCCCAGCACAGACAGCAGCATTATGACCGAAAAAAAGGCAGCCATCAGCGCTTCAAGCACCCCGGCCCTTATCTCGTTTCCGTAGGGAGCCGGAAAATGTCCCATCATGTATACAAAGTAACTGCCGTCCTTATTCAGATACACAAGCAGTATGACCGAAAGGATAAAGACCACGGATATCATTGCCGCATTGAGTATCCTTGCGGCCTTTTTCGGCAGGATAGAGGTGACTATCCCGGAAAGCATCGAGAGCATTATTGAGAAGAACGGGAAATTTCTGATAAACTCCATTATTGTCCTTCCCTTCTCAGACGAGTTGATATCTCATCAAGATTAAGAGTATGATACCTCTGGTAAAGCTTCACCGTAAGCGAAAGCATGAGCGCCGTGACCGAGACCGAAACCACTATACCCGTAAGCACCAGCCCTGCCGGTATGGGGTTCACATAGCGATCCACGCTCTGGCTTCCGTCCGTGATTATCGGTGCCACTCTTCCCACGATATAGCCCTTCTCAGTCAGGAACAGATATACCGCCGAATCCATTATATTCAAGCCTATTATCTTCTTTATCAGGTTCTGCTGCAGCAGGAGGTTGGTAAAGCCGATGGCAAACAGAAGCATCGCAACCGCCTCTCCGTAATTTGAAAAAAGGTTCTGACCCATTCAGAAATCTCCCTTTCTAAACATACAGTAAAAGGTATACATGGTACAGGCGACCACAAAGCCTACACAAATATCAAGCGGAAAGATCAGGCCTCCGCTCAGTATCGCTCCCGGCTCTCCCTTCGGGATATGGCTCTCAAGGTGATTTGCGCCGGTAAAGAAGGAATAGCTCTTTGCCAGGCAGTAAAAGGTGAGCGCCACAAAGCTTATGAGCTTATAGGTCCTTTCCACAAAAAAGCGCTCCGTCCTCTTAAAGCCGAAGGCATTGAGATACAGGATCAGCCCTGCTCCTATTATCGCTCCTCCGGAAAAGCCTCCTCCCGGAGAAAGATGCCCGTTCAGGATCACGCAGACCCCCCACAGAAATATGACCGGGATGAGCACCCTAGCCCCGCCCTGCAGGATCAGGTCGTTTTTGGGCTCAAGCCTTCTGTCGTTGGTCTCCTCCTCGTATTTTTCGGGGTCTCTCCGCTTGAGGGTGCTGTCGATCTTAAGCAGGATAAGCACGGTCACGGTTGCTATAAAGAGCACGTTCGACTCTCCGAAGGTATCAAAGGCCCTGTAATCAAGGATCATTCCGGAAACTATGTTGATGGCGCCGGTCTCCTGAAGGCCGCTTTCTATATACCGCCTCGGGACCTCATTGTCCGCGGGGTTATCGGGATCCCCGATGGGCGGAAGGTAGGATACGTTCACGAGCAGCAGCAAAAACAGGGTCAGGCAGAAAAGCACCGCTATAGCCTTATATATCCTCCTGAACAAAAGGATCAGCTTATTGTTCTCAAGATCATAGATCCGGTCAAACATAAGCTCCTTTTCGCTCATCCGTTCCCTTATGGCGGCAACCTCCTCCTCATGAGGAGTCTTGACGCTCATCTCCACCCTTCCGATGTAGGCATCGTCCTCGTCACCCAACCATCTGAAGTATTTATATGAAAAGGTTTTCTTATATTCCTCCTGAGGTATCTTCTTACTCATTATCCCTCCCCGGTCCGCTTCATTCCCATGCCTCTGACCGCACCGATCATTTCGTAACAGTTCACCATTAGGCGAACTGTCACATCATTTCCTTTCCCTTACCGGTTCCAGAGCATCGCCTGATCGGGGCTCTCCCCTCCGGCTTCCGCTTCCGCATACGTCTGAGGTGAGGAGCCCTGCCCGGAAACGCCTGCTCCGGGATCAGCCGTCTCTGAGCCCGCGCTGTCATAGAGCATGATATCTCCCACAAAGCCATGGACAGTATCCACCTCTGTCTCATTCATGGTATCTATCTCTTCCTCGCTTATGGCCCCGATCTTTTTAAAGCAGCCGAAAAACAGAAGGGTCGTGACCCCGGCGCCTACAGCCGCCTCGGTTATCGCAAGGTCGGGCGATTCAAGGGACATCCAGACCATTGACATGATAAGGCTGAAGGACATATAGATCAGGATAGAGTTCAGCAGATTTTTTGAAAAGCTGACCGCCACCGCGCATATAATAAGGAAGCAAAACAGGATCACCAGAAATATCTTCACGCCTGCTCCTCCTCTGAAGCCTTCCTCTGAACTGCTTCGGCCTCGATATCATAAAGCTCCCTGAACTCGGCATACTCTGAAAGGTGCTCGTTTGTCTGGTACTCCATCCTCGCTATGAGGTGACTCGCTATCGGGGAGGTACACCACAGAAAGACCAGAACAAGCGCCATTTTCAGTGTCGTGAAGTTAAAGCCCGAAATTATCATGAGTCCGAGGAGCCCCGACAGGAGCCCAAGGGTATCGCCCATGGCGGCCGCGTGCATACGGTTCAGAGAAAACTTCATCTTGAAAACACCGATTATCTCTATGGCAAATACCGACACGCAAAGGAGCATGAGCGAAAAGCCAAGTATCATTCTTATCCATTCTAAGACTATCATTTTCCTTCAGAGTCTCCCGCCTTCTTTTCCTCATGCGCCCCCATATATATCTTGGTGATGAAGACCACGGAAAGAAAGCTCAGTAAAGAATATACCACCGCTACATCGACAAGAAAGCCCTCATTAAGAAGAAGGGCCAGAGTACAGATCATAACAAGGACGATAGTTCCCATCATGTTTGTCGCGACCAGACGGTCCGCGACCTCCGGTCCCCTTATGGCCCTTAAAAGGCAGGCAAACAGAAGTATGCCGAGAATGATCAGTATTATATAAAAGAAAACATTGGTGACCTGGTTGCTTATCGTCATGCCTTGCTTTTCTCCTCCCCGCCGGTCGCTTTGTCCTTAAGCTCCTCCATCCTGGTAAGGATATGCACGAAGGAGGAATCCGCAAGCCCCGGGGCCAGCTCCCTGTCAAGACAATGCACTGTGAGCTCATTTCCCTCAAGCGACACGGTTATGGTACCCGGCGTAAGTGTGATCGAATCCGCAAGCAGTACTTTTGCGGTATTTGTCTTAAGATCTGTCTTAAAGTGTACGATCACCGGCTCTATTTCATTGCGGTTGCTCATCAGCAGCCTGAAGGCCTGCCGGTTCGCCTTTAATATCTCAACCAGAAGATCAAGGATGAACCATATAAACAGAAAGGCCTCCTTAAGCATCAGCAGATCCTTTGCCGGTGAAAAGTCCAGGAACCTGCACATGAAGAAATATATAAAAGCCGACACCCCCATTCCGAAGAGCAGGATCTCGACCGTGAACTGTCCGTTAAATACGATCCACAAAAAAACCAGAACCAGATACATCACAAAATACTCCGCATCTGCGCCGATTTTCTTTGAAAATCGTGCGCTTAGGCTCGATCTGCTCTTTAGATCGGGCCGATCCGTTCAGCTGGCTGAACGGATCATTTCCTTTGTACTTAAATGCCGATCATAAATAAGTTCTTTTATAGAGCCGTGGGCTTTGGCATCTTTCCAAAGTATATTCTTTTTAAAATAAAAGTCAACTCCCCCGCCGCCGAGTAATCGTTTATTACCTTAAGGTTGTGAGGGATATGCTGATCATAAGAAAGTCCGGCTCTTCGCGGCTGCAACCTCACTAAACTCAAAGCGATTTTTATAACAATAAAACCTTTCAACAACTCGCTTCACAGTTATCGAAGGAATTCAGTGCGCGAGCTCAAACAGGGTTGAAAGGTTTTATATAAAAATCGCTTTTCGCTAAGTGAGTTGCGCAAAAGCTCAGA
>DFEA01000080.1:0-7459 GCA_002368575.1 Lachnospiraceae bacterium UBA3814 | reverse complement strand
CGGGCTTTTTATGATCCGCATATCCCGCCGGGGTTATAAGAATATTAGGCAATGATACTGCGAATTCTGCCGGTTTTATGGCAACCTGACCCTTAATCTGATATAATCTCCTTATTAATGAAAATAGCCGCCCCAGCGGCACGCACAACGGATAAATGGATAACAGAGATAAGCTCAGAAAAAGAATATTTGAGATAATCCAGATAGGGAATCATCCGGATACCCTGAGCGTTGCTTTCGATTATTTCATAACAGTTGTTATTGTAATTAATCTTTTCGTCACCCTCTATTTCACCTTTGAAGGGTCCAGGCGTTTTGGCCCGATGCTTGATGCCCTTGAGCTCATCACCATCCTTATCTTTACGATAGAATATATTTTAAGGCTCTGGACCGCCGATCAGCTCTATCCCGACGAGGAAAGTCCATTAAAAGCGAGGCTTCGCTTTGTCTTTTCCTTTTACGGGCTGATCGACCTTATGACCATACTTCCCTTTTATCTTCCCTTTGTTTTCCCGAATGGCGCCGTTGCCTTCAGGATGCTGCGGGTATTCAGGATCCTTAGGCTTTTCAGGATCAATTCCCAGTACGATGCCTTCAACCTGATCTCCGAGGTGCTCAGGGAAAAAAGAAATGAGCTGATATCCTCCGTATGCCTGATAATGATACTCATGGTGGCTTCGGCTCTCTGTATGTATTCCTTTGAGCACGAGGCCCAGCCCGAGATCTTTAAAAACGTTTTCTCAGGGATCTGGTGGGCGATGTCCACCCTGCTGACCGTCGGATACGGTGATATCTACCCCGTGACCTTCGGGGGAAGGGTGATGGCCATAATGATAGCCTTCCTTGGCGTCGGGCTGGTGGCGATCCCCACGGGTATCATAAGCGCGGGCTTTGTCGGAAGGCTGGATAAATTTCGTAAGGATCTGTCCGATTCAGAGATAATACCAGAGACCGGTTATGTTTCGATAAGGCTTTCCCCCGAACACCCCTGGCTGGGAAAGAGAATGTCGGAGATCGGCTTCCCGCCGGAGCTTGACCCGCTCGTGATAATAAGGGACGGTGCAAAGCTGCTTCCCCTTCCCGATATCTGTCTGCTGGAAAAGGATGTACTCATTCTGGATATACGATAGCTTCCCTGTTGATTCGTGCCGGAGGCGACCAAAACTTATTCGATATTTGCTGGCAAATATCGAATTGGCCCGGCGCAGGAAACGCCAAAGTAAAAAGAACTTTGTCATTTCCTATATCAGTCGACTATAAGAACAGGGTCTGCCGTTCCCCGGCAGACCCTGTTCTTACGGTAACCGTATTTTATCCGTTTATTAATTCATTAACCGGTCCGGTTTACCAAACTGTCATTCTATATACCTTGACGCAAGCTCGTTTTCCACATCATCTGCCATCTCCGTCCTCTTCACGGGATGAAACATCAGAGAGCATTCATTCAGACTCTTTCTTCTTTCCATGGAAAGCTGCTTTTCGAGGACCCTGATCCTCTGCCTGTATTTTACGAAGGCTACTATATATATACCTCCGCCAAAAAGGATCAGCAGGCATACCGCCACCCATACAAGAGGCGCAGTCCTTTTTTCCCGGACGGCAGGCGAAGCAGCCTTGGGGACCTCATTTTCCTCAATGATCACAAGATCATAGTCCTCCACCACGTTCTCATATCTTTCCCTGTCGATCTCCTCCCTGAGGTCCCTGGCCTTCGGCCCCTTTGCGGACACAGGCAGGGGAGCAAGGAATACTCCCGTGAAAGCTATAAAGGCAAGCAGTGCCTTAAGTCCTGTTAAAAAGCTGATTTTAATGTGTTTTTTTCTCATAAAGCTACCCTAATGATATAACAATATACACAATTATCCATTTATTATGCTTACTATAAATATAAGACTCCCGCATCTTCCAAAAAGGCTCAGGATACTCCCGGAAATACCTGACCGGAACATTACCGTAAATGATGACCCCTGACCGCAAAACCCCCTCTTCCGTCTCAAAATAAGCCTACCATTTTACCCGACATTGAATTATAATGTATCTTAGAAGTTGCAAAGCAGCTTCTAAGATAACGAGAGAAACAGTGAAACTGTTTCTCAAGTCTATGTATCGACCTTCGGAATGCTGCTATATCAACAGGGGAAGAATATGGGACAGGACAATCTTAAGGGTTATAAACTATTTAAAATCATTCAGCTTGCGGTTTTGATCATATTTGCGATAGCCTTTTTCTGCTATCTGCATTTCGATCCCCTGTTCAGGAACAATCTCTACTCCAATAAAAATCTTCTTACCATCTGTGTCTTCCTTTGGGCCTTCATGATCTACAGCGCCCTTTCCATTTTTTTCGATTTTCTGCAGATCGAGCGTAATATAGTAGATGTCCATTCCCTGAATGAGACCGCCTATCTTGATAAGCTCACCAAGCTTCCCAACCGCAATACCGTCGATCTTCTTATCGACAACTACAGGGACCGGGATATCTCAAGGACAGCCGGAGCCCTTATAACCATCACTAACCTCACTGAGATCAATACCAGAAAAGGCCGTGACCTCGGAGATGAATCCATACTCAGGTTCTCAAAGATCTTTGAACGTATCGGAGACCGCTACGGCTTCGTAGGCAGAAACGGCGGCAATGAATTCCTTATCATCATAGACGACTGTGATGTTGATAAAATGCAGAGCTTTGTGAACGACCTGAGCAGTGAGATACAGAACGAATTGAACGGTGTAAAACCCGATGACATCCCCGTAAAGATCTCCTTCAATTATGCGCTCAATGTGGATGAGAAGGTTCAGACCATGAACGAACTCCTGGCGCTGATCTATCGGGGTATAAGGTAATGATTCGTTCAGCAAGCTGAACGAATCGGCGCGAACTAAAAAGCAGTTCGCACCTAAGCGCACGATTTGCTCACAAATCGGCGCAGTAAGGTAATGATTCGTTCAGCAGGCTGAACGAATCGGCGTGAACTGAAAAACAGTTCGCACCTAAGCGCACGAACCAATTCGATATTTGCTTCGCAAATGTCGAATAAGCTTCTTCGAAAATCGGCGCAGCGTTGAGGGTTTCGCTTAAGGGCAGTGCTTGGGACAGCTGCCCGCAATGTATCTTAAGGGGTCAGGGATGCAGAAGGCGGTAAATCTTCAGCCGGCGACTGTGAAGATCCTTGGCGAGATGGGCGAACAGATAAAGCTCGCGAGACTGAGGCGGAAAATGCCGGTTGAGGATGTGGCAAAGGCTGCCGGTATAAGCCGGACGACGGTATGGGCCATCGAAAAGGGCTCTCAGGCCGTTTCCATCGGGGCTTACGCGGCGGTACTCCATACTTTGAATGAAATAGATACGGATCTTTTGCTTATAGCGAGGGAGGATTCCTACGGAAGAAGGCTCCAGGATGAGGAGCTTTTAAGAAAGAGGGCTCCTAAGAAAAGCGTGCAGAAGAAAGAATAAAGCCGGACAGATATTATGCCCGGCTTTTTTTGTTGACTTTATCCGATATAAGAGATATGATGCACCTCATCCCGGTAATGAACTATACCGTTATCAGGTGAAGATGGTGATAAATGATATGCTTGGCTTTCACGGTACATCGGTAAACGAGCTTGCGGAGTCCTTCAAGAACTGTATCAATAACTATATAGAATGGTGTAATGAATCCGGAAAACAACCGGAAAAAGAGTTCAGAGGATCATTTAACATAAGGATATCCCCAAGAGCACACCGTGAGGCAATATTGGAGGCTGCGGCCGACGGTATATCCTTAAATCAGTTTGTGGCGGATGCAATAGACGAAAAGCTCGCAAGAAGGAAGGAAGCATCGGCTGTCAATTAATGCCGCAGCCTAATATCCCAGCGCCACAACTACATAGGTATAGTTTCCCCAGGTATAATAGGAGGCTCCGATATTGCGGAAGTTTTCGTCCATCAGGTCCCTCCTGGTGGTGGTATAGTTCTTAAGGCCGTTAACCGCGGCAACAGCCGACGATCCCTTCGGCAGGACCGCGATCCCCTCCGACCTGTAGTATTCCGGGGCAACGGAGGTATAGGGCGAGCCGTCCGGCCTTACATTCATAAAGGAGTAGGATATCTCCTTGCTCCTTACGTCCGCCACCTTGCAAAGGCCCGTATTCTTGACGCAGGCAGGGATATTGTATTCGGCCCTGGCCTGGTTTACCGCGGCAATGATATTATCGCATTCCGCCGCGGAATACTCACCGCCCTTGTTCACAAGGCACCTGTCCACCTCAAAGGACTGGGGGGTAGCCGCCCTTACGTCAACGATGGCCGTCGCGGAATAGTCCGTTCCGCTTATGGAGGCGGTTATGGTGGTGGTCCCGGCCTTTATCCCGTCAACGGTGGCGGTATTCCCGTTTCCGTTCACAAGGGCCACCGAGGTGTCCCCGCTCTTCCATACAATGGTCCCGGTGCCGTTATACAGGGTCGCGTTCACGGTGGCGCTTCCGCCGGTATAGCTTGCCTGGGTCTTGTCTATATAGAGGATTATCTCCTCGGGCTTTATCGAAATCCCCTTAGCAGTTGCAGGGGTCACCGGGGTAGAAGTATCCTCCTCCTTCGGCTTTTCCTGCTCAGATGAAGAGGTCTGCGCCGCATTAAAGGCGGGGATGTCTGCGGGAAGGTTGTTTCCCGTCACCGCATTAATATTGGAAGGGATATTTGCGGTCATCCCGCCGGTGTTCTGCTGCTCATTACCTATGGGCTGGTTTAAAAGCTCCTCCGAGGTCATTCCCGAAGACCCGGTGCCGGAGCCTGCGCCGGTGTCCGAGCCAGCGCCCGAACCTGAGCCGGTGTCCGAGCCTTCAGTACCCTCAAATTCAAAAGGAGGCGGCGTCTCTGTCGGCGCCGCACCTTCCTCGGAGGTCTCACCTGCGGCTGCGGCCTCATCCTCACCCTGGCCTTCCTTATTGCAGCCCGCAAGCGTTATGCATAACAATGTTATCAGTAATACCGCTCCAAACCTTATATAGCTTAAAATTCGTATCTTCCCAGCTACGAGAGACCCCATACAGACTACCTCACATAAACCGTTTAAATATGGCTCTTCCTATTTTATAGATCGGATTTTCAAATCTCCTTTTCACCCTTGAAAGCTCCTCCCTTATATGTATGCCCTGGGGACAGTACTGCTCGCACCTTCCGCATTTCTTGCACAGCCCCGCGTTTGAGGGATCCTTCTTCATGGAGGTGCACATAAAATATTCCCTGAAGCCGTTGAAATAGTTATCGGTATAGGAAACGTTAAGACAGCGGAAGCTTCCGGGGATATCCACTCCGAAGGGACAGGGCATGCAGTAGGAGCAGCCCGTGCAGGGCACCTTTATAACGTCCTTAAAGGATTTTCTCACCTTTTCTATGGTCGCAAGATCCCCCGGTGTCATGGAGCCGGGCTCCGTTTCCGAAGCGATGCGTATATTTTCCTTAAGCATTTCCATGGAGTTCATGCCGGAAAGGATGACAGATACCTCCTTCTGGTCAAGGAGCCACCGAAAGGCCCATTCCGCGGCGCTGTACCCCCTTGCGGATTCCGAAAATGCCTCTATCGCGCCCCTCGGAAGATCGTTTGCAAGCCTTCCGCCTCTTAAGGGCTCCATTATGATGACAGGTATCCCCTTTTGTGCGGCGGCCGTAAGCCCCCTTCTTCCGGCCTGAGAATTCTCGTCCATGTAGTTATACTGGATCTGGCAGAAATCCCAGTCGTAGGCATTTAAAAGCTCTATGAAGGAATCAGTGTTTCCGTGGTAGGAAAAGCCCAGGTTTTTTATGGTGCCCTTCTGCTTAAGGCCCTCAAGCCACTCAAGAGCGCCGTTTTCTATAAGCTGGTTCCAGGTCTTTTTATCGGGGAGCATGTGCATTAAGTAGTAGTCAATGTGATCGGTCCTTAAGCGCTTAAGCTGCTCGCTTAAGTTCTTTTCCATTTCCTCTCTGCTCTTCATCATATAATAAGGAAGCTTTGTAGCGATGTTTACCTTATCTCTGACTCCGTTCTTCTCAAGGATCGTTCCCAGAGCCTCCTCGCTCCCGTGATAGATATAAGCGGTGTCAAAGTAGTTGATCCCGGCCTCTATGGCATACATTATCTCCTTCTCGGTCTCCTCCATATCAAAGCCGCTGCCCTTTTTCTTAAAGCGCATACAGCCGAAGCCCAGAGCCGAAAGATCCTGTTTCCCGTTGTTGTTCCTGTACTGCATCATTCTATCCTTTTCCCGACGACCACCAGTCTCCCGTTCTCCACATGGTAAGCGCATACCGAAAGGGTAATGAATTCATCGCCGTAATGAGCCTCGACGCCCGTATCGTAAAGCGCCATTTCCTTTATATTATTATAGAAATCGTTGAATTCCTCCTCACTGTTCGCATTAAAGAACTTGTAATATTTAAAGACCTCGTCGTTTACCCTGTATACCTGCGAAAGAAAAACGGATACGATCTCATATTTTCTTTTTTCGTAGAGGCTTGAGTACTCTATTATGTTATGGGTCTTTTCATAATCCTGTGAGCGCCATTTGTCCAGGTCCCCGAACATGGCCCCGTTTTTCATGTTATGGCCGTGGATGATGAGGTTTGTGGAGGGAGCGGTGCCGTCCTCATAGTTGTTTTTAAGGGTGCCGGTTCCGGAGGTGGAATCGGTATCGAGTATCAGTGAGCCTTCAACGCTGTCCCTTTTATCGAAGTCCCTGTAGAGGTAGTATTCCTCATCCTCCATGGTCTGCATAACGGGATAGTCTATGACTGTATCCTCTATCCTAAGCCACCCTATGACGTCCTCGTTTTGGGCGTAGAGCTCTGACATGTTATCGAGCATAAGTGCCGGGGGAATGGAAACCTCAGGCTCTTCATCCTTATCGGGTATGACCTTGACCCCCGCGTTCTGCTCGTTAAAGGCCTGGGCCGCCTCCAGCCCTCTTTCTATCCTTGCCTTCTCTTCATCGTCCTCCCTGAGGCCTCTTAAGTTGCTGCCTCCCAGGAAGTATCTGATCCCGAAAAAGCATACCGCAAACAAAAGCCCCAGATATACCGACACAAAAAGCAGGGGGGTACCCCCATGCCTTGTACCCTCCGCTTTTTCTGTGCCGAGCATCGCCGGCAGCTTTTCTGTTGGATTCCTTTTAAGTGATCCGTCCATTTCCGTTACAGATGGTCTGACCTCTCTTAATCAATATCCCTCCGGGAATCATCCGTCTCATCCGAAAGGTCATTGACCGATCCGGTCATATCTCCCGCTTTTTCAGTGCCGCTTCTCATTGCCTTGAACATGTATACCGCCGCGATCCCCGCGCAGACCACCATCGCAAGCATTATATAAAGGAAGCGGTTGCCCTCTCCGGTCTTGGGAACGGCGTCCATGGTGTTTCCGCCTGTGCCTCCCGCGTCCCCCGCGGCGTTTACCGGGGTGGTGGTCATGGAGGTGGTGTTTGTCATACTGGAGCCCATGGAGCT
>DFEA01000059.1 GCA_002368575.1 Lachnospiraceae bacterium UBA3814 | reverse complement strand
GCATGGAAAATACAGAACACCCGGCAATACCGGAAAATTTCAGATACAAAAAGGTCTTTGAGAAGGGAAGGCCCGTTCACGATCCGGATGATCCCTTCCGAATCCGGCATCCCAAAATGGATCTGTCCAAAAGGGCCAGGATATTTGCGCCCTTTGATGCCCTCAGGGGCTTTGATGCCGCACTTGACTCACAAAACCCGCTTCATTTATAATCTACAGGCAGTACTGTTACCTTTGATCCCTTCACCTCTCATGATAAGGAGTCCCTTATGAGTGACGATTATGATTACGACTGGAATTATCCCGAAAAGAGCACCGAAAGCACGGTGACCTCTGCAAAAAAACCCGGCAGCGCCGGGGGCTCTGCAAAAAGGCCCGCTTCGGCCGGAAGGAATCCGGACAGGAATGAATCAGCGGAAAGGGAAAAGGATACGTCCGTGGCGGTAGCCTGCCTTATTTTCGGTATAATGGGGCTGCTCACCTCGTGGCTCGTCATAGGCCTTGGCCTTGGCATTGCCGCCCTGGTCCTTGCAGTCATAGTCATAAAAAACAGCTACTACGGAAGAGGCTACGCCATCGTCGGGCTTATAACCTCCGTGCTTTCTCTGCTTGCCGGCATCATCCTGCCGATCGTTATCCTTACGTCAGCCAGAAACGCGCTAAACGGTCTGCAAACGACACTGATCGATACTCTCACGCAGAGCGTGATAAACTCCGCAGGCGACTATCTTCCCGAATATATCCGGGAAACCGGACAGGATTATATAAAGCAGTATATAGATGAGCTCGGCAGGGACTACCTTCAGGATTATATGAACGGCCTCAGTACACAGCAGCCCTGAAAACTTTTCATCATAAATGTCCTGTTCGCCGGCAATTATTATTCACCGTAAGAAATCCCGGATGCCGAAAACGATTACCAGAATAAGCAGCAGAGGCACAAAGTATTTCATGTAATTCTTAAGCCATACGGGCATCTTTATCCCCTCTCCCTGATTGGCTTCCCTTATGAAGCTGTCCCAGCCCCATCCGATCTTTGCCGTACAGAAGCAGACATAGACTAAGGCGCCTGTCGGGAGGATGAGATTCGACTCTATAAAATCCTCAAGATCAAGGATAAATGTTCCCTCGCCAAAGGGCGTAATGCCGGATAATACATTAAAGCCAAGGGCACAGGGCAGCGCAAGGATGAACATGCCGATACCGCAGATAAGGCAGGTCTTTTTTCTCGTAAAGCCTGTCAGCTCCATAAAGTTGGCAATGATACCCTCAAATACTCCAAAGGCAGTCGTAAATGCCGCAAAGGCCATAAACAGGAAAAACAGGGCTCCCCACAGCCTGCCACAGGACATGTTTGAAAACACACCGGGCATGGTGATAAAGAGCAGTGCCGGTCCTGTGTTTACATCTATCCCGTAGGAGAAGCATGCCGGAAACATGATAAGGCCTGCGGTGACCGCTACGAAGGTGTCAAGAAGTGTCACGCTCATGGATTCCCCGAAAAGGGATCTCTCCCTGCCTATGTAGCTTCCGAACACAGCCATCGAACCCACGCCGACGCTTAAAGTGAAAAAGGCCTGGTTCAGGGCTCCCATAATAACTCTTGTAAAGCCTATCTCCCTTGCTCTGTCAATATCGGGAAAAAGGAAGAACTTAAGGCCCTCCCGGGAGCCTTCAAGGGTGAAGGAATTGATTGCCAGAACTACCATGATCAGAAGAAGCGCTGCCATAAGATATTTTGTGATCCTCTCAAGTCCCTTCTGCAGCCCCATCGCACACACCGCGAAGCTTATTGCCACAACGATGGCGGTATAGAATATGTTGATGAAGGGAGAAGCAAGCATCGCCTCAAATTCCGCCCCTGCCGTGTCAGGAACCACACCTTCAAGGCTGCCGCACAGATACATGATAAAATACCTTACTATCCAGCCCGCCACGACAGGATAATACATCATAAGAAGTATGCAGCCAAACAGCCCGACATACCCGTGAATATGCCATTTGGTACCCTTCGGTTCAAGATCATCATACATACGGACGGGTGCCTTCTGCGCTGCCCTTCCTATGGCAAACTCCATGGTCATGATGGGAATCCCAAAGAATATGAGCATGATGAAATAAAGGATGAGGAACACTCCTCCCCCATACTGCCCCGCCACGTAAGGGAACTTCCATACATTTCCCAGTCCTATCGCACAGCCCGCGCTCAACAGTATAAAACCAAGGCGGCTGCTTAGTTTTTCTCTTCGCTTCATTTTAGGCTCCTTTGACCCGGCCTGTCACCTCAGCCCGGGTCTCCTGCCGCTTTTTCAGTTCTTTACGATCTCATCCGAATCCAGAATGATTGTAAAGGGCCCCTCGTTTACCAGGCTGACCTTCATTTCCGCGCCGAATTCCCCTGTTTCTACCCTGGCAATGCTGTCCCTGCACTTCCTTACTACATACTCATAGAGCCTCTCCGCCTTCTCAGGTGCCCCGGCTCCCGTAAATGAAGGCCTGTGGCCCTTTCTGCAGTCTGCATACAGAGTGAACTGGGATATGACCAGAAGCTCTCCTCCAACATCACCAAGCGAGAGATTCGTCTTACCGTTCCCATCCGGGAATATCCGAAGCCCCACCAGCTTGTTCACCATCTTATCGGCAATGGCTTCATCGTCATTTTGTCCCACTCCGACAAGCACCAGGAAGCCCTTCCCTATGCTTCCCTTTATTTTACCGTCTATGCTGACGCCGGCCTCAGACACGACCTGTATTACAAATCTCAATTTCACCCTCCCAAATCACACAAAACGACCGGTCCTTTACCCTGGCGCTTCCGGCTCTGGCCGTCACCCCGCCTCTATTCCACGGATTTTATTTCATCCTGCAATTCCTGCTTCAGCGAATAGGTATCAAAGGACGGTTCCCCGGGAAGCTTTATAAGCATGCTGTCGATCTTATCCACCTTTGCCGCCCCCTCCCGTATGCTCGCGTCAAATACATGCCCTCCCTTTGATCTGTCTTCGGAAAGAAAATGAAGATGCCAGCCGGGCATATTGATCCCGTCCATATAATCCGGGAAATAGACACCCACCAGCGACCCGCGGATATTTTCAAACAGAAAAGCGTTCTGGGTCTGGCTTAAGATCTCCTTCAGCGTGATACGGGGTGACCTGTACGGAGCCTCGGATCTTGCGTCTATCTTTCCGAATAAGCCGTCGATCCTCACAATATGCATACTGTTCAGGCCAAACCTCTCTTCGATCTTCCTTGTCAGCTCTGTTCGAATGGATGTGATATCCGGCATATCCTCAAGAAAAAACTGCTGGCCTCCGTAAAGCCTCGCAACAGCCGCAAAGGGAACTCCCGTTTCCGAAGCGACCTCTGTTACGTTTCCGTCCCGGTCCGCCCTGTAGCAGTGCCCGTCCATTACGATCATCTCACCGTTTACCTCTTCAAAGGTCCCAAGTCCGGTATCCCCCTCCAGAAGAAGCTCTCCCACGTTTATCACCGGCTTGCTGTATCCTAAAACAAGCGCCTGCAGCGTCGAAACCTGATACATCTTATTATCCATGCTTTTCTCCTCCTCAAAAAACAGAATGTATCACCAAAGATCATCTCTCCTGCGGCGTAACTGTTCACCACCCTGTGCGGAACAGTTACTCAACAGCTTCATATCACTTTCCGTCCATGAAATTTGTATACACCGTATGCTCCTCTTCAGGATATTCACCCCCGGCACCTAAAAACGCCCTGATCATAAAGCTCATGTTCCTTGCCAGGTTTCTCATGGTCTGTAAGCCCTCCAGGTCCTTCTTCACATCTTCGGCAGAGCCGCCATGTACCATATTCCAGTAGGTGCTTGACGCAACCGGCATGCCGCTTATAGTAAAATACTTATTCAGCACATCAAAGCTTGCGGTATTGCCGCCTCTTCTGCAGCTGACGACCGCCGCGCCCACCTTCAGGTGCTTATCAAACGGGGTGCTGTAAAAGAGCCTGTCCATGAATGATATGATGGTCCCGTTCGGAGAACCATAATAAACAGGGCTTCCAACCACAAGACCGTCTGCCTCCTTAAACTTCCCGGCGACCTCATTTACCAGATCATCAAAAACACACCTGCCTGTTTTGCTGCAGGAGCCGCAGGCGATACATCCGCGGATCGCGTTATTTCCCACCTGGATAAGCTCGGTCTCCACACCCTCCGCTTTAAAGATACCGATCATCTCTTCCAATGCTGTCGCAGTACATCCATGCTGATGGGGACTGCCGTTTAACAATAATACCTTTGACATTATGTTCATCTCCTTTCTGTGTTTTCACACCGCATGATTTCAAGAAGCATAATTTTTCCCTGTAATATTCAAAGCCGCTGTCCCTCTTATCAATCAACCGTTCCCGTGACAGTGCAGACCCCGTTTTCAAAGCTGTAGCTTATGTCCCCGCAGGCATTTGTGAAAAGTGCCCGCGGCAGTTCATCCGCACCGTAAACCGGGTTTTTATCCCTGCCCTCATAGGTCACAGTCATCCTTGAGCTTTCGCCGTCGCCGGCAAACTCAAATATAAGGTCCAGCTTCCTTATTTCAGGATCACCGTTCAAAATGGTATTGATGCACAGCTCCTCGGTAAGTGTCTGCATCCTGTACACCAGTTTTCTGTTTATAAGATTCTTGTACGCAAACTGCTCGATCTCGGAAATAAGCTCTAAATAGTCACACTCCTCAGCGTCTATCGTTTTCTCAAATACCTTAAGGTGGTTGATGAACTGTCTCGTCCGATCCTTTTGCGGTGAATCAAATATCTGCTCCGGACTTCCCTCCTCATAGATCACACCCTGGTCCATGTAAAAAACACGGGTCGAAACATCTCTGGCAAAGTTCATCTCATGAGTCACAATAAGCATTGTGAGCCCCTGCTTTGCCAGGTTCCTGATAACCGTCAGGACCTCAGCTACCATCGTGGGGTCAAGCGCGGAGGTGGGCTCATCAAAAAGAATGACCTCCGGATCCATGGCCAGGGCCCTGCATATGGCAATCCGCTGCTGCTGTCCCCCTGAAAGCTGCCCCGGAAGGCTTAGTGCCTTATCAGACAGTCCTATGAGCTTAAGAAGCTCCATACTCTTTTCGCAGGCCTGCCTTTTGCTCCGGTCAAGAAGCTCTGTCTGGGCGATCATCAGGTTTTCAATGATAGTCAGATGTTCAAACAGGTTCATCAAGTGTTATACCCGCAACAGGGTAGCCATTTTCATCCAGACCTGCGGAGTCATCGCTGACAGTTGTGGTCCCGACCGTTTTAAACAGAAGAAAAATGACGATAACAGCTATTACTATCGCGATCTCTTTGTATACTGTTCCCCTGTTTCGCATAAGCTTCTCCTATCCTCTCTGAAAAAACAGGCTTAAGCAAGCGCTCCCAGGGGATCCCAGGGCTCAAGCTCGATGGGAGCCTGCTCAAAGAGTGACAGCGTCTCCTTCTCAAGGTATTTGCGGTCTGTCACCACCTGATATACAAATTCGTCAAACCATTCATCCGAGGCCACATAGTAGCCTTCCATGCCGCTGTCCTTTCCCCAGCTGTTTTCGATATGCCATTTATCAGGCCTGCCGTCCCTGTCAAGGTTGACGCCCACGATCGTCATGGCATGGTTCATGGCCGAATCCCCGTAGGTCAGGCGTTCTCCCTTTGTAAAGCCGTAATGAATATCAAACAGGCTCTCGATATCCGCAGAGGCTCTGTCAAAGATCCCCTTCTTGCGGAGGGAGAACTTGGCGCAATCGGAACCGAACCACACCGGATGCCCGTCCTTAAGCTGCCCGATAACGGCCTTTTTTATCTTTTCCATCTCCAGATTCAGGTATGCCACCTTCTTACCTTCCCAGACATTTCCAAGAAACTTAACGGTATACATTCTGTTCATAGGACGTTTTTCTGCAGGCGCGTTTATAAGGCTCACCCTGTCGGAAAGCTCGAGCCCCACATATTTTTTAAAGAATTCCTGCGGTGTGATGCCGTAATCGGCAATAACCTTATCATCCTTATCGGAAACGATAAAATCAAAGCTCTTCGGAGGCTCTCCAAGGCAGATGCAGAGGATCCTGTATACCTCCTTAAGCATTTCCCGCTTCATTTTCAGAAGCTCTTCAACGCTTTTTCCTTCCTTTGAGGCCCTTCTGAGGCACACGGCATCCTCCCGAAGCCGTGACGTAAGTGCTTCGTTCATCCAGCGGGAGGTTTCGGCGCTCTTTGCGTCATTATACTGCTCCTTTGGCACCACACCGTACTTTACGACCAGATTTGAGACCATGCTCCACTGTCCCCCGTCCTGCAGCGGCGACTTGTTTAAAAAGCAGTAGAGCCTTCCGTCGACCGGCTCATCCGTGATCGACAAAATGCTCTCCAGATAGTAATTGGCCTTCTCCAGCTTGTCATAAAAGAACAGATAATTCTGTGACAGCTCAAAATCCTTCAGGTTCAGGTTCTTCATCACTTCAAAGCGGAACGTGTTAAGCGCCGCAAAGATCCAGCAGCGCCCGCTGGCCCTCTGGTTTGTGATCTTTCCCTCTTTTGATCTTAAGTCAATGGTAAAGCCCTCATTGAGCTTACGGACTGCCGTATAGTCCTCCGCAGCCTCCATCAATCCGTTATTGACAACGGCTCTTGAGGCGATCACATATGCCCTGTTTTCATTAAAGGCTTTCGAAAACTCCTCCGAAAGCCCCTGATCGATCATTCTCATTT
>DFEA01000038.1 GCA_002368575.1 Lachnospiraceae bacterium UBA3814 | reverse complement strand
CCTTAGCCATATTAAAATCCATATCGTAATGCTCGGTAAGGCATATTTCCCTGAGTCCAAGCGCGATCGCTCTCTCCGCAAGCCTCTCCATAGGCTCCTCAGAATCGTCCGAGTGAGCCGAATGAAGATGAAAATCCGATAATATCATAATATTGTCCCCGGCTGCACCTGCCTATCCTCTCGGATGAGCCTTCTGATATACCTCCCTGATATGGCTGTGGTTCATGGCTGCGTATATCTGTGTTGTGGAAATATCCGAATGGCCCAGCATTTCCTGAACAGCCCTGAGGTCGGCACCGTTTTCCACAAGATGCGCGGCGAAGCTGTGCCGAAGGGTATGCGGAGTGATATCGCCGTTTATCCCCGCCCTCTTTGCGTAATATTTGATAAGCTTCCAGAAGCCCTGTCGGCTCATCGGTGCTCCCGAGCAGTTCACAAAAAGGATCTTTGAATGCTTGTCATTGATCATGGTATTTCTTGAGGATTTCATGTAGCGCGTAAGGGCATCCTTGGCCTTATGACCGAAGGGGATCACTCGTTCCTTGTTGCTGTCGCGGCACATAATATAGCACATCTTGATATTTACATCATCGACCGACAGGTTGATAAGCTCCGATACCCTAATCCCCGTTGCGTACAAAAGCTCCAGCATGGCCTTGTCACGCAGCTCCTTCGGCGTATCCGAATTGGGCTGCTCAAGGAGCCTTACCACCTCCTCCATGGTAAGTATCTCAGGCAGCTTCTTTTCTATCTTCGGCGCCTTCAGATCTCTTGACGGATCCTTGCTTATAAGGTCTGCCTTCTGACAGTAATTAAAAAAAGCCTTGATCGATGCTATATTCCTTGATACGGTAGCAGCCTTGAAGCCCTGCTCCATAAGTGAGTGTATATATGAGTTCAGATCCTTTTCGGTTATACGGGATACATCATCTGAATTGATATTGTTTTCCGACAGATACTTTTCAAGCTTTACAAGATCGCGTTTGTATGACAGTTCAGTGTTTGAAGAGGTTTTACGGGTATTATGTAAATATGTTATGAAGTCCGAAATAGTTGTTTCCATGCAATAAAAAAGCCTTTCATTCATAGTGCCGCAGATAAAACGCAGCCTGAAATAAATGAAAAACTCCCCGTCACTCGTTACATTATAATCAGTTTCCTCCGCGTTTGCAATCTATAATTTCCTTTAAATTTAAGAGAATTTCATCAAAATTTAATGGATTACAACGAATCCTTTAATAAAAATACAACATCTCGGTAAGTGCCTCAAAAAGGCTTCAAGATGTTGTATTGCATGTGAAAAAAAGAAATATTTTCCTGTACCCAGGGCCTTATGACCTGTCATTATGAAGGTAACATAAATTACAGCTGTCCGGTCATTATGTCAAGTGATGAGGAAATGATCCTGCCAAAAACCGACCGGCGCAGACTCAAATAAACCCCATAGCGCGGGCGGACATCAGCCCGGCTATGGTCTTTCCGTCCACTATCTCTCCTTTTCTGATCTTATCCGTTAATTCTTCGACAGTATATGCGGAAACATCAATGAATTCGTCATCGTCCAGGTGCTGTCGGGTTTTTTTCAGATTCTTTGCAAGATAAATATCTATCTTTTCATTGCACAGTGCTACTGTTGTATACATTCCGATAAGGAAGCTCATATCATCCTTCTCGGCCCGGTAGCCCGTTTCCTCCTCCAGCTCTCTGTGAGCACAGTCCAGAGTCTCTTCGTCAATGCTGTTCTTCGCCCCTGCCGGGATCTCAAGCGTATAATCGTCAATGGCATTCCTGTATTGCCTGACCATAAGTATCCTGCCGTCCTCAAGCACAGGGACTACGGCGGCGGCACCCTTATGCTTTACAAAATCAAAATATTCGCTTCTTCCGTCAGGAAGCCTCATGGTATCCCTGTAGATCTCCAGTATGGCCCCCCTGTACATCAGATTTCTTTCAATTCGTTCAACTCTAGGAAGCATAACTACTCCTTTCTCTCCATTATCCTATGAACGGCCCTGCGATAAAAAAAGCTCTAAATTTTTAACAAACTTAGAGCTTTTGATGCAACGTGATCCATTATTCCGCTTCACTCTTTAACCTTACCGGCTTTCGTTTTTACTTCCGGCAGGCTGACCTTATAAGCTGTCAGAGTGCAGCAGCGATCCTACCTGGCATAATCTGTGACACGGCTTTCTCTTATGACATTGACCTTGATCTGACCCGGATAATTCATTTCCGCCTCGATCTGCTTGCTTATGTCTCGAGCCATAAGAACCATTTCGTCATCACTGACCTGCTCAGGAATGACCATGATACGAACCTCTCTTCCTGCCTGAACAGCAAAAGACTTCTCGACTCCCTTGTAGGAATTTGTAATATCTTCTAATTGTTTTAACCTGTTTGTATAAGCATCTAAGGTCTCTCTGCGCGCACCGGGCCTTGCCGCTGAAATAGTATCGGCTGCCTGAACCAGACATGCGATAAGAGATTGTGGCTCCACATCTCCGTGATGCGATTCCACTGAATTTATAACAACCGCTGATTCCTTAAATTTTCTGCAGATCTCCACACCGAGCTCTATATGAGAGCCCTCCTTCTCGTGATCTACTGCCTTTCCTATGTCATGGAGCAGGCCGGCACGCTTCGCAAGCCTGATATCCACCCCGACTTCAGCAGCAAGCAGACCGCATAAAAGAGAAACCTCGATCGAATGCTTAAGAGCGTTCTGACCATAACTCGTCCTGTATTTCATTCTGCCAAGGAGCTTTATAAGCTCCGGGTTGAGCCCATGTACTCCGGTTTCCAGAGTTGCAGCCTCTCCCTCTTCCTTAATGGTATTCTCCACCTCTCTCTGAGCCTTCTCTACCATTTCCTCGATCCTTGCAGGATGGATACGTCCATCCACTATGAGCTTTTCAAGAGCGATCCTTGCGATCTCTCTTCTCACCGGATCAAAAGCGGAGAGAACAACTGCCTCAGGTGTATCGTCTATGATAAGGTCCACACCCGTCAGGGTTTCAAGAGTACGGATATTTCTGCCTTCCCTTCCGATGATCCTGCCCTTCATATCATCACTTGGCAGGGGAACAACAGAGATCGTTGTCTCGGAAACATGGTCGGCAGCGCACTTCTGAATGGCATTTACGACATATTCCTTAGCCTTCTTATTTGCCTCTTCTCTTGCTTTCTGGTCAAGATCCTTGACAAGCATGGCGGTTTCATGCTTGACATCATCTTCAACAATTTTTAAAAGATATTCTTTTGCCTGTTCGGAGGTAAGTCCTGAGATTCTCTCCAGTTCCTGTACGCGTTGTTCATTCAGTCTGGAAACCTCTTCCTTCTGCCTGTTCAGCGCTTCTTCCTTCGCCTGTAGAGCGGCTTCTTTTTTCTCAACAGCATCAGTCTTTTTATCTACGTTCTCTTCCTTCTGCTGAAGCCTGCGTTCCTGGCGTGAGAGCTCGGCTCTTCTCTCTTTGGTCTCTCGTTCAAGCTCATTCTTTGTCCTGATCGATTCCTCCTTGACCTCAAGAAGTCCCTCTCTCTTCTTTTCCTCCGCATTCTTAAGGGCGTTGTCGATGATCTCCCGCGCTTTCTGCTCGGCGCTTCCGATCTTCTGCTCATCGTCCTTGATCCTGCCGGCGTAGCCAGCCTTGTACGCAACATACCCTACCGCGATAAGAAGAACCACTGTGATCAGTAAAAATACAACGATCTTCACAGGGGCACCTCCTTATTCAATTTTCATTGGTATCTCATAAAAAAATACAACGAAAATATTTTATACTTTTCCATAACTTATGTCAAGAAACTTCTTAAAACCTTTTCGACATCTGCTACGGCAAAGCCCTTGCGGTAGAAGGATGCGTACAGCTTATCCCTGTCAGCCTTATCAATCGCGCCCAGGTCCATGTGCTTCTTTCTCAGCAGCTTTTCTATCAGCTCATATTCGGTATTTTCATCTATAAAGCCCTCCTCTGAGGCCTGTCTGAAGGCCTCCTCTATATTCTCGGAGGCAACTCCCTTTTCCGAAAGCTTCTGCTTAAGCTGCGTCCTGCCAAGCCTTCCTGAGGACATCCTGATATAATTAAAGGCATACCTTGTATCATCAAGATATCCGAAATCCTTTACATAATTTACTGCCTGTTCTATATCCTCATCGGAATAAAGCGCGTCCTTAAGCTTAAGCCTCAGGTCCCGTTCGGTCCGGTCCCTGTGGGTGAGGAGCTTCAGGGTATACAGCCTTGCTTTCTTCGCTGAATCCGTAACGGTCGTCTCTGCGGACATCTCAGTTATCTCCGCCATTCAGGGACGAGGCAGCCCTGTCAGAAGCCCTTAAGGAGCCCGCCTCATCACCGGTCTTCCTGCCATCCTTGCCGCTCTGCATAGCAGCATCGCTCTTTGAGCCTTCCGATTCCGTACTGTCGGCATTATCGACCTTAAAGTAATGATCCCTGACCCTTTGCTCCACAACCGACAGGACCTCTGGATGCTCGTCCAGATATATCTTTGCGTTCTCCCTGCCCTGCCCTATCTTCTGGCCCTCATATGCGTACCAGGCTCCGGATTTATTGATAACGTCAATGCCCGAGGCAAGATCAAGGATATCTCCGGTAGAGGAGATCCCGGTGCCGAACATTATATCGAACTCCGCCTCCTTAAAGGGAGGAGCGACCTTGTTCTTGACGACCTTGACCCTTGTACGGTTTCCTATTACCTCGCCTCCCTGCTTGATGGATTCGATCCTTCTGACGTCAAGCCTTACGGAGGAATAGAATTTAAGGGCCCTGCCTCCGGTAGTGGTCTCGGGATTTCCGAACATTATGCCGACCTTTTCCCTGAGCTGATTGATGAATACGACGGTGCAGCTAGTCTTGCTTATCACGGCCGTAAGCTTTCTGAGAGCCTGTGACATGAGCCTTGCATGAAGGCCCACATGAGAATCGCCCATATCACCGTCTATCTCGGCCTTAGGGACCAGTGCGGCGACGGAATCGATGACTATAATGTCTATAGCGCCGGAGCGCACCATTGTCTCGGCTATCTCAAGGGCCTGCTCGCCGTTATCCGGCTGAGAGATATAGAGGTTGTCTATATCAACGCCGATATTCTGCGCGTAAACAGGATCGAGCGCATGCTCAGCGTCGATAAAGCCTGCTATCCCTCCCCTTTTCTGAACCTCCGATATCATATGGAGGGTAAGTGTGGTCTTGCCGGAGGACTCCGGTCCGTATACCTCTATCACCCTTCCCTTGGGGATGCCTCCGAT
Source organism: Lachnospiraceae bacterium UBA3814 (assembly GCA_002368575.1). Lineage (GTDB taxonomy): Bacteria > Bacillota > Clostridia > Lachnospirales > Lachnospiraceae > UBA2868. The sequence continues at coordinate 12,979 of DFEA01000038.1, read as the reverse complement.
ACCCAGGGCTATATCAAGGCTCAGTGAGCCTGTGGGGATGGTTTCTATATTAAGGTTCTTCTGATTATCACCGAGCTTCATGACTGAGCCCTTGCCGTACTGCTTCTCTATCTGTGCGAGAGCCGCATCCAGTGCCTTTATTTTTTCTTCTCTTTCCATAATCCTGTCTCCTTCGTTATGCGCCTTGACCCGAACTTATGTTCGTATTAAGACTATAAAACATATGTTCGCTTTTGTCAAGGCATTAATTCATACTTTCAGTGAACTGCCGTTATGTCGGCAGTCCGAAAAAAAGTGCGTAAAGATCATGCCGGAAAGCACAGATCTCTCGCACCGTTTAATCAGGCATCATCAGCAGGACCCTTCTACTTACGCATACCTGTCATATTTGGCAGCTGCACGGTCATCCCGGGCAGCTACAGTGAACGAAGTCAGTTCGTTTACTGTATCATTTTTCAGAAAAGATTATACCACAGATCAGCAGCCGGTCCAACTAATTATTGAAATTCTTTTCACTGTAGTATTTCAGCACACAAAGCCTTATGAGCGCCAGTGCCTCGGTGACGGCCTGCTCCCTTACCTCATTCCTGTTTCCCTTGAAATGACACTCTCTTATCATGGTCTTTCCCTTGATAGCGCAGCCGACAAAAACCGTTCCCACGGGTTTTTCCTCGGTGCCGCCATCCGGCCCCGCGATCCCGGAAACAGCCACGCTCACATCTGTCTTTGCAAAGAAAGCGCAGCCCTTTAACATTTCCTTAACGGTCTCCTCGCTTACTGCGCCATACTTAAGAAGCGTAGATTTCTTGACTCCCAGCCTTGCTCTTTTTGCCTTGTTGGAATAGACGACAAATCCCTCCTTAAGCACCTCTGAGGCTCCCGGAATGTCCACGAGCCTTGAACAGATAAGTCCTCCTGTACAGGATTCGGCAGCCGAAAGGGTGAGCGAATTGTCACGGAGCAGCTCATACACCGTCACAGCAAGGTTTCCGTCCTCCTCAAGGGAATATATCCTTTCCGAAAACCTGCTCTTTAATTCCTTGACGACAGGCTTGGCGACCTTTTTTGCGCTTTTGTCATTCTCCCTTACCGCCGATACCCTGATATGGACCTCTCCGTTCACGCTGTCAAAGCGCATCCTGGGATTTTCCCCCTCTCTCAGGTCGGCTGTCAGGTTTTTTACCTCTCCGACAGGGATGCCGCAAAGCTTGAACACCTGCTCATAGCTCTCAAAATCCTTGTCCTCTTTCACCGCATCCACCCTGTCCTTTTTTCTTTCCTCCTGGGCATTCCTTTTAAGCTCCTTTTCAAGCAGCTTATCCAGGCTTTTTTCCTTTTTATCTTCCTTATGGCTCATTTCTACTTCTGTTCCTTCATTACATCCCTGTTTTTATACAGATAATCTATGAGAGATACCACGGTAAGGACTACCGCTATACCGATCACCGTATTTACCAGGGTTTTATTGAGCAACCTGTCGGTATCGGCAAGCAGCATTATTATCATAACCATCTGCGATACGGTCTTAAACTTGCCCCATATCCCCGCAGCTATCACCACACCGTTATCCGCAGCTATCAGCCTGAAGCCGCTGATGATGAACTCTCTTGAGATAATGATCACCACTATCCATGCCGGGAGCCTGCCAAGCTCTACAAAGCATATAAGCGCGGAGCACACGAGAAGCTTATCGGCAAGCGGGTCCATAAACTTCCCGAAATCCGTGATAAGACCATATTTGCGTGCTATACGGCCGTCAAACCAGTCCGTCAGGCTTGCGATGACAAAAATAAACAGCGCTGCAAGGTCAGTCCCCCGTCCTCCTCTTAAAAGGAGGAAAAACACAAAAAAAGGTATCAGGATCACCCGAACAACCGTCAGCTTATTCGGAAGGTTCATATATCTCCTCTCCTTTCAGATCATAACCCGAGGCTCCGGTCACCAGGACTTCTATGATATCCCCGCTTAAATGCCTTCTTTCGGAGTTCACAAAGATCATTCCGTCAACATCCGGGGCATCCATATAAGTCCTTCCGACATATACTCCGTCCTCTGAAAGCTCACCCTCTATGAACGCCTTCAGTCTCCTGCCTGCCGCTTTTTCAGCTTTTTCCCAGGCTATCTCCCTCTGAAGCTCCATTATCTCGTCCCGGCGAGCTTCCTTTACAGCCTGCTCTACCTTTGCCGAAAACCCTGCGGCAACGGTTCCCTCCTCCTCGGAATACGGGAATACGCCCAGCCGGTCAAATTCCATTTCATCGATGAAATTATACAGCTTTACAAAATCCTCCTGAGTTTCTCCGGGAAACCCGGTAATGATCGTTGTCCTGAGCGTAATGTCAGGTATCTCCGCCCTGAGCCTTTCTATCAGCAGACGCAGGCTTTCCCCGTCCGTCCTTCTTCCCATAGCCCTCAATATCCTGTCGGAAGCGTGCTGAATGGGCATATCGATATAATTGCATACCTTAGGCTCGTTCTTTATGGTTTCCACAAGCTCATCGGTGATCTCCTCGGGATAGCAGTACATAAGCCTTATCCATTCTATGCCCTTTATGTCGGCAAGCCTCTTGATGAGCTCCGGCAGCCTCTTCTCTCCGTAAAGATCCTTTCCGTAAACGGTAGTTTCCTGCGCGATAAGTATAAGCTCCTTAACAGAGCGCAAGGCGAGCCGTTCTGCCTCCCTGATAAGTTCCTCCATGGGAACGGAGCGGTAGCTTCCCCTCATGGAGGGGATAATACAGTAGGTGCAGCGCTTATCGCAGCCCTCCGCGATCTTAAGGTACGCACTGTGGCCTCCGCCTGAGAGCACCCTGTTTCCGGAAGGCCCCCGGGGTGTATTGATATCCCTTAAGAGCCATGGCTTTTCCCCGGAAAGGGCCGCCTCAACGGCCTCCCATATTTGGTCATAGGCTGTCGTGCCTACCACTGCGTCGACCTCCGGAAGCTCTTTTTTTATCTCACTGCTGTACCTTTGGGCAAGACAGCCCGAAACTATCAGGGCCTTGCATCGACCACCCCTGCTTTCCTTGTTTTGCGCAAGCTCAAGAATGGTATTTATGCTCTCTTCCTTTGCGTCTCCTATAAAGGCGCAGGTATTTATGACTATGATGTCCGCTTCCCTTTCATCATCGGTAAAGCTGACACCCTTTTTAAGAAGGATGCCTGACATCTCCTCCGAATCCACCAGGTTCTTGTCGCACCCCAGCGAGACCATGAGCAGCTTCATTCTTCGTTTTCCAAAGCCGACTCTGTAAGCCCTTCAGAGGCCTCTTCATCGGAAACGATCTTTATGATACCCTCGTTAAGCTCCTCTACCGCGACGGAAAGAGGCTTCTTGTCCCTTGCTCCCTTTATGGGAGTAGGTGCGTCATCGATAAGCTGTCTGGCCCTTTTGGCGGTCGCCATCACAATAGAGTAACGGCTGTTGACAACGGGATGCTCTCCCTCCTCGACCTCTGAATTAACGACCTTCATAAGGTCACTGTATGACGGATGCAGCATTTCATTATCCTCCTCAGCTGTATTTTTTTAACTGTTCCTGCATTGCCCTTATCCTGTCAGAGCTTCTTGACACAGACAGGTGGGCTGCCTGAATTATTGAATGTACCTTTGAAACACAGTCATCAAGATCATCGTTGGTTATGAGATAATCGTATCTTTCTATGAGCTTTGCTTCCTCTCCCGCCTTGCTCATCCTTGCCCTTATGACCTCTTCGCTCTCCGTACCCCGCTTTTTAAGCCTGTTGTATATCTCATCCGCATCGGGAGGCATTATGAAGAGCAGCAGTGTATCAGGAAACCGCTCCTTTACTGAAAGCGCTCCTTTGGTCTCTATCTCAAGGATGACATCCTTTCCCCGGGAAAGCTCCTTTTCGACATAGCTCTTCGGTGTCCCGTAGTAATTAGATACATACCTGGCATACTCCAGGAGCTCACCCTCTTCTATCATACGTTCAAATTTCTCTGTATCCACAAAGAAATAATGCCTGCCGTCGACCTCGCCGTCTCTCGGCGCTCTCGTCGTCGCGGAAATACTTAACGCATAGTTATCGTAGCCGGACAGAAGCCGCTCCATGACAGTACCCTTCCCGGAGCCGGCGAAGCCCGAAACAACGATCAAAATCCCTCTGTCTGACATTTATCTCATTTTCCTATTCTATATTCTGGATCTGTTCCCTGACCTTTTCTATCCCGGTCTTCAGCTCTATGGCATGATCGGAGGTCGCCAGATCATTGGCCTTTGAGAGAATGGTATTTGCCTCTCTGTTCATCTCCTGGGCGATGAAATCGAGCTTTCTCCCTACTCCGCCTCCGCTGCTTAAAGCCTTCGACATTGTATTGATATGGCTCTTAAGCCTTACAAGCTCCTCATCCACGCAGATCTTGTCAGCATATACGGCAGCCTCTGTCAATATCCTGGAGTCATCGATGGAAGCATCCGCAACAAGCTCCCTTATCCTCTCGTACAGCTTTTCGCGGTACTCCTTCAGTATCTCGGGGGCCCTCTCTTCAATAAAGCCTACGTGGTCAAGCATCTCATCAAGCTTCTCCAGAAGATCCTTTTTAAGGTTCTCGCCTTCCTTTATCCTCGAGTCGGAAAAACGTCCGAGCGCCTCTCTGAGGGCCTTTTCAAGGTCCGTCCACAGCTCGTTCTCGTCAGCATCCTGTTCCTCAAGCGTAAAGACCTCGGGATACCTTGACAGCCTTGATACGGTAATGTCATTTTCCAGGGAGAACTCACCGGCCATTTCCTTAAGGTAGCCATAGTAGGAGGCCGCTATATCCCTGTTGTATCTGAGGCTCAGGTTGTCCGCCGTGTAATCCTCACAGGTTATGAATATATCGAGCTTTCCCCTTTCAGCGTATTCCTTGACGAGGCTTCTTATGGAAGCCTCGGAAAAGCTGAACTTTTTAGGCATCCTGATGTTGATGTCAAGATACCTGTGATTAACGGATTTCATCTCAACGCTGATCTTGCGTTCAGAACTCAGAACCTCGCTTCTTCCGAAGCCAGTCATGCTTTTTATCATTTATTCACTCCTGCCATCCGCTCCATCATGCAACGGTTCATTCTCCGGTGAACCGTTACCCAATCATTATACTTTTCCTGCTTCAAAAAGTAAAGGCTTGGCAAGCTCTGCGGTATCATAATGCACCTCGACTTCCCTTGCCGTATTCACTCTGTAAAAATCCGCCGTGATCTTATTGATGGTCTGCCGCACGCCTCCCTCATCAAGCCCCCCGATCAGCAGTACATGCTGCAAATTGCTGTATTTAAGCGCAACACAGCACTTTTCAAGATGCTTTCCTATAGACCTCTCAAGGATATCCATAAGCTCCGTCCTGCTGACGGTATTCAACTGATCCCCGTCCTTAAGCCTCAGGGTAAAGAGGGTAATGTAGATATCATCCCCATTTTCCTTCATCAGCTCCCTTGCGGCCTCCGAAACGGCATATGCCTCAGGAAAGCTCTCCTGTAAGCTCTCTTTGTCCGGGCTGTTTATACAATCCACGATATACCGAAGATCGGCGGAATTTGCCACAGCCACATCGTCCTCTTCACTCATGTCAAGCCCGTGGTAGAAAAAGCTTCCCTCGCCGTACTGCTTTGCGACGAACAGCGCCTTGCTGGCATTTTCGTAAAGCACCATTATCCTGTCCTTTTCGGTAGATACCGGAGTTATCCCGATGGAAACCGACAGCATGGAGTAGGAAGGGTCGTTAAGGGAAATGTCCCTGATGGCCGCAATATATTTTTCCGCCATTCGCACAGCATCCTCCTCGCTGTCCGCATCCGGCAGATACGCTATGAATTCATCGGAGCCGAAGCGGCACACCGTGATATCCTTTACGAGGCTCTTTATTTCCTCCGCCGCCCTGCTCAGGTATCTGTCCCCTGTGACAAAGCCCTTTTTCTCGTTGACACGCCTGAAATTATCTATATCAAAGGCAAAGATCGAGCCTGTCCCATGCTTTCCTATCTCATTCTGTATCACCTTCATCCCGTGTTCACGGCTCAGGGTGCCCGTAAGCTCATCAAGCTGCATATCCTCAAGCGCAGCCTCCTCCGCCTTGTCAATGACACGTGTAAGTATCTGTGTGGCCTGCTTGACCTCAATGGATTCATCATCCGGATTGAAGCCCGGCAGTCTGTTTTCCTCTATCAGCCTGAGAAGGATGCTGCAGGCCTTTGGATCAAACTGTGTTCCGTTTCCCTTTTTAAGCTCCTCGATGACCTTATCCTGCGGCAGATGCCTTCTGTATACACGATTTGAGGTCATGGCGTCATACGCATCCGCCACTCCTATAATCCTTGCCGTAAGGGGGATCTCATCACCCCTAAGCCCCTCAGGATAGCCCGTTCCGTCATAATGCTCATGATGATACTTTGCACCGATGTCCAGATCCTTTATCATGGTGATGTCCTTAAGTATCTCCCCGCCGGTCACCGTATGATCCTTCATCAGCTGATATTCCTCAGAGGTGAGCCGTCCGGGCTTGTTAAGAACGTTGTCGGGCACGCCTATCTTTCCGATATCATGAAGGAGTCCGGTGAACCTGATGTCCCGAAGCTCCTCCTCCGAAAATCCCATTTCCGCGGCGATAGCGGCGGAATATTCCGATACCCTCCGGCTGTGTCCTCTTGTATACTCATCCTTCGCGTCGATGGTATTTGCAATGGTCATGATGGTCTGCATTGCCATCTCCTTTAGCTGGTCGTTCTTTACAAGAAGATCCTCCGAATATCTGTTGAGCTCCCCGTTTAAGGCTTCCAGCTCCTCCGCCTGCTGGAAAAGCTCCTCCTTCTGTCTTTCCACCTCATCATTGAAGACCGCGTTCTCGTTGCATATCCTTCTGTACAGCACCGTGGCGAAATACAGGGCGATATAGCAGACCGAAAGCACCGCTATCTGGATCCTTACATCCTTATCAAAAAGATCGGTGATCTCACTCCTGTGGAATCTTAAGAAAATGCTTAAAAGATTAAGGACGGTGGAGATGACTCCGCTTAACACGATGAGCCTCGGATTATGGTAAAGCACAAGAAACGAAAGCATCGGAAGTATATACGTCCATACGATATCAGTATTGGCCGTCATAAGGACGAAGCCATACATCAGGGTATAGCCGAAAACTATGAAATATTTAATCTCATCATCCAGCCCTCTTTTGTAAAGCTGGCATACGACCACCAGGGGAAGGATGGAAAAAGCCGAGAAAACCACCATATAACCGGCTGTTCTGTCGCCTCTGAACACCTCCATCAGATACATGACAAAAAGGATGAGGTCAATAACCGCCCACCCTGTCAGGAGCACTTTATTGGTACGTTTTATCTGCAGATTCATAAGCTGTCCTTCGATCCCTTTTGATCCGTCTTCGTGAAAGGCTTTTTAAAGAAATCCAAACAGTTTTCTCTTTCTGTCTGTCATCTCGTCTATCCTGTCAATATACTGCTCCACATCCTTAACGTTGTCGCAGCGTTCTATAAGCCCTGTCGCCTTACCGGTCCCTTCGTCGTAACAGACTCTTTTTGTCACGGTCCCCGCGCCAAGAGCCACTATATCCTGTACCTCCTCCATCATGAGGATATTATATATTCCGTATTTGCCCTCCAAGGCATAGCCCGTATTCTCAAAATTGCCGGACATATTCTTCTGCCGGTATAAGTAATAGGGCTTAAGCCCCATACCTCTTAAGACCTCCTCACTGTGCCTCATGGTCTCCGGCGTTATCACACTCCATCCGGTCCCGAGGCCTTTCACATACTCCGACAGTGCGGCTGCACGTTTTACGGCAAGGCAGTGGACCGTGACTGAATCGGGTCCCAGCTTTTCTATTTCGGAAAAGGTCCTTTTTACCTCGTTTTCTCCCTCACCCGGCAGTCCCAGGATAAGGTCGGTATTTATATTGTCAAAGCCCGCCTCTCTTGCCATAAAAAAGGCATCCCTGAAGCAGCCTGCGGTATGTCTGCGCCCGATAGCCTTAAGCGTCCCGTCATTCATGGTCTGAGGATTGATCGATATCCGGCTTACTCCCTTTTCCTTAAGCATCGCAAGCTTTTCGGCGGTAATGCTGTCAGGGCGTCCGGCTTCAACGGTAAGCTCAGCCAAGGCGCTTAAGTCAAAGCACTCACCGATATATAAAAGGATCTCCGAAAGCTCCTCAGGCTCCAAGGAGGTAGGGGTACCTCCCCCGATATATACCGTGTCCGGACGCCTTCCCTCAAGCATTTCCGAGGCCGCCCTGAGCTCCTTCTTAAGGGCCGTGATATAATCCCCGACTCTTTTTCTCCATTTGGCAATGGGAAAGGAGGTAAAGGAACAGTACAGGCAGGTCGTCGGGCAGAAGGGAATGCCTATGTAGAGACTGTACCCCCTCGCGCCCTGTGAAGCATCTATGATGCTCCTTTCCCTTTTTGCGATCTCAAGGCTCAGGCCCAGCTTTTCATCTGAGATATAATACTCCCTCTTAAGCTCCTGCCTTATCCCGTCGTCGCTTTCTCCCCGTGAAAGGAGCCTCATCACAAGCCTTGTGGGGCGTATCCCCGTAAGGGTCCCCCAGGGAAGCTCTTTTCCTGTCACAAAGGAAAGGAGCCTGTACAGCGTTCTTTTCACTATATTCTTAAGGTCCGTGCCAGCTCTGCCGCTATCCGGCGATATCATATCCTTATCGTACGAAGAAGCCTCCTCACCGCAGAGCCTTCCGTTTTCACAGCAGGCCGTCAGGCAGGCTGAATCCGTGTACCGTACCGTAAACACCAGGTACTGACCAGCGCCGATCTGTTCCGGATCGAACCGGGACAGATCATCGTCTTCACAATAAAAAAAGGATATTTCCTCCCCGGGATAAAAGGCCTTTATAAGTGAATGAATATCGTATTCAAAAATTCTCCTGTTTGTCAGGACTCTTATCATAATATTTAAAAGAAGGGATTATATTTCTTCTCCTCACCTATCGTTGTCTGCCCCCCGTGTCCGGGATATACCTCCACGTCATCCGGCAGGACCATAAGCTTCGTTTTTATCGATCTCACCAGCTCACCCATATTGCCGGTGGGAAGATCCGTTCTGCCTACGGAGCCCTCAAAGAGCGTGTCCCCCGATATAAGAAGCCTGTCATCCTCAAAATAAAAGCAGGCGCTTCCCGCCGTATGGCCCGGGGTAAGGATGGTCCTGAAGCTTATTCCCTCCACATTGACGATCTCCCCGTCCTCAAGCAAAACATCGGGCTTTACCGTGCATTGCCTGTCCATATCCGAGGTACAGTTGAGCTCCGGGTCCGAAAGGAGCTTTTCCTCCGCGGCAGGAGCATACACCTGGCAGTCTGCCTTTTTCTTAAGAGCATCCACCCCCATTATATGGTCGAAATGTCCGTGGGTAAGCACTATGCCCGCGATCCTGAAGCCCTTCTCCGTAAGCCGGTCATAAATACCCTCGCCATCATCCCCGGGATCGAAAACAAGGGCAGCCTTATCCTCATTATAGGCAAAATAGCAATTGGTGCCTATGGAGCTCAATATCATTCTTCCAAGCTTTATTCCCATTATCCTGTAGTCCTTTCTATATCGATGATGTCCCGTATCGTTTCAAGCCGGTCAATGACCCTGTTGAGCTCCTCCTTGCTTGCCACCTCAAAGGAGATCGAAACCGTCGCGGTGCCCTGCTTTGAGACCCTTGCGTTAAGGCTCAGGATGCTTATGTTCTTTTCGGAAAGGACCCTCGTAATGCTTGAAAGGATACCCTGTTTGTTTTCACAGTAGATAAGTATCTCCGCAAGGTACCTCCCTGAGTCAAGGATGTCTGTCTGCCATTCCGCCTCTATAAGACGCTTTCTGTCCTCCTCCGGAAGATTGATGATATTTACACAATCCGTCCTGTGGATGGATACCCCTCTTCCTCTGGTGATGAACCCGACGATCTCATCCCCGGGTATCGGGGAGCAGCACTTTGAGAACCTGACCGCCACGTCGTCAAGCCCTTTTACTATGATCCCGGCCTTCCCCTTTTCATGGGACCTTACCGGTTTCTTTGCGTCCTCGACGCTCTTAAGTACCTCCTCGTTCGTCTGTATCACGGGGTGGTCCTTTTCATATAGCTCAAGAAGCTTGTTTATGATCTGGCCTTCCCTAAGGCCTCCGTGTCCGACCGCCGCTCTTAAGGCGTCCCATTCCTTAAAGCCGTACTTTCTGAGGATTGTATCCATGTATTCCGGCTTTGCAAGCTTTCCGAATTCTATCCCCTTCTGTTTACAGTAATCAAGCAGCAGCTCCTTTCCCTTGTGTATGTTTTCTTCCTTGAATTCGTTCCTGAACCACTGGTTTATCTTATTCCGGGCCTGGGGACTTTTGACGATGTTGAGCCAGTCCCTGCTGGGGCCCTTTGAATTCTGGGATGTGATGATCTCGACCCTGTCGCCGTTGTTTATGACATAGTCATTTGTTACCAGACGCCCGTTTACCCTTGCGCCTATCATCTTATTACCGACGGCGCTGTGTACGCTGTAGGCAAAATCTATGGTATTGGAACCTGCGGGCAGAGTCTTTACATCGCCGTTGGGAGTAAAGCAGTACACATTGTCCGAATAGATATTCATATCGCTCTTAATGGTACTTAAGAACTCCCGGTTGTCGGACATATCCTTCTGCCATTCAAGGATCTGCCTGAGCCAGGTCAGCTTTTCGGCCTCCTGCTCCTCTATATGCTTTCCGTCAGAGCCCTCCTTGTATTTCCAGTGTGCCGCTATGCCGTATTCCGCGGTCTTATGCATTTCGTAGGTACGTATCTGTATCTCAAAGGGCTGGCCGTTAGGGTTAAAGAGCGTGGTATGAAGGGACTGGTACATATTGGCCTTGGGCATTGCGATATAGTCCTTAAAGCGGCCGGGAATAGGCTTGTACATAGCATGGATTATCCCCAGCACGGCATAACAGTCCCTGACGGTATTCACAAGCACCCTTATTGCAAAAAGATCATAGATCTCCTCGATGGTCTTATCCTGATTCAGCATCTTTTTATAGATACTGAAGAAATGCTTGACCCTTCCGTCTATGGAAAAGCTGATCCCCGCATTCGTAAGGTGAGCGCTCACCTCATCGACTATGCCCTGGACATATTTCTCCCGTTCGCTCTTTCGTATCGCTATCTTGTCAACAAGGTCATAGTAAACCTCAGGTTCGAGATATTTAAGGGAAAGATCATCAAGCTCCACCTTGACCTTGGATATACCGAGCCTCTCAGCCAGAGGAGCATAAATGTCCATGGTCTCCCTCGCTATCTCCACCTGCTTGTGGGGCGGCATGTACTGAAGCGTCCTCATATTATGGAGACGGTCGGCAAGCTTTACCATTATCACCCTTATATCCCTTGCCATGGCAAGAAACATCTTTCTGAGATTGTCCGCCTGAAATTCCAGCTTGTCCTCGTTATACTTAAGCTTTTCAAGCTTTGTCACACCGTCAACGATCAGGGCGACATCGGGGCCGAATTCCTCCTCAAGCTCCTCGATCGTCATAACGGTATCCTCAATGACATCGTGAAGGAGCCCCGCGACTATGGATTCCTTGTCAAGCTGCATTTCCGCAAGGATGATGGCAACGCAGAGCGGATGGATGATATAGTGCTCTCCGGAACGCCGGTACTGATCCTTATGGGCTTCATTCGCTACCCTGTAGGCCTTTTCGATCATTGTGATATCGTCCGAGGGATGATATTTTTTCACATGACTGATAAGAACCCCGTAAAGCTCCTCGGGACTCAGATTTTCCTGCATGGCCTCAATATGGCCATCATCAAGTATGAGCTCTGTCGGCTGTTTTTTCTCTACTGTCATTTCAGGCATAATCAGTTATAGCCGTTGGGATTTTTGCTCTGCCAGTTCCAGGAATCCCTGCACATCTCCTCGATCCCCCTCTTTGCCTCCCAGCCAAGCTCTCTCTTAGCCTTTGAGGGATCGGCATAACAGACCGCTATATCTCCCGCGCGGCGGGGCTTTATCTCATAGGGAAGCGGTCTTCCGATGACCTTTTCAAAGGCATGGACAAGCTCGAGCACGCTTACTCCCTTTCCTGTTCCCAGATTATAGACCATTACCCCGTCAGCACCCTTTTCCTTCATCTCGGAGATCTTTGCGAGAGCCTTTACATGCCCGTCCGCCAGGTCAACCACATGGATATAATCCCGTACCCCTGTGCCGTCCGGCGTATCATAATCGTCTCCGAATACTCCCAGGCACTTTAGCTTTCCGATGGCCACCTGAGAAACATAAGGCATGAGATTGTTCGGTATCCCCTTCGGATCCTCTCCTATCCGCCCCGATTCATGGGCACCTATGGGATTAAAATATCTTAAAAGGATAATGTTCCACTCCTTATCCGCCACATAGTAATCCTTAAGGATCTGCTCTATCATATATTTCGTTCTGCCGTAGGGATTGGTGACTCCGCCCGTTTCACACTCCTCGGTTATGGGTATCACCTTCGGATCTCCGTAGACCGTGGCAGAGGATGAAAAAACAATGCTCTTGCAGCCGTTCTGTCTCATTACGTCCGTAAGCACAAGGGTCCCGGTGATGTTGTTGTAATAATATTCAAGAGGCTTTTGTACCGACTCCCCCACTGCCTTATAGCCGGCAAAATGGATAACGCAGTCAATGCTCTCCGACTTAAATATCTTATCAAGGCCTTCTCTGTCAAGGATATCGGTCTTATAAAACCTGAGGCTTCTGCCGGTGATCTCTTCTACCCTTTTTAAGGACTCTTCAGATGCGTTATAAAGATTATCGGCCACTACCACCTCAAACCCTGCGTTTAAGAGCTCCACACAGGTATGGCTTCCTATAAAGCCGGCTCCTCCGGTCACCAGAACTGCCATAGCTTACCTCCTTTATGTCTCAAAAAGCTTTTATCACAAGTATAAAGCTAATTCTATCTCAATACATGCCTTTTTTCAAGAAAATATATCTTCGGAATTTTGTGGCT
>DFEA01000055.1:13886-16064 GCA_002368575.1 Lachnospiraceae bacterium UBA3814 | reverse complement strand
TCACATATATGGTACAGCCCTCCAGCCTCCAGTCTCCCAGTTTTTTACTGGCCTTGCGGATAGCGTTGAGCTCGGCATGAGAGAGCGTGCTCTTATCAAGCTTTCTGCGGTTGTACCCTCTGGCGATAACCTTTCCGTCACAGACTATAATACAGCCTATCGGAACCTCATTTAAGCTTAAGGCCTTCTGCGCCTGCCTTAACGCCTGCTTCATAAATTTTTCATCTGTCGTCATTTTTGCCATTATCACTGTTTCCGGACCCGTAAAGGTCAAAGGTATAAAGGAGAGTTTGTTATGCAGATCTGCGGACTTCAGAAAACAACACTTCTGGATTATCCAGGGAAGGTTGCGGCCACCGTTTTCATTGCCGGCTGCAATTACAGATGCCCCTTCTGCCACAACATGAACCTTGTGGAGAAGGAAAACAGGCCTCCTGTCATAGAGGAGGCTGAAATATTCAGCTTTCTGAAAAAGAGGGCGGGGATCCTTGATGGTGTATGCATTACAGGAGGTGAGCCGTTGCTGAACGCGGAGCTGGCGGACTTTATATCAGGGATAAAGGAGCTGGGCCTGTCTGTAAAGCTTGATACCAACGGTACAAGACCTGATATGCTTAAGGAGCTTGCTGAAGACGGGCTTATCGATTACGTGGCCATGGATATAAAGTCCTCACCCGATTCCTACGCCCTTGTTACGGGGGTAAAGGATCCCGGGCTTGATAAGGTTAAGGAAAGCATCGCCTTTCTTATGAACGGCAGGCTGGATTATGAATTCAGGACGACGGTGATAAAGGAATATCACAACGAATACTGCTTTAAAAGGATCGGAGAAATGATAAGGGGCTGTCAGAACTATTATCTGCAGTCATTTACCGATTCCGACCATGTAAAGGATCATTCCCTGAATGCCTGCAGAAGGGAGGAGCTGCTCCTGGCGGTAAAGCTGCTTGAAGCCTACAACGTAAAGGCATTCATAAGGGGCACGGATATATAGATCGGTCCCGTCACTCGTCTGAGGACATATATTTTATATAGCTCTGTACCATCAATGCAAGCTTCAGGGTAAGCGCATCCTCAAATACCCTGACATCCAGCCCGGTAGCCTTTTCAAGCTTTTCGATCCTGTATACAAGCGTGTTTCTGTGAATATACAGCTGTCTCGAGGTCTCGGAGACATTTAAGCTGTTTTCAAAGAATTTATTGACGGTTATGAGGAGCTCCTCGTCAAGATCGGCCAGGGCGTTATCACCGAAGACCTCCTTTATGAACATCTGGCAAAGATTGACAGGCAGCTGGTAAATAAGCCTTCCTATCCCGAGAGAGCTGTAGGCGATGATGTTTTTGCCGGTGTAGAAGATCTTTCCCACATCAAGAGCCATCATGGCCTCCTTATAGGATTTGGAAATACCCTTTATCTCGTCAACTACGGTGCCGTAAGCCACCCGGGCCTTTTCCATTGCCTCCGAGCCCAGCATGTCAATTAACATCCTTGCGGTTTCGTCAAGCTCTATCGCCCTGTCTCCCGTCTCCAGAGTCTTTATCACGATTATATGATTCTCGTCAACGCTGGTAACAAAGTCACCGTTCTGCCTGTCAAACAGCTCCTTGACCATCTCGAGGGATTCGTGGGCGCTGTCGGGCCTTATTTCGATAACGAAGATGCAGCGTGACTGGACAGCCTCGATATGAAGCTTCTGAGCCCTGTTATATATATCCACAAGCAGAAGATTATCCAGGAGAAGATTCTGGTAAAAGCTGTTTTTATCGATACGATCCTTATACGCAACAATCAGGGCCTCAAGCTCATTGACGGTAAGCTTTCCTACCAGGAAGGCCTCACCCTCGCCGCTTACCTTAAGCACATAGCTTATCTGACCATCGTCATTGACCTTGAAAAGAAGCTGTCCCTTCATCTCCTGTACCTCGGCGGGAGACTGCATAAAGCTTAAAAGCACCCCTTTTTCTATGGTGTCCTCCTCATTGGTCTGGGCAATGATATTTCCGAGAGAATCGGTAACAAGAAAATCAAGCCTTGAAATGTTGTGTATATTATCTATACATGTCTGAATAGTCTGATTTGAGATCATAGAAATCCTTCTTCCATAAGATATATTAGATAACGAAATAACTGCCAGTTACTAAAATGTATAACGAATTATAGGAAACGACAAAGTTCTT
>DFEA01000055.1:11686-13731 GCA_002368575.1 Lachnospiraceae bacterium UBA3814 | reverse complement strand
TTACAAAATCCGTGCGCACTTATTCGACTTTTGCTTCGCAAATGTCGAATTTATCCGCCGGAGGCTTTATAGTGAACGACAAATTATTTTTGTCGTTCACTATAGTTACAGGCGCACACTTTATTATTAAACAAATTGTACCAAATATCTGGATATTACGCCAGTCTTTTGATAAAATCTAATAAAAGGCATGAAAATGGAGGGTCGCCGGATGAGATCAACAGAGATTAAAGAGTCGTTAAAAAATGACAGATTTGCAGAGCTTCTTAAGGACATATATATTGATGAAGCATTGCTGCCGCATCAAAAGGAAAGGTATATCGAATCGGTAGAGAGGTTTGAGGAGCTTTACGGTGAGCAGGATATAGAAATATATTCCGCTCCCGGAAGAACGGAGGTGTGC
Organism: Lachnospiraceae bacterium UBA3814; assembly: GCA_002368575.1. GTDB lineage: Bacteria > Bacillota > Clostridia > Lachnospirales > Lachnospiraceae > UBA2868. The sequence goes on along the minus strand of DFEA01000055.1, from coordinate 13,328 downwards.
GGAAACCACACCGATCATCAGCACGGTGCGGTGTTGGCCGCGGCAGTAAACATGGACCTTATCGCCGTGGTCGCAAAAAGCGATGACAGCATAATAAAGGTAATGTCCGGGACCTATGATATAAAGCCGGTTTCCATGAACGATCTGACAAAGAAGGAAAAGGAGGAGGGAACCTCTGAAGCGCTTATCAGGGGAGTCGCTTCAAAGCTAAGCAGGGACGGCTATACCGTGGGAGGCTTTAAGGCGTACATGACGAGTGATGTGATCGTGGGAGCGGGTCTTTCCTCTTCGGCTGCCTTTGAGGTGGCGGTGGGGACCATTCTTTCGGGTCTTTATAATCAGATGAGTATCTCACCCGTATATATTGCCCAGGCGGCTCAGTATGCGGAAAACGAATATTTCGGAAAGCCCTGCGGGCTTATGGATCAGATGGCAAGCAGTGTGGGAAGCCTCGTAAATATTGACTTTAAGGATACCAAGGCTCCGGTGGTCAAAAGGGTGGATATCGACTTCAATAAATTCGGTCACAGTATGTGCATAGTGGATACAAAGGGTGATCATACGGATCTTACGCCGGAATATGCGGCAGTACCACTGGAAATGAAGAAGGTCGCCGCCTTCTTCGGCTGTGAATATTTAAGGGAGGTAGATCCTGAGAAATTTTATTCAAGACTTTCGGAGGTAAGAAGAAAGGTGAAGGATGACAGGGCGGTACTTCGGGCCATGCATTTCTTCGCGGATCATGAGCGGGTAGGAAAACAGGTAAAGGCTCTTGAAGCAGGGGATTTTAACGAGTTCAAACGGCTCGTAAACGAATCCGGCGAAAGCTCCTTTAAATATCTGCAGAACGTATATCCCATAATCGACGTGCACAACCAGAGCGTTTCAATAGCTCTTGCTCTATCGGAAAAATACCTCTCAGGCAAGGGAGCGTACAGGGTTCACGGAGGCGGCTTTGCCGGTACCATACAGGCCTTTGTGCCTAAGGACAGCGTAGCGGAGTATAAGAAAAACATGGAGAAATGCTTCGGAAACGGTTCCTGCCATGTACTCCATATAAGAAAATACGGAGGAATGAAGGTTCTCTGAATAAACAAAAAGGGAGGATAAAATGATCGATCTTACCATTGCGGCGCTTGCCGAATATGCGGTTTTAAACGGACTGATCGGGGAGGAGGAACGGATCTACTCCATCAATCTTTTGTTGGGTATACTGAAGCTTAACGAGTACAATGAGCCTGAGAACCGGGAAAAGGTCAGTGAAAAAGCGAAGGATCTGGAGAAGCTCCTTAATGAGATCTGCGACTTTGCCTTTGAGAAGGGGCTTATGGAGGGAGACTCTGTTGTGTATAGAGATCTCTTCGATACGGCAGTGATGAATTGCTTTGTTCCCAGGCCCTCGGAGGTGATAAGGATCTTCAATGAGAAGTATAAAAGCTCTCCTTCTGAGGCGACCGATTATTTCTACAGGCTTTCAAGGGCTTCCAATTATATCAGGGATTACAGGATCAAAAAGGATATCAAATGGATAACTCATACAGAGTACGGAGATATCGATATCACGATAAATCTTTCCAAGCCGGAAAAGGATCCTAAGGCTATAGCGGCAGCAGGCAGGGCAAAGCAGTCGGGGTATCCCAAG
>DFEA01000055.1:4010-11514 GCA_002368575.1 Lachnospiraceae bacterium UBA3814 | reverse complement strand
TGTTTACTACAACGAGCACTGTATCCTGCTTAACAGTAAGCATGTGCCTATGGTAATAGACCGCAGTGTCTTTGAAAAGCTTTTTGATTTCCTCAGACAGTTTCCGCACTACATCATCATCTCCAATGCCGACCTTCCGATAGTCGGAGGCTCTATTCTCAGTCATGAGCACTTTCAGGGGGGAAATTACGAATTTCCTATTGCAAGGGCGAAGGAGGAAAGGAGCTTTACCGTAAAGGGCTTTGAGGATGTGGAGGCCTGTGTGGTACACTGGGCCATGTCTGTTATAAGGATCAGGTCGGACAGGCCTGAAAGGCTTGTGGAGCTTGCCGATCACATCCTTAAGAAATGGCGGGGCTATACGGATGAGGAGGCCTTTATCCTGGCCTATACCGATAAGGATGATCCCTTAAGGCCCTGTTCGGCAGAGGGTATACCCCATAATACCATAACACCCATTGCAAGAAGACGGGGTGAGCTTTATGAGCTGGACCTTACCCTGAGGAACAATATAACGACGAAGGAAAGGCCTCTCGGAGTATATCATCCCCGCAACGAATATCATCATATAAAAAAGGAGAATATCGGCGGTATCGAGGTTATGGGGCTTGCCATTCTTCCGTCAAGGCTTAAGAACGAGCTGTCAAGGCTCAGGGAATATATTCTTGAGGGCAAGGACATACGCTCGGATGAGGAGCTTGTAAAGCATGCAGACTGGGTGGAGGAGTTTCTTCCCGCCTATGAAGGCAGGGTGAACGGCTCGACCATTGACCATATCCTCAGAGACGAGGTAGGAAAGGTATTTGTAGGGGTCCTGGAGGATGCCGGAGTCTTTAAGAACGATGCCAGGGGAAGGGAATACTTTAAAAGATTCACTGACAGCCTGAGCTGAACGGGCGGGTCAGTGAAGACCGTATCCTTCCGTCAGCTTTCAATAAATAAGCCGTAACCGCGCATCCTGCGGTTACGGCCTTTATTGATCAATTGCTTAAAGCCTCTTAAGAAGCTCCTCGCGCTGAGCCTCATACCCCGGCTTGCCAAGAAGGGCGAACATATTCTTCTTGTAGCTTTCGACTCCGGGCTGGTTGAAGGGATTTACGCCAAGCACGTATCCGCTTACACCGCAGGCAAATTCAAAGAAGTAGAAGAGCTGCCCAAGGAAGTATTCATTTACCTCGGGAACGTTGACTATGGTGTTGGGGACGCACCCGTCGGTATGCGCCAGGATAGTACCGTTCATGGCACTTTTGTTGACAAAATCAACGCTCTTGCCGGCAAGATAGTTAAGGCCGTCAAGATCCACGGGCTCCTCGCCGATTATGATCTCCTCACGTGATTTTTCGATATTTATAACGGTCTCAAAGAGGTTTCTGGAGCCGTCCTGTATGAACTGTCCCATGGAGTGAAGATCGGTGGTAAGATCAACGGAGGCAGGGAAGATACCCTTCTGGTCCTTTCCCTCGCTCTCACCGTAGAGCTGCTTCCACCATTCGGAAATATAATGGACAGAGGGCTCATAGTTTGCCATTATCTCTATCTGCCTGCCCTTTCTGAGAAGGATATTACGGACAGCAGCATATTTGAGTGAATCATTATCCTCAAAATCAGCATTAAGACAATTCTCTCTGGCGGAAGCCGCGCCCTCCATAAGCTTAGTGATATCGGCGCCGCTTACGGCTATGGGCAGCAGGCCTACCGCGGTAAGCACGGAGAAGCGCCCGCCCACATCATCAGGCACCACAAAGCTTTCATAGCCCTCCTCGTTTGCCAGGTTCTTAAGAGACCCTCTTGCCCTGTCGGTTGTGGCATAGATCCTCTTTGCGGCCTCTTCCTTTCCGTATTTCTTTTCAAGCTTTTCCTTAAATACCCTGAAGGCAATGGCAGGCTCCGTGGTGGTACCGGACTTTGAGATCATATTAATGGAAAAATCCCTGTCCCCAACCACATCCAGAAGATGCTTAAGGTAGGTGCTGCTTATGCTGTTGCCTGCAAAATAAATCTCGGGAGTCTTTCTGATCTCCTTTGAGACCTTATTATAAAAGCTGTGTCCGAGAAATTCGATGGCCGCTCTTGCTCCGAGATAGGAGCCTCCTATCCCGATGACTATAAGCACCTCGGAATCCTTCTTTATTTTCTCGGCCGCCTTGAGTATGCGGTCAAATTCCTCTTTGTCATAATCGACCGGAAGGTCTATCCATCCGAGAAAATCATTTCCGGCCCCGTTCCTGCTTAAAAGAGTCTCCTTAGCGTCAAGAACGAGCTTTTTCATAAGCACGAGCTCATCGTCCTTAATAAAGGGCGCAGCCTTTTTCAGATCATAAGTAACCTTACTCATTATTTTAACCACTCCTTTACCTGTTCGAAGATGCCCTCGGCATCGAGTTTATACTTATGGATAAGAGCGGATGCCGAGCCTGACTCGCCGAACACATCCTGCATTCCTATCTTTTTAACAAGGGTAGGCTGCTTTTCGCAGAGAACATCACAGACCGCGCTTCCAAGGCCGCCTATGACGGAATGCTCCTCAGCGGTCACTACCCTGCCTGTCTTTTTGGCGGAAGCGATGATCAGCTCCTCATCGATAGGCTTGATGGTATGGATATTTATGACCTCCGCGTCTATCCCTTCCTTTTCAAGAAGCTTTGCCGCTTCCATGGACTCCGGAACGGTAAGGCCCGTGGCTACTATCGTTACATCCTTACCCTCTCTTAAAACGATGCCCTTGCCCATTTCAAACCTGTAGGTGGCTTCGTCGTTAAAGACGGGAACACCGGCCCTTCCGAAACGCAGATATACGGGGCCTTTATATTCATATGCCGCCTTTACCGCAGCCCTTGCCTCTACATCGTCCGCCGGAGAGATTATTGTCATGCCGGGGATGGTCCTCATAAGAGCGATATCCTCGTTGCACTGATGGGAGGCGCCGTCCTCGCCAACGGAAATACCCGCGTGAGTAGCTCCTATCTTAACGTTTAAATGAGGATAGCCTATGGAATTGCGTACCTGCTCAAAGGCGCGCCCTGCGGAGAACATCGCAAAGGAGCTGCAGAACGGAACCTTTCCGGTAAGTGACATGCCGGCCGCAATATCCGTCATATTACATTCTGCGATACCGCAGTTGATATGCCTGTCGGGAAAAGCTTTCTGGAAAATGCCTGTTTTGGTGGCGGCAGCCAGATCCGCGGTAAGGACCACCAGATCCTCATGCTCCTTGCCAAGCTCTACGAGAGCGTTGCCGTAGCTTACTCTGGTTGCGATTTTCTTTACTTCTGACATAATGCATCACCTACTTTCTCAAGATCTGCCATCGCGATAGCATACTCCTCATCATTAGGAGCTACACCATGCCATGCAACACTGTTCTCCATAAAGGATACACCCTTGCCCTTGATACTCTTTGCTATGATGGCTGTCGGCATCCCCTTTGTCTCTCTGGCCTCCTTGAAGGCAGAGCGGATCTCGTCAAAGTCATGGGCATTTATCCTGATCACATGGAAATTAAAGGCCTCGAATTTTTTATCGATAGGGTTAGAGTCGCAGACCTCGGTGATGGGACCGTCGATCTGAAGACCGTTGTTGTCGATTATATATACAAGATTATCCAGCTTCTTAAAGCCGGCAAACATAGCGGCCTCCCATACCTGTCCCTCCGCAAGCTCACCATCGCCGAGCATCGTATATACCCTGAAGGGATAATTTGACATCTTTGCGGACAGTGCCATTCCGGTGGCTACCGAGACTCCCTGCCCGAGAGAGCCGCTTGACATATCCACACCGGGAGTATGCTGCATGCAGGGATGCCCCTGAAGACGTGAACCCAGCTTTCTTAAGGTGGTAAGCTCCTCTACAGGGAAATATCCTCTATGAGCCAGAGCCGAGTAAAGAGCGGGGGCGCAGTGACCCTTTGACAATACGAAACGGTCACGATCCTCCTTCCCGGGATTACTGGGGTCGATATTCATTTCCTCGAAGTAAAGATAGGTCATAATATCCGCGCAGGAGAGCGATCCGCCGGGATGACCGGCTTTTGCGGCATGTACCGCGGTAACGATACCCTTACGGATCTCATTGGCGGTTTTCTTCAGTTCCAGATTATCCATGTTATGTTCCTTTCCAGATTATTTATACCCGTTTACGAGTATATAGTGGTAAACGTTCTTAAAACAATTAAAGACAGTATAGCATATTTATACTGTCTGTTGTTGATAAACTTTCAATATTGCATGTAACTTTTTTATGAACTATAATCACATTAAGAAATACTGAAGCTGTTCAGGTCTCTGTCGTAAACAGCTGTTTGCAGGAAAGGAGGGATGAGGATGCCTACAAATGAAAAGGAGATCAACAACTATCTGTTCGATCAGCTTGATATAGTGGAGGAGGCGCTGATCCTGGCAAAAAAGGAAAATGCAAGGGAAACAGCAGCTTTTCTTGAGAGACGTAAGGAAAAGATAGAAAGAAAGCTATATCAGAATCCGCCGCTAAGCAGAGAATTGTAATTCTCTGTAAAGCTTATTAGACATTTGCTTTGCAGATATCGTATCAGTTCGCGCGCATCCGGTGTTTCGACAATTGTGCAGGTTAATAGATTTATCATAATACAATATAAGATATGGAGGTAACTTAAAAATGGCAGAAAGTGTTCAGAAGCAGGGGGGTTGGAGGACAAACAAGTGGTTCCGTGCCGCTATTCCGGCTCTCCTTCTTCATTGCAGTATCGGTACGGTGTACTGTTGGTCGGTGTTCAGTCAGGAGATAGCGGATTACATAGGATTTTCAAAGGGAGCTACCGAGTGGGCCTTCTCCTTTGCCATCTTTTTCCTGGGTATGAGCGCTGCTTTTCTGGGAAATGTCGTCGAAAAGGATATTCATAAGTCTTCTCTGATCGCTACGATCTGCTTTACGGCAGGAATGATACTTACAGGAGTGTTCATCAACTACGGCGGCAAGCATCAGGGAAGCGTGCTTGCTCTGGTGGGTATATATATAAGCTACGGCTTTATAATGGGCGTGGGTCTCGGGACCGGTTACCTTTCTCCGGTAAAGACCCTGATGCTCTGGTTCCAGGATAAAAAGGGACTTGCAACGGGACTTGCGGTAGCAGGCTTCGGGGCTGCCAAGGCCATAGCCAGCCCGATAATGACGAATATCCTTGAAAAATACGAGGATGGAAGCGGTGTATACAAAATGTTCTGGATCCTTGGATGCGTATATTTTGTGATGATGTTTGTCGGACACCTGCTCCTTAAGAAGCCCGACGGATGGCATGAGCCGGCAGCAGGCGAAAAGAAGCCCGGTATCATGGAGGTATTAAGGACCAAGCCCCTCACGAACTATATTGGCATATGGGTAATGTTCTATATCAATATCACCTGCGGCCTTGCACTTATCTCTCAGGAAAAGGCTATCGTAAAGTGTATCGGCCTTGCGGCTTCGGTAGGTATAATCTCATCGATCTCGGCTATCTTCAATGCGGGCGGACGTCTCGGGTTTTCGGCCTGGGCGGATATGCTTAAGGACAGAAATACGATATATAAGCTTATCTTTATTCTTTCCATAGCCTTTACAGGTCTGGTTATCCTTACAAAGGGTATCAGCAACGGAACAGGAAACGGTCTGCTCATAGCCCTGGTCCTTGGACTTATCTTTGTTGTTAACGCAGGCTACGGCGGAGGCTTCTCAAACGTTCCCACGCTTCTTTCCGACCATTACGGAATGGGAAGCATAAGCGCGATACACGGGATAACCCTGAGCGCCTGGGCCTTTGCGGGACTTACAGGAAACCAGATGGCGACCGCCATTGTAAATAATTCGGGAGAATGGATAGAGGTTGCGGGAAATAAGGTAAATCCCACGGGATATCAGAACGTGCTTTATGCGACGCTGGTGCTTTATATAATTGCACTGGTCCTCTGTATCGTACTGGTAAAGCCCAGCGATAAGGCTGCCGCGGCTAAAAAATAACAGGCTTTTATAAAGGCTCCTAAAACTATATCCCGGCTCATCATTACGGTGGGCCGGGATTTTTTCCGTTACAACCAGTGATGCTAACGTGAACGTGAAGACTGGTCTCGCCGCGAAGAAGGGCGGAATATCATCATGGATTATCCAGGCATTCTATGCTATACTATTCTTTAAGAAGGGAGACAGTCATGGCAAAGTACAGCAAAGAAGTAATAGAAACAGCCAAAGGTCTCCGTCTGATTGATGATACACTTTTCAGATTGGTTGCAGAAGACATACCTGCTTGTCAGGAAATGCTTCGTGAGCTTCTGGATGATAATAGAATCGAAGTGATCAAGGCGACTCCGCAGCGGAAGCTTGGCGGGTTGAACAGAAACATCATTGTGGATTTGCTCTGTAAGACATCTGATGGTGGATATATAAACGTGGAAGTCCAGACCGGAGATCAGCACGATGACTTTCGCAGAACGAGGCTTCACGCATCGGTCATTACGACTCAGAAAACACCAAAAGGTACAGAATCTGCAGAAGTGCCGGATGTGACGGTTTTGTATATTTCAGAGTACGATGCTGCCGGAAGGAACAAGACGGTGATAAGAGAACGGCACTGTTTATTCGATGAAGATGATCGTATTGAGGTTTCAGACGGAGAGACGATTATCTATGCGACAACAGCAGTGAATGACGGAAGTAGTCACGCAAAGCTGCTCCAGTTGTTTCTAAGGGATGATGCGTTTGAGGATAAAGACTACCCGGCAATAAGTGCGAGAGTCGGTTATTTCAAGGGAACAGAGGAAGGACGTGAGGATATGTGTAAGGCGGTTGATGAGCTTTCTAAGAAACGAGAACAGAGCGCTATAGCAGAAGCAATAAAGAATGTAATGGAGGCATTTGGAGTATCTGTGGATAAAGCGATGGAGTCGCTTAAGATTCCGTCTGATCAGCGTTCCATGTATGCCGGAATGATAAATTCGAAATAGACGGGCGTTTCAGGAGCCTACCATATTCCATAGACGGTAAGCGCTCAATAATGCCCCGTAGTTACAAGGTTTAAATAGATCCTGTCAGAATGTATGCCACATAGGTAGCCGGCTGCGCTGCATGATACATTACTTGAATGTTTTTTAGTATACAGAATCTCTCATCAAACGCCACAATCTCATCAAAGCCGGTGTTCCGATGGCGGAAGGCTTCAATAATCGCTGTCTGGAGTAGCGCACCATCCATATCTCTCTTTCCGTATATGGAACAGATGTCATAGAAATCTTTCAGCCTTAGATAATTCAGAAATTCCGCAGATAATGGGACGAGTTTCGGCGTTTTCCTCCAATTCAGAATTAGCAAAACAGGTGCTTAGCAATCAATTGATACAGCGAAAATTCTCTGCTGAAACGCCGCAGGGATCCTTGACACAGGGCATCCAACCAGCTGATAAGCATTCAAGCAGAACAAGCAAATAATGTGTAACTGAGGCTATTACTCACCCATACAAACTGATGAAGCCTCTGTTTTTTAAGACTACTCTTCTAAGGTTGGCGAT
>DFEA01000055.1:0-3958 GCA_002368575.1 Lachnospiraceae bacterium UBA3814 | reverse complement strand
GCGATACTATTACTGCGACTGTGGCACCTGTCGGGGCTACTAACGTAGTTTACGCATGGTCGGCTGATGGTACGGTGATCGAAGGCCAGACAACTGATAAGCTTGTTGTTACCGCTGACATGATTGGTAAGAAGATCAGCGTTAACGTTACAGGTGATAGCGAGAGCAAGGCTACGGCTGAGACTGGTGTTGTTGAAGCTGCTGAGGGAACCGATATCGCTATCGTATCTGCAAGCCAGACCGCAGCAAAGGCAGCTGAGATAGTTTTCAATAAGGATGCTGCTGGTGTTACGATTGTTGTAACGAAGGATAACAAGACAATATCTCAGGAAATTCTTGCTGTTGACGGTTCAAAAGTAACCCTTCAGTTCGGTTCAAATCTTGTAGCAGGCACATATACCGTTAAGGCTACAGACGCTGAGAAGAAGGAAGCTACTGGCGAGTTTACAGCAGAAGGTGCTGTTCTTACGACGGTTGATTTCGTAAACAAGAATCTCCTTGTTTCTTCAAATACTACTGATGGAATGAAGAAGGCTTATGCCGTTCTGACATCCACCGATCAGTGGGGCAATCATATGAACATCTCTGGTGCAACCTTCACGGTTTCCAAGGAGAGCAGCCACAGCTTCAATGCTGACAGCGGTGTTCTGACGATTAATGCGCCGACAAATGATAATAACGGAACATATGCTAACGCTAACTACACCATCGGTGAGACCGTAGTTGTGACCGTTCAGTATAATTCCGGCCAGACCCCGAAGGTCATCACGGGCGTCCTTACCGTCAGCCTTGCTGACTCAGTAAAGACCCTGACATTTGGAGATCTTACGACTGACAATGCGACCTACAAGGGTGGGGATATCACTCAGGAAGCTCTTGTTTCCGGTGATTATTACTTCCCGGTGACAGAGGCTATGTCTGAGGCTGGCATCAAACTTGATACCGATATGCTCAACAGCATGGTTCAGTCCAATGACAACCCCGGTGGTACTCTCTTCATCAGCCCGAATGCTTCCACGAAAGCATCTGCCTATGCTTATGCAAATGGTTTCGTTGAGAAGAAGATCAATGGTGTGGCTACACCTTGCCTCAGCGTTAAGGCCGGAAATAATATCAGCCAGCTGAATATCGATCTTGATTACACATTGACGGTTGTATCTCAGTCCGGTCTTAGCCAGACTCTGACTATTCCGATCAAGCGTAATGCGGTTGTTAAGACCCTCGAAGTTACCAATATGCCTGCGATGTATGCTGAGAAGTGGGTGGAAATTCCGCTCAAGGCTACGGACATCTATGGCAAGGACTACGATCTGTATGATAAGGTCACTGTCGGAAATTCCTATGCTAACGCAGTTTCGAATACATCCGATACTGGCACAATCAACCAGGTTTATGTCCGCATCGATGATGAAAAGAGCAATACCGATACAAACTTCACCATTTCTTCTACGAATGGTCTGAATGCCAAGGTTATTGTTGATACCTCGAAGAAGACCTCTACGCTTATGGTTCGTCCGTCAGCGAAGGGTTATATGACTATCACTGGAACCACGGCTGGATTTGGCGCCATCAATTATGCAAATATCACCGTCAACGAGCTTCGTGAGGCTACTGGTATTCAGGGGCTTAAGAATATCGCCACATCCTTAACAGAGAAAGCAGATTCTCAGGCGTTCAAGAGCGCGAATGTGATCTTTACGGGTGCTGACAGCGAAGCGGTAGCTCCCAATGATAAGGGATATCCGTATTGGAGAACTAACCTTCTTCAGACCGGTAATCAGCTGCATAACACCGCGCACGACGGGACGACCGCGACCGTTGACGAGTCCAAGTACATCCTGACGGCGACAGATGACAAGCCCGAGGCTAACGGCACAGCAACCACACTTGATGTAGAGACCGCTGTCAATACCTCAGACGGAAAGGCTATTATCCTTCCGGCGACAACATCCAGTGCTCCTGTATTCGTATGGTCAGCCGCTATGACGGATGGGACAATTGTTACGAATTCCGGAACTACAGCCTATGACAAGGACGACGCTAGTAAGTTGACCGCAAACCATCAGGCCTATAGCGTCCTCAAGGGTGGATCAGGCGCAGCTTACGCAGGTACAGCCTATGTCGGTGATGCAATTATCCTTGATAAGACAAACCAGAAGATTTATGTTAACACTTGCGTAGCAAAGACCGGGGCTTCCGATACGATCCGTGTGTACCTCTACAAGATCGTCAAAAATGCTACAGCTGGCTGGGATGTGTCTGAAGTGACACACAAAGATTATGAGTTCACCGTTGTTTCCGAGGAAGATGTGACCTATAAGCTTCAGATCAACAAAGAGAACAATATTGAGCCTAAGCTGTACAGCCATAAAGCGAGTGCTGACTCGATCGGAGTGACTCTTACCACAACAACAGGTGCTAAGGTTGATCAGGCGAAGCTTGCCGCTGGTTCCATTTCCTTCACCATTGACGGAAAGAACACTGACGCGTTCACCTACGACAGCACGACAAAGACCATCAAGATGACCAAGGATCTGAACGCTGATGGAACCGCCAAGATGACAGCCACCTTCGATACCGAGAATGGCAAGACTGCTACGGCAGAAGTTGAGTTTGGATATACCAAAGAGGAGCCCTATGCGGTGACTGCTGGTATGTACTACACAGATGGATCAGGCGCGTTTGATGGATCGAATGTATATGCTAATAAAGATGGTCTCGTAAATGGATCGACCTCCAAGACAGGTGCGGATATCAAATTCATAGTTAAAGACCAGTATGCAAACGATATCTTGGTTGACTGGGCTGCAGATGCGAAGACGAAGCCCGTTATCGCAAAGGTGACCAAGAAGATCGGAACCATGACAGGTGCTGGCTATACGACGAGTGGTCTCGAACTTTATGCCTCTGGAGACCTTGGGGCGTCTGGTACGGCTACCGTAGTTGTTACCTCAGGTACGCTCACCAAGACCTATTACGTGGCTGTTGATGATGCTGATGATGACTACAAGACTGTTGCCACAGCGTCTCTTGCGTCAGTTGCTCCCGATGGGACGGCAACAAATGTCCTGACCCACACGTATGGTACAGTGGATGCGACAGGTATCACGCTTGCCGGTACGGACAGCAATGGAAGTAAGATTGCCGCGACAGGCTTGAATGTACAATCAGTACTCTTTACTGCTCCGGACGGGACGCAAAGTCAGGTTACGCCGGACGGTACGAGTGCAGGTGATGGCGACATCATCTTTGCGTCAGGCAAGATCACCACAGACGCTAATACGAAGGCCGGCACCTATGAATTCACGATGGTTGCTCCTGGGTATACAGGGACCGCGACCTATACCTTAAAAGTTGCTGTAAAGAACGCTGTTTATGAGCATAACGGGACCGCGGCTGGGGCGAGTGATGACTTCTTAGCAACATTGACGAAGGCTGGGGCAGCTTCGGATAAGGAAAAAATAACCCTTTCGGATGTTGCTGCGACAGGTGGGACAATTACCGCTGACGACATCGATTCAATAACAGTCTATGAAAAAGACGGTACTACAACAGTTAACGGCGAGCTTACTGGTCTTGTATGGGAAGCATCGACAACTGGTGCGAGACCTGACGAGAGAACGGCAAAGATAGTTTTCAAAAACAATTATGCAGGGACAATAACGGTGTCCATAGCGGCGTCAGCTGCTGATGGGGCTAAGCTTGCGGTTGTAACTGACTAAAAATATCCTTGGTTGATCAGAATCTAACCTGAAAAATCAAGAGTTCCACTCTCCCCGAGATCCATAGCGTTATCGGGTAGAACGTGCAACATCCCGGCTCATCATAACGGTGGGCCGGGATATTTTTATATTCTCAAATCAAGCTATCTATGGTAACATAAGGACAGAAAGGCAGGTACATCGTAAATAGTACAAAACAGCCCCATATTCAGAACACCCAAAACTTGATAAGATAA
>DFEA01000008.1:2533-12758 GCA_002368575.1 Lachnospiraceae bacterium UBA3814 | reverse complement strand
ACTCCTGTTGAGAATACTGAGCAAAATGCCATAAAGCTCCTGCTTTCAAAGGATGTGTTTTCCGATCAGGCCGGCTCCGCTGTCGTACCGGGAAGCACTGAGAACTATGTGCTTTCGGTTTCCGGGGATGATACCAGAAGGGAGCTGTTTGCAGAAAACATTAAAAAAGAATATAATACCGACGACATCAGTCTTGTGACCCTTGATATAAGCCTTAGCTCAATGAAGGGGAATATAGGCATTAAAAGGCTGGGAACGGGAAAGCTTGAGATATGTATACCCGTACCCGACAGCCTGCGGGGGGAAACAGGCATTAAAGCCGCGACCTTAAACGACAACCTGGTCTATGAGCCTGTTGCGGTCTCGGAGGTGGTGGTGGATAATATTCCCTGCATAAGATTTGTGGCAAGCCACCTTTCTCCCTTTGCCGTATTTACGATAAAGGAAAGGGCAGGGGATATGGACGGTTCCGTTCTTCATGTGGGAAGCACTGACGGGGAAGCCACGGAGGTATCTCAGATACAGGGAACGGTCTCGTTTGCCGAGAGTGCCGTTTACGGCGTGATCGGCACGCTTAATAAAAAAGCAGGAGAGGGCTTGGAAATAAAGTGGTTCGTTATAGTGATCCTCTTAAGCCTTGCCATGATCCTGTTTCTTATAAAGGACAAAAAAAACAGAGGAGGAAAGCATTTTGAAAGATGAATACAGGCAGGTGAAGCTCAATCCCTCCAACAATCTCCTGGAGCTGGAGGAGCCTATCTATAACCTTGCCGATGTAGAGACCCCGAATGTGTTCAGGAACCTGTATCCCTATGATGAGATCCCCAAGATCGCCTTCAATGACAGGATAGTTCCGCACAACATGCCTAAGGAGATATGGATCACTGACACGACCTTCAGGGACGGCCAGCAGTCCCGGGCACCCTATACAACGGAACAGATAGTTACTATCTATGATTATCTTCACAGACTCGGAGGCCCCAATGGGATAATCCGGGCTAGTGAATTTTTTCTGTATAGTAAAAAGGACAGGGACGCGGTCTACAAATGTCTTGAAAGAGGCTACCAGTTCCCTGAGATCACAAGCTGGATAAGAGCCTCCAGTGAGGATTTCAAGCTGGTTAAGGATATAGGGATGAAGGAAACCGGTATCCTTGTTTCCTGCTCCGATTATCATATCTTCTATAAGCTTAAAATGACAAGGCGGGAGGCGCTTAACCATTACCTGAGTATAATACGGGAATGTCTTGAGACCGGCATATCTCCCAGATGTCATCTGGAGGATGTAACAAGGGCCGATATCCACGGTTATGTGGTTCCCTTCTGCGTTGAGCTTATGAAGCTTATGGATGAATACAAGATACCGGTAAAGGTGAGGGTCTGTGATACCATGGGCTATGGGGTTAACTACCCCGGAGCTGTGATCCCGAGGAGCGTTCAGGGCATCATCTACGCTCTTTTAAAGCATGCCGGGGTCCCCTCCTATCTGCTTGAATGGCATGGCCACAACGATTTTTACAAGGCAGTCTCAAATTCCACCACCGCGTGGCTGTATGGCTGCGCCAGTGTAAATACCTCCCTTTTCGGAATAGGCGAGCGTACCGGTAATACGCCTCTTGAGGCTATGGTCTTTGAGTATGCCCAGTTAAAGGGTACCCTTAACGGGATGGATACGAGGGTCATAACCGAGCTTAAGGAATATTATGAGAAGGAGATCGGCTATGAGATCCCGCCCCGCACACCCTTTGTAGGTGAGAATTTCAATGTTACGAGGGCAGGTATCCATGCCGACGGGCTTTTGAAGAACGAGGAGATCTATAATATCTTCGATACGGAAAAGTTCTTAAACCGCCCTGTTCTCTGTGCGGTCTCAAATACCTCGGGCCTTGCGGGCATTGCTCACTGGATCAACACCTACTACAGGCTTCCCGAGGACAGGCAGACGGACAAGCATTCACCGCTCGTTCAGCGTATAAAGGATGAGGTCGATGCGGAATATGAGAGCGGCCGCGTCACGGTGATGACCAACGATGAGCTTGACAGCATGATAAAGATAGCCTGTGATGACCTGAACATTATATTGCGTTAATACAAGGAAATGATCCGGTCGGCAAACCGACCGGATCGGAATGAACTGAAGTTCATTCCTAAGCACACGATTTTCTGCGAAAATCGGCGCAGACGGAGAAATGATTATGGAAAAAATAACTATGAAGACCCCTCTTGTTGAAATGGACGGGGATGAAATGACCAGGATACTGTGGAAAATGATAAAGGATGAGCTTCTGCTTCCCTTCATCGAGCTTAAAACAGAGTATTATGATCTGGGACTTAAGAACCGCAACGATACGGATGACCGGGTTACCGTGGATTCCGCAGAGGCCGCCGCAAAATACGGCGTTGCGGTCAAGTGCGCGACTATCACGCCGAATGCCGCAAGAGTGAAGGAATATGACCTTAAAAAGATGTGGAAGAGCCCCAACGGTACTATCCGTTCCATTTTGAACGGCACTGTTTTCCGTACTCCTATAATCGTAAAGGGTATAGAGCCCTGCGTAAGGAACTGGAAGCAGCCCATTACCATAGCCCGTCATGCTTACGGGGATGTGTATTCAAATTCCGAGCTGAGGGTAGAGGGACGTGCGAAGGCGGAGCTTTTGGTCACAAAGGAGGACGGAGGAGAGGAAAGGATCCTTATCCATGAGTTTGACAACAGGGGAGGGGTACTTCAGGGTATCCATAATCTCACCTCCTCAATAGAGGATTTTGCCCGAAGCTGTTTTGAATATGCCCTTGATCAGAAGAAGGATCTGTGGTTCGGCGCAAAGGATACCATATCCAAGATCTATGATCACCATTTCAAGGATGTCTTTAATGAGGTTTACGAAAAGGAATATAAGAAGAAATTTGAGGAGGCCGGGATTGAATATTTCTATTCCCTTATAGATGATATAGTCGCAAGGATAATGAAATCTAAGGGCGGAATGATATGGGCCTGCAAAAATTATGACGGGGATGTTATGAGCGACATGATATCCTCGGCCTTCGGCTCCCTTGCCATGATGACCTCGGTGCTTGTTTCTCCTGCCGGTGTTTATGAATATGAAGCGGCTCACGGAACGGTTCAGAGGCATTACTATAAATATCTTAAGGGTGAAGAGACCTCCACTAATTCCGTGGCCACGATCTTTGCCTGGACCGGTGCCCTTAAGAAGCGCGGCGAGCTTGACGGCATTCCTGAGCTTGTAAGGTTTGCGGGCAAGCTTGAGCAGTCTGTCATAGAGACCATAGAAAGCGGTTATATGACAAAGGATCTTACCCTTATTACCACAATGGAGGAGACCGTCACCTTAAACAGCCTTGATTTCATAAAGGCGGTGAGGAAGACTTTGGAGAATTATCTGTAGGCCTATGGAGGAAAAAGGAATTTCAAGGGCGGTCATAGAAAGGCTGCCAAGATATTTCAGGTATCTCGGTGAGCTTAAGGACAGCGGAGTAGAGCGTATTTCATCCCATGACCTTTCGGTGCTCATGAGAGTCACCGCTTCCCAGATACGGCAGGATCTGAACCATTTCGGCGGCTTCGGACAGCAGGGCTACGGCTATAACGTGGAATCGCTCTATGAGGAGATCAGCAGGATACTTGGGCTCAACAGGGAGCATCGCCTTATCATAGTAGGAGCCGGAAATCTCGGTCAGGCTCTGGCAAATTATGTCAATTTTGAAAAGCGCGGTTTTATAATCAAAGGGATATTTGATATTGACGAAAAAAAACACGGCAGGCTCATCCGTGATATCCCCATCTGCAGGATGGAGGATATGAAGCAGTTCATAAGGGATAACGATATCGACATAGCAGTCCTTACCATCCCGAAGAGTGAAGCGGTAGAGGTGGCGGAGGAGCTTGTAAAAAGCGGCATAAAGGGCATATGGAATTTTGCCCATACAGACCTTAATGTCCCGGATGAGCTGGCTGTCGTCAACGTTCACCTCTATGACAGCCTGCTGGAGCTTTCGTACAAGCTTGGAGGTAAGACGCAGTAATGTCTTATTCAGAAGAAAAATTCAGGGAAGCCATAAAGGAAAAAAAGATCCCCATACTGATACTGGACAATAAGTGGCATAAGCTGTTCAAGAAGACCGGAACGACCGATGAGATCGTAAGGCTTGAGGGCGAGCTTACCGAGCTCCTGAAAAGGCAGGGTAAAATAAACAGCGATGTAAAGGGGCTGAAAAAAATAAAGAGCGATCTTATGAATGACATTGTCGCCCATATGAACGACGGTGAGGAAAATTCCTCTGCAAGGTCGGAGGCTGAAAAAAAGATCGCGGAAAACAAGCGCCTGATAGACGAGGCCAATGATAAGCTTTCCTCATATGAGGACGAAATGCTGGAGCTTCCGAGAAGTATAGACAGGGTAAACCGGGAGCTCATGATAAATACCATGGAGCTCTGTTATGAAAAGCTCGATGCGAATACGACCGAGATAGAGCGTATTGCCGACTGGATACATAATGTCCGCATTGAGCTGAAAAAACAGCTCATCACAAAGCAGGAAAAGGAGTACTATAACGGAGAGCTCTACTCCTTCATGCATGATATCTTCGGTCCTGAGGTAATGGAGCTGTTTGATATGAGATATGAGCCGAGGTTAAGAAAAGCTGAGGGCAGCGTACAGGATGACAATGTTTAGGAAAAGGGTGAAGGCTGATGGAAGCTATATTGACTGCGGCTCAGATGAGCAAGGCTGATGATGCCACGATCAATTATTTCAGGGTTCCCTCCGAGGTGCTGATGGAGAGGGCCGCCCTTTCTGTCGTGGATGCCATAGAGCGCGAGGGCTATAATACCGAAGAGGTCCTTGTAGTCTGCGGAAGCGGCAACAACGGGGGAGACGGCTTCGCTGTAGCTAGGCTTCTTACGGAGAAGGAAATATTCACAAGGATCCTTTATACGGGAAAGGGAGATTTCAGCTCCTTATCGCCGGGAGCAAGGCTGCAGAAGGAGATCTGTTACAAGTATGAGATCCCCGTGCTGTTCTCAGAGGATTTTGACTGGGATGAGGATAATTCGACCCTGATAATAGACGCAATGTTCGGTATCGGGCTGAACAGGCCCTTAAATGCGGATAAGGCCCATATAGCCGAAAGGATAAACGAGGCCAGAGAGGAAGGAGCCTATGTTGTTTCGGTGGACATCCCCTCGGGGATAGCCGCTGACACCGGCAAGATCCTCGGAGCGGCGGTCAGGGCTGATATGACGGTCACCTTTGGCTTTAAGAAGCTGGGGCAGCTTCTTTACCCCGGAAGCGAATATACCGGGAAGCTTGTCTGCGCTCAGATCGGGATCACAAAACGTTCATTTCTGAATACAAAGCCCGAGTACACCGCGATAGAGCCATCGGATCTTCCCTGCGTTCACAGGAAGGATTATTCCAACAAGGGCACCTACGGAAAGCTCCTTATCATTGCAGGCTCTGAGGGGGCAGGAGGGTGCGCTCTTCTTGCCGCAAGGGCCGCCTTTGGCACAGGCGTGGGAATGGTAAGGGTATATACCCATTCGGCAAACCGTGAGCTTATACTTAACAACTGTCCCGAGACAATAGTGGACACCTATTCCTCCGAGCCTTCAGAGGAAAAGCTAATGAAAGCCGCCGAGTGGGCCGATGTGATCGCTATCGGGCCTGGGATCGGTAAGGACAGGAGTGCCTCAGGTATGCTCAGGCTGCTGCTTTACAGATGCGAAAAGCCCCTTGTGATAGACGCCGACGCAATTATGCCGCTCAGGGAATACGAGGAATACCTTTCGCAGAATTATACAAGAGATATCATCATTACTCCGCATATTATGGAAATGGCAAGGTTTATGGATATCGAACGGAGCATAGTACTTGATGATATCATCCACGTTGCGAAAAACGTTTCCGAACGTCTGAACCTTGTCTGTGTGCTTAAGGATGCACGTACAGTCATTACCAGACCATCCTTTGGCTGCAGAGTCAATACAAGCGGCAATAACGGTATGGCTGTCGCGGGAATGGGTGATGTCCTGTTCGGGATCATCGCGGGGCTTTTGTCACAGGGAATGAATGCCTTTGACGCCGCCTCCTTCGGGGCCTTTATCCACGGGTACGCTGCCGATAAGGCGGTTATTCACACCGGGAAAAGCGGACTGCTTGCGCGGGACGTCATAGGATATTTAAAGGAGTGCTTTGAGTGAGTATAAGAAGGATAGCAGCGGAGGTATCTCTTAAAGCGATCTGCGATAATATGGAGAGCATTCACAATACTCTTAAAAAGGATACCGCCATACTTGCCGTTATAAAGGCAAACGGCTACGGACACGGGGCCCTCAGGATAGCAGAGGCTCTGGATGATAAGGAATATGTTTTCGGCTATGCTCTGGCAACGGCAGAGGAGGCCTTGGAGCTTCGGAGGAACGGTATAAAAAAGGAGATACTTATCCTTGGCTATACCTATCCCGAGGATTATGAGAAGCTGATACAAAACGACATAAGCCTGACGGTCTTTAAAACGGAGACCGCGATAAGCCTTTCCGAAGCGGCAAAAAAGCTTGGGAAAAACGTGAAGCTGCATATAAAGCTTGATACAGGAATGTCGCGGATAGGCTTTAATACCGAAAAGGAAAGCCTGAACGAAATAAAAAGGATAAGCGAGCTTCCTAATATCGATATCGAGGGCATCTTTACACATTTTTCAAGAGCCGATGAAGGGGATAAGAGCTTTGCGTATGAGCAGCTCAGAAGCTTTAACGATTTCTGCGGGGAGCTTGACAAATTGGTTTACATAAAATATAAGCACTGCGCAAATTCAGCGGCAATTTTAGAGCTGCCGGAGGCAGATACGGGGTTGGTAAGAGCCGGGGTGATAATCTACGGCTTAAAGCCCTCTGAAGAGGTGGATATCGGAAAATACGGACTTAAGCCCGCGATAACCATTAAAAGCTCGATCGTATTGATCAAGGAGGTCCCTGAAAATACTCCGGTAAGCTACGGGGGTACCTTCGTGACCACAAGAAGAACAAGGATAGCAACCATTCCGGCAGGATATGCGGACGGCTATCCCAGATCCCTTTCAAACAGGGGAGAGGTACTTATCCGCGGGAAAAGGGCACCTGTCATCGGAAGGGTCTGCATGGATCAGCTAATGGTCGATGTTACGGATATCAAGGCCCGCGAGTTTGATGAGGTGGTGCTCCTTGGCAGTCAGGGAGACGGGTGTATAACCGCGGAGGAGCTTGGGGAGCTGTCGGGACGCTTCAACTATGAGCTGGTGTGTGATATTTCCGAGAGGGTCCCAAGGATTTATACCCGCACTTAGACAGGAATATGACCCTGACCTCGTGAGGCAGGCTTGTCTGTTTTGAAAATAAATGGTATAGTGAACGAAATAAATTCATGTGCCGTAAGTGATGATGTGATGTCATCAGTTATGAAGGTGAAACGGACTGTTCCGTTTCCGGCAATTATTCAGGAAAGAGGTATTTACAGGTATGTCCGGACATTCAAAATTTGCGAATATCAAACATAAAAAGGAGAAAAACGATGCCGCAAAGGGAAAGATCTTTACAATAATAGGTCGTGAGATCGCGGTTGCCGTTAAGGAAGGCGGACCGGATCCCAACAATAATTTCAAGCTTCAGGCGGTGATCCAGAAGGCCAAGGCTGCCAATATGCCCAATGATACGATAGAACGGGGCATTAAAAAGGCTGCCGGGGATTCGGGAAACGTGAACTATGAATATGTGTCCTATGAGGGCTACGGCCCCAACGGCATCGCGATCATAGTAGACGCTCTTACGGATAATAAAAACAGGACCGCGGCAAACGTGCGCTCGGCCTTTACAAAGGGCAGCGGAAGCGTAGGCACCCAGGGCTGCGTATCATATATGTTTGATAAGAAGGGCCAGATCATAATAGACAAGGAAGAGACTGACGTCGATCCGGACGATCTTATGATGATGGCTCTCGATGCGGGAGCGGACGATTTCTCAGAGGAAGAGGAGGCCTATGAGATACTTACCGGAGAGGATGAGTTTGAAAATGTCAGAAAGGTGCTTTCTGATGCGGGTATTCCGATGATCTCCGCAGAGATAACGATGATCCCGCAGAATTATGTTACGCTTACAGACGAGACCGCAATAAAGAATATCCAGAAAACACTTGATCTGCTGGACGAAGACGATGACGTGCAGGCTGTTTATCATAACTGGGATGAATGACAGGCTGTTATGGCAGGCCTCCTGTTATCCGGGAGACTGGCAGTCATAAGGGCTGCAAAGAGCTTTAAGGGGAATAAATGCGGCAGAACGGCGGCAAGGCATCTGTTATAACAGGGGCGTTTTCCCTGGTCTCTCTTGTTTTTATCCTGTTTTCTACTGTCTATGACCAGATAATCGCTCAGAACGAAGGATTCTTCTACATGCTTATATTCGGAGGGATCCTTGTTTTGGTGTTCGTACTTGTTAACCTGATCACCAAGCTCATCGCTTTTTCACCCCAAAGCATGGCCTCCGCGGGCTATACCGTTCTGGAGCTCCTTATCATGGTGGCTCTGGGCGTTTTCTTCTTTTACAGAAGGTTTCAGTTCGAGACCACGCTTCCTGTAGAGGATTCCCTGTTTTACCGGGCAGCCACCTTTATACAGGACGGCACCTTGAGCGGAAGCCTCGACGTGGTTACCAAATGCCTGAGGAATCCCTCAGACTTTGCCTATTCGGTGCTGCTTTCCTTTATCTTTAATTTTACGGGGGTCCTTCCAAAGACCGTCCTGTACCTTAATGCCTCGATAATACTGGTCACGGCCATTTTCGCGGCGCATATCACGGAAGCGGTCGGCGGAAGGCTGTGCGGGCTCATTGCCTTTGCCGCCACTCTTCTGATACCCTCACAGGCCTACGGGGTCTATTCCTACAATTCTGTTATCCTGTTTACACTTACGGTTTTTATAAGCCTTGATATTTATATCCATATTTACATGTCACAGGAGCCGGGACCCGTTAAGCGTGTGGTCATGGATATCCTGCTTGCCGTGGCTGCCGGCTTTATGCTGTTCACCGATCCGGTCACCATATTCTTTATCATTGCTATGGCCATTCACTATCTTGTTTTCTCAAGAGAGAGCCTTAAGTCATTTTTCATTACTCTTTCGGGGATAATCCTTACGTTTGTATTATTGTCCGCAATCAAAGCCTCAGCCCTGGGTGTTCCGATGTCTGAGGTCTTAAGCTACTCCTTTTCAAGGTTTAATGTCACCTCGAATGAGGAAACGGGAGAGCACTACGAGCTTTCACAGATATACGAAAGCTTCCGCGAGGACATCAATAATCAGAATCAGAACATCACCGAGAATTATTACTTTTTATTTAAAAAGGACGGCTCAAGCATATCCGCCATCGAGTCCTCCTGGCTTCAGCTGGCTACAAACCTGCTGTACATGTTTTCGCTGATCCTTTCGGGCAGCTGTGTTATCTATATGTTCAGAAGCAGGAACGGTAAGGCGCTGCCGGTCATGCTCATGTCTGTTTTTATGCTCGTCACGGCCTTTATCAGGGCAGTAACGGATTCAAACGGCTATTATATCTTTGAGCTCCTGATAGTATATGCATGTGCCGGACTTTCGTACATGTATGATAACCAGCATCCGGAAAACTTTATCAGCACGGATATATGGTCAGATTACGCAGAGTATGAAGAGGAGGAGGAAGAGGAGCTTACCGAGGAAGATCAGGAAGAGCTAATGAGGAGGGCTATGGCTCTTGTTTTTATCGGAGAGGACGATGAACTCTATGACGAGATAAAAAGGGAGGAAGCGGAAGAAAGGGAGATAATGGCACAGGAGGCCGAAAATGCCGGGAAGGAGCCTTCCGCACAAAGGAAAGGGATACGCGCACGGTACGCTGATCCTGACGGTGACGAGGATATGACCGGGGATGAGGAGTACTATGAGGATGAGAACGACGGTTATTATGAAGAAGAGGGCGATGAGTACTATGAGGACGGTGCTGACGCCGAATACTTTGAAGATGGGGACGCGGCGTATTATGAGGATGAAGCTGAGGATTATGAAGAGGATGAGTATTATGAAGACGATGAATATGGTGAAGACGAGGATTTTGAAGGTTACGGAGAACCTGACGATATGACCGGAGAGTATGCTTCAGAGGATAATGAAGGGTACTATGAGGAGGATGACGGATATGAGG
>DFEA01000008.1:0-2464 GCA_002368575.1 Lachnospiraceae bacterium UBA3814 | reverse complement strand
GAGGAGGATGAAGGATATGAGGAGGGTGATGAGTATTATGAGGAAGACGGGGATCTCTATGATGATATGACCGGGGACGCTTCAGAGGATAATGAAGAGGATTATGAGGGCGGCGGCTCATATGGAGCCTTTGAGGATGAAAACGATGATGAGGCAGAGGAATATGTGAAGAAGGAGTTCAAAAAGCCTAAGAGCGGAGAGCCCCTTGCAAACCCTCTTCCCCAGCCTAAAAAGCACGTGGCAAGGAGCCTTGATTTTGATGACGATTCTGAAGGCGAGGATGAACCTGAGGAAGAAGAGGGCGAATTCAATGATGATGATTTTGATGATACCTGGGAATAGTATCATTTAAGGATATCAAGCTCGTAGTCTATGGAAAGCTCCTTAAGCTCAGGATCCTCATTCCATCTGTTCATGATCCTGTCAATGACGACCTCTATATTGTAATGGCTCATCTCAAGCAGGAGAACGGGAAACTGGTTTTTGGAGGAGGACGTGACAACGTCGCTCTGTCTGAGGCACCCGCTCAGAAGCTCTGAAACCTTATTCGAAAGCTCTGCCGCATTTTCGCCGTTTACCGAAAAAAGCAGCAGCCATACGCTTCTTTTATAATTAACGTTTACCCTGCACAAAAACTGAAATATCAGCCTGAACTGCTCGAAGGGAAGGACAAGGGCCCCCTTTTTACGGTTCCTTTCGCTGAGTATGGTCATCAGATTGGTGATATCAGAGGCGGCGGCGCTTTTATCACTATCCTCGCCTTCCGTCTCCCTGTATACCCGGTAGCCATGCTTTCCGTTCTGCTTTACCACATAGAGGGCTTTGTCGGCCTTCATAAAAAGAGTGGCATAATCCCGTCCCTCATCCGGAGCAAAGGCGCAGCCTATGGAGGCTCCGAGGGGGATATTCATATCGTTGCCAAGCAGACGCTTTGCGCCTGCAAGGAGCTGATCATTTATATAGCGTGATTTTTCGGCTATTACCGATTCATCCGAAATATTCTGACAGAAGGCGATAAATTCGTCGCCCCCGATCCTTCCCACAAGATCGTTTGCCCGGACGGCCGAACGGAGGATGTCCGCAAAGGCTATAAGGAGCTTATCACCCGCGGTATGTCCGAAGATATCATTGACAAGCTTGAAGCTGTCAAGATCTATCATCATCAGGGCACCCCTGGATTTATGACACAGATTGTTGATCTCCTCCACCGAGGCTGCCTTGTTTAAGAGCCCGGTAAGACGGTCGGTATCGGCGGCGCTTTTTAAGGCGCTCAGCTTTTCAACGGTCTGAAGGATATTATCGACTCTCCTCAAAAGGACATCAGCCCTGAAGGGCTTTCTGATAAAGTCCATGGCCCCGTTCTCAAAGCCCTTGCTTTCAGTCTCCTCATCCTGATCCGCAGTCATGAACATAAACGGGATCGGCCTTTGGTACTGCTCCTTCAGGTGTTCGTGAAGCTCCATTCCGGTCATGCCCGGCATTCTCAGATCGGACAGCACCATATCCGGAAGCTCTCTGTCAAATATCTCAATGGCTTCCGATCCGGAGGAGGCTGTATATGTCTGATATGAAGTAGAAAGAATATGATCTGTCATCATTAAGGATATCTGTTCATCATCAACGATCAGGATCTTTTTCATATACGCAACCTCCTTTTTCCTTTTATCCTAGCATATTTTTCTGAGCATTTCCAGTATTACGGCCACAACGATTCATTCTTTACCTTTTTTTTCGTTTCTGATATCATATCCGTATAAACACGGCCGCATCGATCCGTTCAGATGCGGTATGGTAAAGGGGGTTTTTACTGATAATGACTATAGACAAGCTTAAGGAATACGGAGCCGACACCGAGGAGGGACTTGCAAGGTGCATGAATAATGAAGAGTTCTATCTTAAGATGGTCGATCTCGGCCTTTCCGATGAACGCTTTGACTCGCTTAAGGGAGTGCTTGAAGCCGGAGATCTCGATGCCGCCTTTGAAATAGCACATGCTCTTAAGGGAGTTGTAGGAAACCTGGCGCTTACCCCGATCTATAAGCCCGTTAGCAGGCTGACAGAGCTGTTAAGGACAAAACAGGAGGGTGATTATCTCAGCCTCTATACAGAAATGAAGGATGAGCTTGACAGGCTCCTTGCAATGTGAAAAAGCTGATCATTATTGCCGGACCCACGGCTTCGGGTAAGAGCCGGCTTGCCATTGAGCTTGCAAAAAGGATAGGTGGGGAGATCATCTCCGCCGATTCAATGCAGGTATACCGTCTGATGGATATCGGCACCGCCAAGCTTAAGAAGGAAGAGATGGGCGGGATCAGGCACCACCTTATAGATATAGTGGATCCGACAGAGGATTATAACGTTTTTAAATACAGTCAGGATGCAAAGGCTGCACTGGGTGAGGTATGGTCGGCGGGGAGGATCCCCATAATTGCCGGAGGCACCGGCTTTTATATCCAGTCTGTTC
>DFEA01000050.1 GCA_002368575.1 Lachnospiraceae bacterium UBA3814 | reverse complement strand
AGCGATTCGCGAGTCTATGTAGTGGCTTTCACAGGAGAAGCGTACTATGGTCGATTATACTGAAGGGGCGGGTTACCAGTATCATATCCATACAAAGCCCGGCGATGTGGGGAGGTATGTTCTCCTTCCCGGTGATCCCGGAAGATGCAAAAAGATAGCGGATTATTTTGACGGAGCGGAGCTTGTCGCGGATAACAGGGAATTCAGGACCTATACCGGAAGCCTGCTCGGAGAGAAGGTGAGCGTTACCTCGACGGGGATAGGCGGGGCCTCGACGGCTATCGCAATGGAGGAGCTTTTCAGATGCGGGGTCGATACCTTTATCAGGGTAGGGACCTGCGGCGGAATGCAGGAGGAGGTCATGGGAGGCGATATCGTGATCGCTACCGGGGCTGTCCGGATGGAGGGCACCAGCAGGGAATATGCTCCCATCGAGTTCCCGGCGGTTCCCGACCTTACGGTCACTCTTGCCTTAAGGGACGCGGCAGGGGAGCTGGGCTTCAGGACGCATACCGGGGTTGTTCACTGCAAGGATTCCTTTTACGGACAGCACGAGCCTGAGACCAAGCCTGTGGGGTATGAGCTGCTCAATAAGTGGGAGGCCTATATAAAGTGCGGTGTATTGGCCTCGGAGATGGAATCCGCGGCTGTATTAATTACCGGAAGCTGTTTAAGGGTAAGGACAGGTACGGTGCTTCTGGTGATGGCAAACCAGGAAAGAGCAAAGAAGGGTCTCTCCAATCCCCAGGTCCATGATACCGACTGTGCGGTAAGAGTGGCGGTAGAAGCTGTCAAAAGGCTTATCACGCAAGATAAAGGTACCGGAAAATAATTCAAAGGAGGACATGGAGTAAGTATGAAAAAGAAACTTATAGGAATGATTATGAGCGCGGCAATGGTATTGTCCCTCGCGGCCTGCGGAGGTGCTGCTCCGGAAGCCCCTGCTGATACGGCTGCGGCTGCGGCCGATGCGGCTCCTGCGGATAGCGAGGCACCGGCAGCTGATGCGGCGGCTGACACAGGTTCAAGGGCGGCAGCCGCGGAAGATATGAAGGTGGCTATGGTCACCGACTACGGTGATGTTACCGATCAGTCCTTTAACCAGTCCACGTATGAGGCATGCAAGGCCTTCTGCGATGCCGGCGGATTTGAATTTACCTATTACAAGCCTGAGGGTGATTCCACCGCAGAACGCGTCGCTATGATCGATAAGGCGGTAGCGGACGGCTATAACGTTGTTCTATTGCCCGGCTTTGCCTTTGCGGAAGCGATAATTGAGGCCACTCCCATGTATCCGGACATTAAGTTCATAAGCCTTGATATGACAGAGTCTGATCTTGCAGGCGCGGCGGGAACCGATACATATAGTGAGCCCAACGTATTCGTTGCTTCATATCAGGAGGAGCTTGTGGGCTATATGGCAGGCTTTGCGGCGGTTAAGATGGGATATACCAGGCTTGGCTTCTTAGGCGGAATGGCTGTTCCGGGTGTTATGCGTTACGGATACGGCTTTGTTCAGGGAGCTGACGCGGCAGCTGCCGAGGACGGTGCCGACGTTACGGTAAACTATGCATACGGCAATCAGTTCTACGGCGACGCCGATATAACCGCTGCCATGGATACCTGGTACAGCGGCGGGACCGAGGTGGTTTTCGCCTGCGGCGGCGCTATCTATACCTCCGTGGCTGAGGCGGCGGCAAAGGTTGATGGCAAGGTCATAGGTGTTGACGTTGATCAGGCCGCTGCGATAGACGGACAGTATGGTGAAGGAATGACGATCACTTCGGCGATGAAGGGTCTCGGCGCCACCGTTGAAACCCTGCTTTCCGCCATCAGGGACGGAAAATGGGACGATTATGCGGGTAAGGTCTTAAGCCTTGGTATAGTTGACGGGGAAAATCCTGAGAAGAACTATGTACAGCTCCCTCTTAACAGCACGATATGGACAGACAGCTTTACGGTGGACGACTATAAGGCGATCGTAGCAGGGATGGCTGACGGAAGTATTACCGTTTCAAACGATATCTCTGCCGGGCAGCCCTCAGCAGAGACGGTAAAGATCAATTTCCAGGGCAACATCAAATAACTCCGATGCTGCGTTCCTGAAAAGAGTGTGGGATCGGAGGATGGATCATCCTCCGGTCCCTTTTTACAGACCGTGCCGCCTGATGAGCGCGGTTCAATAACAATGGTCAGGAGGGGTATTTCATGGCTGAAGAAACCTACGCTATAGAGATGCTTAACATTACAAAGAGGTTTCCCGGGATCATTGCAAACGATAATATAACCCTGCAGCTTAAGAAGGGAGAGATCCACGCGCTTCTGGGGGAAAACGGCGCGGGAAAGAGTACGCTTATGAGCGTCCTCTTCGGGCTTTATCAGGCTGAGGAGGGGATCATAAAAAAGGACGGCAAAGAGGTTACGATAAAGGATCCCAACGATGCGAACGCTCTGGGGATAGGAATGGTCCACCAGCATTTTAAGCTCGTTCAGTGCTTTACCGTGCTGGAAAACATCATTCTGGGGGTGGAAACAACAAAAAACGGGATACTTCAGAAGAAGGAGGCAAGAAAAAGGGTCATTGAGCTTTCCGACAGATACGGTCTCAGGGTGGATCCGGATGCAAGGATAGAGGATATTACCGTCGGTATGCAGCAGAGGACAGAGATCCTCAAGATGCTTTACAGGGATAACGAGATACTGATCTTTGACGAACCTACTGCCGTGCTGACACCGGCGGAGATAGACGAGCTCATGCAGATAATGAAGAACCTGGCAAAGGAGGGCAAATCCATACTCTTCATC
Source organism: Lachnospiraceae bacterium UBA3814 (assembly GCA_002368575.1). Taxonomy (GTDB): domain Bacteria; phylum Bacillota; class Clostridia; order Lachnospirales; family Lachnospiraceae; genus UBA2868. Next base: position 15,408 of record DFEA01000050.1, on the reverse strand, counting down.
TCGCATAAGCTGGCGGAGATCATGGAGGTCGCGGACCGCTGCTCGGTCTTAAGAAGGGGGAAATACATAGGGACGGTAGATGTTGCGGCTGCGACCAGGGAGGAGCTCTCAAGGATGATGGTCGGAAGGGACGTCCAGTTAGTGGTGAAAAAGGAGGACAGGGCCCCGGGGGACGTGATCCTTCACGTGGAAAACATGACTGTCGCCTCAAAGCTCCATAAGAACAATGCCGTGAAAAATGTGTCATTTGAGGTGAGGGAGGGAGAGATAGTCTGTATCGCGGGCATAGACGGAAATGGCCAGACGGAGTTAGTATACGGACTGTCGGGGCTTGAGCCCATAGTCGGCGGGAGGATCACGCTTTCGGGAATGGATATCTCCCGTGCCTCCATAAGACAGAGATCCACCTCGGGAATGAGCCATATCCCGGAGGATCGGCACAAGCACGGACTGATCCTTGATTATGATCTTGCTTACAACCTGGTGCTTGAGAGATATTTTGAGCATGAATTCTGTAATTCAGCCGGCTTTCTCAGGAAAAAGAATATATATGCCTACGCGGAGAAGCTTATAGAGCAGTATGATATACGAAGCGGACAGGGCGCTGTTACAAGGGCAAGGAGCATGTCGGGAGGTAATCAGCAGAAGGCTATCATTGCAAGAGAGCTGGACAGGGATCCCAGACTTCTCCTGGCGGTACAGCCCACGAGAGGCCTTGATGTCGGCGCGATCGAGGCCATTCATAAAAGGCTGATCGCCCACAGGGATTCGGGACATGCGGTGCTGCTTGTGTCTCTCGAGCTTGAGGAGGTCATGAGTGTTTCTGACAGGATTCTTGTAATGTTTGAGGGAGAGATAGTCGGACAGCTTGATCCTAAAAAGACCACGAGGGAGGAGCTGGGACTTTATATGTCCGGCGCCAAAAAGGATATAGTCGGATCGTATAAGGAGGTGGGATGATGAAGAAACAGAAGACAGCCATTCTGGAAAACGAAGCATTCCTGTCCGTAATAAGCTCGTTTCTCTGTATTGTCATCGGGCTGTTTCTGGGCTTTCTGGTCCTTCTTATAATAAATCCGGCTTCAGCGGCCGAAGGGATAGTGACCATCTTAAAGAATTATCTCATCTACCCCTCAAAGCCGGCGGCTCTCAAATATTTCGGGAGCACGCTGGTGAAGACCGCGCCTTTGCTTATGTGCGCTCTATCCATACAGTTCTGCTATCAGGCGGGGCTGTTCAATATAGGTGCCGCGGGACAGTATGTGGCCGGCGCCGGCGCTGCTCTTTACGGGGCGCTGTATTTTAAGCTGCCATGGCTCGTCTGCCTGCTCATGGCGGTGGCGGCAGGCGTGATTTTGGGCTGTATCGCCGGTATACTCAAGGCATATTTCAATGTTAATGAGGTCATCTGCGGGATCATGCTCAACTGGATCGGGCTGTATCTGGTAAATATGCTGCTTGTAAGGGTCAAGGAGGCCACGAGTCCCTATACCCTGGGGGTCGCCAGGACCAATCCCTCCGCGCTTCTTCCTACCATGGGGCTTGACAGGCTTTTCTCAAACAATAAATATGTAACGATCGCTGTCCCTTTATCGGTATTGATCGCAATCCTTATCTGGATAGTGCTGAACAAGACTGTCATGGGCTACGAGATACGCGGTACCGGTCTTAACAGGGACGCGGCCAGGTATGCCGGCATGAAGGAAAAGCGGAATATTATCATGACCCTTGCCATAGGAGGCGCTCTTGCGGGGCTTGGGGCTGCTTTCCTTTATCTTACGGGCTATGAGCAGTGGTCGACCACTCAGTCATCTGTCCCGGGAATGGGCTTTAACGGGATCGCGGCTACCTTCCTCGGGGGACTGGACCCGATAGGAACGGTTTTTGCGTCATATTTCATCCAGCATATAACCGGCGGAGGCTCATATCTGGATAAGACGGTCTATCCGTCACAGATATCCGATCTTATCTCCGCGATAATCATTTATCTCTGCGGCTTCGTACTGTTCTTCAAGCTCTCGATAAACAGGAGGGTGGCAGCGTCAAAGGAGGCTCAAAGGGCTGAGAAGGGAGGGGATAAGGCATGATCCTGCTGATCCAGTATACTCTCCTGTTTGCGTCGGTGCTGATGCTTGTGGCGCTCGGAGGCTGCTTTTCGGAGCATTCCGGCGTTATAAACCTGGGCCTTGAGGGAACAATGGTAATGGGAGCCCTTGGAGGAGCCCTTACAATGAAATATATGTCAGGCGCATACGGACCCGTGATCTTCTTCACGGTGGTGCTTGTGTCTTCGCTGTCGGGCCTTGCTTATTCAGCGCTTCTGGGGGTCGCGGGCATCAGGTTCGGGGCTGATCAGACGCTTGTGGGAACTGCCATGAACATGCTGGCGGCAGCTCTTGCGACCGTTATAGTAAAATCCATCAATGTCGCCGAGAATCCTGATAATGTTTCCTCTACCGTCCAGTATGTACAGGCAAAAAAGGCCCTGGTGTACAGGATAAAGGGCTTTCAGTTCAACTGGTTCACTCTGGTGGCTCTGATCCTTCTGATCTGTTCCTGGATCGTCCTTTATAAGACAAGGTTTGGTCTGAGACTTATGGCCTGCGGCGAGCATCCCCAGGCCGCGGATTCGGTTGGTATAAACGTACGTAAGATGCGCTGGGCCGGAGTGCTTATTTCAGGATTCCTTGCGGGACTCGGCGGAATAGTGTATATTACAGCAGGGGTCAGTGAGTGGAAGTTTGAGACAGGGGTGGCCGGCTTTGGGTTTCTGTCCCTCGCGGTCATGATATTCGGGCAGTGGAAGCCTGTAAATATCGCGCTTGCCGCCCTGCTGTTCGGGTTTTTCAGAGCTCTTTCGAATGTCTATTCGGGCTTTGACTTTCTTGCGGCCCTTAACCTGCCGGGCTCTGTATACAATATGATGCCCTATGTCATTTCACTGATAGTGCTGGCATTCACCTCCGGGAACTCACGGGCGCCCAAAGCCGAGGGGATACCGTATGATAAGAGTGAAAGATAAAAATCAAAAAAGAGGATATGTTTATGAAAAGGATCGAGGACTATATAAGGAACATCCCTGATTTTCCGCAAAAGGGGATAATTTTCAGAGATATTACTTCTGTTTTACAGGATGCGGACGGTTTTTCGCTTGCCATAGACGAGCTTGACGGGCTCATCGAGGGCATGGACTTTGATGTTATAGCGGGGGCGGAGTCAAGAGGCTTTATCTTTGGCTCTCCGCTTGCCTACAAGCTTCATAAGCCCTTTATTCTAATCAGAAAAAAGGGAAAGCTGCCCTGTGAGACCGTATCTCAGGAATATGAGCTTGAATACGGGAGCGCGACCATTGAGATGCATAAGGATGCCATAAAGCCCGGACAGAAGGTAGTCATAGTAGATGACCTGATCGCGACCGGAGGCACTCTTGAGGCTTCGGTAAGGCTTGTCGAAAAGCTTGGAGGGAAGGTGGTAAAGATCATCTGCCTTATGGAGCTTGCGGGGCTTAAGGGAAGGGAAAAGCTTGCAGGCTATGATGTGGAGGCGGTGGTCACCTACCCCGGAAAGTGAGCAGCATGTGCCGCGCGGCTTTTGCCGCGGATAACACAGGCAGGAGCCTTATCGGCATTTCATAAGTTTCTAAGATATATTTTTAATGAAGGAGGAAGAAAAAATGGACAAATTGTATTTTATCCCGGGAAGTCAGGATCTTTACGGTGATGACTGCCTTAAGCAGGTTGCCGAAGACTGCAGGGAAATGGTGGAGTTTCTAAACGAGAAGCTTAAGGATATAGTGGCTGTGGAGCTGCTTCCGACGGTAGTTGATTCCGCCGCCTGCATAGCAAACTGCAGGAAGGCCTCCAACGATGATGAATGCGTGGGAGTTATCACCTGGATGCATACCTTTTCCCCTGCCAAGATGTGGATAAAGGGCTTACAGGAGCTTAGGAAGCCTCTCCTTCATCTTCACACCCAGGCTAACGAAAAGCTTCCCTACGCCGATATCGATATGGATTTCATGAATCTCAACCAGGCTGCCCACGGGGACAGGGAGTACGGCTTTATCCTTGCGAGAATGGGGATAGCCCATGAGGTGGCGGCAGGCTATTATAAGAACGAAAGAGTGATCTCAAAGATCAGGGATTTTGCCCGGGTGGCAAGGGCCATAGCCTTTTCAAGGAACTTAAGGATCGCTCTTTTCGGCAATAATATGCGTGATGTTGCGGTTACCGACGGAGACAGGGTGGAAAGCCAGATCCGCTACGGCTGGGAAGCAAATTACTACGCCATCGGCGATCTTGTCAAGTGCATAGATTCCGCGACGGATGCGGAGATAGACGCCCAGTTTGAGGCCTATAAGAGTAAATATACCATGGCCACCGACAATACAGAGGCTGTCAGGGAGCAGGCCAAGTATGAGGTAGGCCTTAAGAAGTTTATCGAGAAGAAGGGTGTGGGAGCGTTTATAGATACCTTCCAGGATCTCTACGGACTGAAGCAGCTGCCCGGCATAGCGGTACAGGATCTTATGAGTGAGGGCATAGGCTTCGGACCCGAGGGAGATTACAAGATAAGTGCGCTCAGCGCGGTTTTCATGAAGATGGCAGAGGGCAAGGAGGGAGCTACCGGCTTTATTGAGGATTATACCTACGATCTGACAGAGGGAGAGGAGCTTGAGCTTGCGTCCCATATGCTGGAGGTACCGCCTGCCTTTGCGGCAACAAAGCCTGAGATACAGGTGCACCCGTTGGATATCGGCGGAAAAGAGGATCCTGCACGACTGGTATTCGACGGCGTGACGGGAGAGGGCATTCAGGTGACTCTTGTGGACATGGGAACTCATTTCAGGCTGATATGCGCGGACATAGAGCTTGTTAAGCAGCCCGAGCCCATGCCGAAGCTTCCGGTGGCAAGGATAATGTATCGTCATAAACCGAACTTTGAGATCGGGACCGCGGCATGGTGTTACGCGGGAGGCGCTCATCATTCGGTAGTTTCGACCGCCCTTACCAGGAGCGATGTTGCAATGTTTGCAAGGCTTACGGGAACAGAGCTCATAACCATAGGAGATGATACCACGGAGGCGGATCTGCAGAAATTCTTCACAAAGTAGACCCGGAAAGCAGATTTATTATATTTCGTTCATCATAAGGGCTGGAAAGCTCCTTCAGGGAGGACGCATATCCATGGACGAGTTTGAGAAGCTTTTCCGTGAAGAGGAAGTTTGAAAACACGAGGAGAAAAATCAATGAAAATAGCACTGATCAACGAAAACAGCCAGGCAGCCAAAAATGCTGTCATAGAGGCGGCTCTTAAGAAGGTGGTGGAGCCGATGGGAATGGAGGTCGTTAATTACGGAATGTATTCCGCGGAGGATGAGGCCCAGCTGACCTATGTCCAGAACGGAATACTGGCAGCGGTCCTGCTGAATTCCGGGGCGGCCGATTATGTGATCACGGGCTGCGGAACAGGAGAGGGAGCAATGCTTGCCCTGAATTCCTTCCCGGGAGTGATCTGCGGTCATGTTGAGGACCCGCTGGATGCCTATACCTTTGCCCAGATAAACGACGGGAACGCGATCGCGATACCCTTTGCCAAGGGCTTTGGCTGGGGCGGAGACCTTAATCTTGAATACATTTTCGAAAAGCTTTTCTGCGAGCCCTCGGGCGGCGGATACCCGAAGGAGAGGGCGGTCCCGGAGAAAAGAAATAAAAAGATACTTGACGAGGTAAGGAGCGTTACGCTTAAGGATATTAAGGAGATCCTTCCGAAGCTTGACAGGGAGCTGGTAAAGGGAGCCCTTTCGGGAGAGCATTTCGATGAATATTTTGAAAGAGACTGCAAGGATCCGGAGATTATGGCCGTTGTCAGGGAATTAAAGGCCTGAGGCGGGACAGACCTTAAAAAAATCGAAAGCCTTACTATCATGAAAAACAGCCGTGATACGATTGAAGGATGATTGTATAATCAGCCTAATTATGATGAAAATTTTTTAAGACTCGTTGACAATTTGCACAGTATATTTTAAAATTACACTTGCGGTTTATAGGAATCGCAAGTAATAATTCACAATTCTAAAGGGAGGAAAAAAATGAAGAAGAAGTTACTTGGCGCGTTACTCAGCGCAGCAATGGTTGCTACACTCCTTGCAGGCTGCGGCGGATCCGGTGAAGCGGCGGCTCCTGCGGCAGAGGCTGCTCCCGCAGCTGCTGAAGAGGCAGCTCCTGCGGCAGAGGATACTTCAGCTGAGGCTGAGGCTCCTGCGGCAGAGGATGCTTCAGGCGCAGGCAAGAAGGTTGCGGTTGCTATGCCTACCCAGTCTTCAGAGAGATGGATCAACGACGGTGCCAACATGAAGGCTCAGCTTGAGGAGCTTGGCTATGAGGTTGATCTTCAGTATGCAGAGGATGATGTTCAGATGCAGGTTTCACAGATCGAGAACATGATCGCAGCCGGTGCTGACTGTCTGGTTATCGCGTCTATTGACTCTGACGCTCTTGTAAATGTAGAGGCTCAGGCAAAGGAAGCCGGGATCCCTATAATTGCGTATGACCGTCTCCTTATGAACACCGACGCTGTTTCCTACTATGCTACCTTCGATAACAAGGGCGTAGGTACAAAGATCGGCGAGTACATAAAGGACAATGCAGGCGGAGAAGGCCTTGACGCTGTTAAGGCAGCAGGCGAGAGCATGACCATCGAGTTCCTTATGGGATCACCTGATGACAACAACGCTCTTATGCTTTACAACGGACTTATGGAGGTTCTTCAGCCCTACCTTGACGACGGCACTCTCGTATGTAAGTCGGGACGTACCTCATTCGAGGATACCTGTATCTTAAGATGGTCTCAGGAAACTGCTCAGCAGAACATGGAGAACTATCTGACAGGCTTCTATGCAGACGAGGATCTTGACATCGTTGCAAGCGCATTCGACGGCTTCGCATACGGCGCAAAGGCAGCTCTTGAGGGAGCAGGCTACACAGCTGACAACTGGCCGATGATCACAGGTCAGGATGCTGAGCTTATGGCTACCAAGAACATCATCGCAGGAACACAGACCATGTCAATCTACAAGGATACAAGACTCCTTGCTTCCAAGTGCGTTACCATGGTTCAGGCAGTTCTTGAGGGTGCAGAGCCTGAGATCAACGATACCGAGCAGTACAACAACGGTTCTATCGTAGTTCCTTCATACCTTTGCGAGCCTGTAGCTGTTGATAAGAACAACTACAAGGAGGTCATCGTTGACGGCGGATACTACACAGAGGAGCAGTTAGCTAACTAATACTGTTTCGTGAAGAGCAGTCATTACCTTAATAATTGTGAAAAACGGGGCGGCGATCGTTTCGCCGCCCCGAATTAGTTTTGAAAGGAAAAAGCGCATGTCGGATTATATCTTGGAAATGAACCACATTACCAAAGAATTCTCCGGAGTTAAGGCACTTGATGATGTTAATCTCAAGGTAAAAAAGGGAGAGATACATGGGCTGTGTGGTGAAAACGGAGCGGGAAAATCCACGCTGATGAATGTTCTGTCGGGCGTATATCCCTACGGGACCTATTCCGGCGATATAGTTTACAATGGTGAGGTCTGTAAGTTCCACGATCTGAAGCAGAGCGAGGCAAAGGGAATAGTTATCATCCACCAGGAGCTTGCCTTAAGCCCCCTTCTGTCGGTTGCCGAAAATGTTTTTCTGGGAAATGAGCAGACTACGGTAAAGGGAGTTATCGACTGGACCGAAACGAGAAAGAAGGCTGCCGAGATCTTAGCCAGAGTCGGACTTGAGAATGAGGATGTCAACGTTCCGGTAAATACCCTGGGCGTTGGAAAACAGCAGCTTATCGAGATAGCTAAGGCTATGGGTAAGAAGGTTGATCTTTTGATTCTTGATGAGCCTACCGCCGCGTTAAATGATGAAGAGAGTAAAAAGCTTCTTGATATCATGATCGATCTCAAGGAGAACCACGGGGTCACAAGCATTATCATTTCTCATAAGCTGAATGAGCTTGAGTATGTCTGCGATTCTCTTACCATAATAAGAGACGGGCACACCATCGAATCTCTCCACAAGGGAGTGGACGAGTTCACGGAGGACAGGGTAATAAAGGGAATGGTAGGACGTGAGCTTACCAACCGTTATCCCGCAAGAGAGGGTGTGACCATAGGGGATGTTATCTTTGAGGTTAAGGACTGGAACGTATATCATCCCGACGATGCAGAAAGGCAGATGATAAAGGATGTAAACATCAGTGTCCGCGCAGGAGAGGTCGTTGGTCTTGCGGGGCTGATGGGAGCGGGCCGGACTGAGTTTGCCATGAGCGTATTCGGTAAAAGCTACGGTCAGAAGATATCGGGGCATGTACTGATAAACGGAAAAGAGGTTACGCTGAATTCTGTAAAGGACGCCATAGACAACAAGCTGGCTTATGTGTCGGAGGACAGAAAAACCTACGGTCTGGTGCTCATAGATGATATCAAGCATAATATGACAATGGCGGCTCTCAGGAATTTCTTTTCAAAGAAGGGCGTGGTTGACTCCAATGAGGAGATAGTTTCCTCTGAGGAGTACAAAAAAAGGATCAATGTCAAGGCAAATTCAATAGAACAGGTAGTGGGCTCTCTGTCCGGAGGGAATCAGCAGAAGGTAGTCCTGGCAAAATGGATGCTGACCCAGCCTGACGTTCTTATCCTTGACGAGCCTACACGCGGTATCGACGTAGGTGCCAAATACGAAATATATTGTGTTATTAATGATCTTGCCAAAGCGGGAAAGGCGGTCATAGTTATTTCCTCGGAGATGCAGGAGATCATAGGTACCTGTGACAGGGTCTACGTTATAAACGAAGGTGAGATCGCAGGCGAATTATCCAAGGATGAGGTATCGCAGGAAAAAATAATGCAGCAGATCATGGCACATAACAGAAGGAGTGAGGCTAATGGATAAGAAAAAAGTTGTTAACATTGATATGAAACAGTACGGCATGTTCATCGTACTGATCGCAGTATTCATTATCTTTGCGATAATGACAGGGGGAAAGAACCTTTCTCCGGCAAATATTAATAACCTGATCATGCAGAACAGCTACGTTATCATACTGGCTACGGGAATGCTTCTCTGCGTTCTGACCGGTAACGTTGACCTGGGCGTAGGTTCGGTAGTTGCTCTGTGCGGTTCCGTAGTAGGTGTAATGCTCGTTGACGCTCATATGAATATGTGGGTCGCTATTATCGCAGCTCTTCTTGTAGGTCTGCTGTGCGGTATGTTTTCCGGATTCTTCATAGCGGTGATGGGAGTTCCTCCCTTCATTGTAACCCTTGCAACGATGCTTATGGGAAGAGGCGCTACCTACACCATCCTTAAGGCTCAGACAAAGGGCCCCTTCGATGCAAGCTATAATTTCATCGGTGCGGGCTTCCTGCCTAAGATCTCTGTCGGGAATTTCGATCTGCTCTGCCTGATAATCGCGATCGCCGCTACTGTAGCGATAATCTTCGGAGAAATCAAGAGCATCGCCACGAAAAAGAAATACGGCTTTGCTGAGAATCCTCTTTATCAGATAGTCATCAAGGATGCCGTATTCATCTTCCTTGTATGGTTCGTGCTTATAAAGCTCGGTCAGTACAGCGGTTTTCCGTTCGTTCTGGTTATCATGGGATGTATAGTGGGTATCTACAGCTTTATCACAAGCAAGACAGTTGCCGGACGTCAGATATACGCTCTCGGCGGCAACCGTAAGGCTGCACAGCTTTCCGGTATCAAGACGGACAGAGTGTTCTTCTGGGTTTATACCAACATGGGCTTTCTTGCAGGTCTCGCCGGTGTCGTCCTTTCCGCAAGAAACGGATCGGCTACGCCTAAGGCCGGTGACCAGTTTGAGATGGATGCGATCGCTTCCTGTTACCTGGGCGGCGCGGCTGTTGCCGGAGGTGCGGGTACGATCTTCGGAGCTGTTATCGGAGCCTTCATCATGGGTATACTGAACAACGGTATGTCCCTTTACGGATGGTCCACCGATATCCAGAAGATAGTCAAGGGAGCGGTGCTGCTCGGTGCGGTTACGGCTGATCTTATGTCCAAGAGAAAGAAATCATGATCGGTGAAACCGGCTTTTCATAAGACGTATGACAGCGGGTGCAGGGCTTCTTCGCACCTGCTGTTTTTGCGCGATTGCGCGATAAGAAGATCGGAATCTGTTTGCAGAATCACAGGAGGCAATGACAGTGAGGATAGGTATTTTCGGCGGAACCTTCGATCCGCCACATTCGGGGCATCTGGAGATAGCAAGAGAGGCATTTCAAAGAGCCTCCCTTGACAGGATGATCTTTGTGCCGACGGGTACGCCAAAGTATAAGACTGATATACACAGCATTACGGCTAAGGAGGACAGGCTCCAGATGCTTGAACTTCTGCTCAGGGATGAGTCCTGGGCCTCTGTCTCGACCGTGGAGACGGACAGGGAAGGTCCTACATATACCTCCGATACGGTGCAGGAGTTTAAGAAGATATATCCGGGTGATGAGCTGTTCTTCATAGTGGGCAGTGATTCTCTTAAATATATGGGAGAGTGGCATGAACCGGAGCTGATCTTTAAGAATGTAAGGGTGATAGTGATACTCAGGGATGAAGACACCTGGGAGTCGATCGAGGAGGTCATCAAAACCTACGTGGCAGCCTACGGAGCGGAAATATCGGTGCTTTACGGACGTAAATACGATATCTCCTCCACCAATATAAGGGAAAGGATAGCTTCGGGGGAGGATCCCGCAGCCCTGCTGCCCCAGAGGGTCGCGTGGTACGTTCAGGGAAGGGGGCTGTATACCGGGAAGCTTTCAGGCTTTGGCAGCCTGCGCACGGACTATGACAATAATGAGGTCTCCCAGCCTGTGGTCTGCAATTCTTATCTTGAGGACTATATCAGGACGAATTTTGACGGAGAAAGGCTGTCCTCTGGTATCATAAGCTGGATACGGCAGTGGTTTGATGAGAACGGAAGGGACTGCACCGCGGTAGTGGGGCTTTCCGGTGGGAAGGATTCAACGATGGTCGCTCTGCTCTGCAAGCTGGCTCTCGGGCAGGACAGGGTGTTCGGGGTTCTGATGCCTGATCATTCCCAGGCTGATATCGAGGTTTCACGGGCGGTGGCAGACTGGCTTGGGATCAGCTACTGTGTAGTGAACATAGGTGATGCGACAGACGGAATAAGAAGCAGCATAGGAAAGGCCGATATCAGGACAGAACCGGGGGGCGCCGGTCTTAACCTGGAGACCCGGGTCAGCGCGGAAGACGGAAGGCTCATTTCCAGGAGCTGCTTTGTCGAAAGCGAACAGATGCTTTTAAACATACCTCCGAGGATCCGCATGGCTACCCTTTATGCCATTGCGCAGACCATGAACGGCAGGGTGTCCAATAACTGCAACAGATCAGAGAATTATGTGGGCTATTCCACTCTTTACGGAGACGCGGCGGGGGACTTTTCTCCTCTGCATAATCTGACCGTTACGGAGATAATAAAGCTTGGGGAATACCTGAACGTCCCGCATGAATTTATACACAAGCCTCCGACGGACGGTCTTTCCGGCAGGACTGATGAGGATTCGCTGGGCTTTACCTATGAGGCCCTGGACACCTATATACTTACGGGGATCTGTGAGGACGCGGATATAAAGGAAAGGATAGACAGGCGTCACAGGGCTAACCTTTTCAAGCTGAGGCCAATGGCAAGGTTTGAAAAGCAGGAGGAGTAAAAAGATTTTATTCTGATTTATCACTTTATAGTTGATTTATAAGAGCATATATACTATAATTAGTATGTTCTTTGGATGTATGACACAACTGGTTGATTAGATCTTTTGTGTCACCCAGGATTACAACGCTTTGATCCGGGTATCATGCCCGGGTCTGGTCAGGGGATTTTCCCAAGGGTTTCCTGGCCGGAGGGGAGTATAAATACGTGTGAAGGCAGGTTTTTCAGCCTTCGAGAGGTATAAGATGAAGGGTCGTTTTAAATGGATTGCCGCAGCCGCGGCGGTCATTTTATGTGTGGGGTTGCTCTTTGCCTGCAAGAAGGATAAGGGCAAGGAGCAGGAAGACATTTCTGAAAGCACTGAAGCTCAGGCTCAGGCTCAGGCGTCCGGGGAAGAAGGGGAATCGGAGCCTGCCAGGGCCGAAGAAGAGGATCCCAATAAGCTTGAAGACGGAATGATGAGGAGCTATCTTTCCGGGCTGCCTGTTGACGAGAAGATCGGAAACAGACGTCCGGTTGCCATCATGCTCAATAACCTTGAGGCGGCACAGCCGATGAGCGGCATCTCCAAGGCTGACGTCGTGTACGAATATGTGGTCGAGGGCGGGATAACCCGTCTGATGGGGCTGTTTGAGAACTATGATGACCTGGATAAGATAGGCTCCGTCAGAAGCTGCCGTGAATATTTCGTTTATACGGCTCTGGAGTTTGATGCCATTTATATGCATTTCGGGCAGGCGGCTTACGCGGTGGATCTTCTGGCTCAGGATTATGTGGATAACCTGAACGGTCTCGGAGAGGCCGGGGACACCTGCTTTTACAGGACTACAGACAGACAGGCGCCTCATAACGTGTATACCTCGGCTTCGGGGATAGAAGCGGGGATAAAGAAGCTCGGGTACCGTGAGGATCACTATGACGGCTATAAGGGCAAGTTTAAGTTCTGTGATCTTAACGAGGTGGTCACCAATGAGGGCGGCGGAAGCGCTAAGCATATCGAGCCTGATTATAAGATAAACAAGCCATGGTTTGATTATAATGAGAAAACGGGAAAGTATGACAGGTACCAGTATGGTGCGCCCCAGATCGATGAGCTTACAGGGGAACAGCTTTCCTACGATAATATCATCCTTCAGTATAATAAGTGGGCCCAGCTCGATCAGAAGGATTATCTGGCCTTTGACTGTCACTCGGGCGGCATCATCCAGTACTGTACCAAGGGGATGTTTACCATAGGCACCTGGCGCAGGGACGTGGACAGCGCCAAGGACGGAAATGTGGATATGGCTCCTGTCAGGTACTACGATATGGATGGCAATGAGATAGAGATCAATAACGGAAAGACCTTTGTCTGCGTCATACAGGACTCGGCACTTGAGGATATCGTTCTGGAATAAAATATAATGGTTCATAAAAAGGAACAGCCCTCACTACGGGGCTGTTCCTTTTTGCGTGATAATGTCGTAAAGCGTGAGCCATGCCGGCATGAGCTCACATTTGACGGCAAACGCGGCAATCAGGCGGCTCTTGAGCCGTTTGATTGCGCGATAAAGCTGTCAATTTACAGGTATTCGCTGCGGTTACAGATCTTCAGGTTTTCAAGGACCTTTTTTATATCGGCGGTATGATCCCGGCTGCAGATAAGGGTCGCGTCCTTTGTATCCACTATCACCAGATCCTTAAGCCCTACGGTCGCGATAAGCTTATCGGTTCCCTGAATGATGCAGTTCCTTGTGTTTATGGTTATTATATTGCCGTCAACGATGTTGCCGGATTCGTTGGATCTTTTGATCCTTTCCAGAGCAAGCCAGGAGCCTACGTCATCCCATCCGAAGGTACCGGGAATGGTATAGATGTTCTCCGCGCGTTCCATTATTCCGTAATCTATGGATATGGAGGGAAGAGAGGGAAAGAGCTCATCGATGACGATATCCTGCTCTCTTGTTCCCGCTGCCTTGCTGATACGCTGCATTGCGTCATATATATCGGGGAGGAGCTCCTCATAGCATTTTTTTATGGTGGAGAGCTTCCACAAAAACATCCCGCTGTTCCACAGATAGTCGTCAGAGGCAAGGTATTCCTTTGCCTTTTCAAGATCCGGCTTTTCGGTAAAGCTCTCGACCCTGAAGGCTCTTCCGGAGCTTTCGGAAATATCGTTTATGAATTTAATATATCCGTATCCGGTTTCCGGGTAATCCGGGGTGATGCCTATAGTAACAAGATTGTCGCCCTTCTCAGCCACCTCACAGGCGTCCCTTAAGGTGGTCTGGAACAGGGAGCTGTATTTTACAAGATGATCGGAGGGCAGGACCATCATGACAGCTTCCTCATACTTTTTGCTGATCATGGCTGTGCCCAGAGCAATGCAGGGCGCGGTATTTCTTCCCACGGGCTCGCAGATGATATTTTCGGCAGGGACACCCGGCAGCTGGTCCCTGACAAGGGGAAGGTAATCCCTGTTGGTGACCACATAGATATCCTCGATGTCGACGATAGGAAGAAGGCGCTCGGCAGTCAGCTGGATCATGGTCTTACCGTCATCGGTTATCGACAGGAACTGCTTGGGAAGGTTTCTGCGGCTGCGAGGCCAGAAACGCTCGCCTCTGCCTCCGGCCATGATAAGAGCTGTGTTTTTCATATGGATCTCCACCTCCTGTGTTATAGCACACTGTCTGTTCCCTATATCATATCACAATTCAAGGAAGATTAGAACCTTCATGGGGAAGCATCCTGAGATTGCCACCGGAGCCTGTTTCTGGTAAAATATTCGGTATCGTTTAAGGAGAAGGGTCTCCTGTGAAAAACGCGGGGACCGTCGTGCAGGGAAAGAAGCCCGGCCGGAAGGAGTGCTTACGATGAAATACAACAAATATACCATCAAGACCACAACGGAAGCCGAGGATATAGTCGCGGCAGAGCTTTCGGAGCTGGGAGTCATGGGGGTTGAGATAGAGGATAAGGTCCCGCTTACGGAAAGGGACAGGGCTGCGATGTTCGTGGATATCCTGCCGGAAACACAGGAGGACGACGGGATCGCCTATGTAAGCTTTTATCTGGATGCCCGCGAGGATAACGAGCTCCTGCTTGAAAATATAAGGAATGCGCTTTACGCTGTCAGGGAGTACTGTGATGCCGGCGAGCTGTCCTTACGCGTGACTGAGCTTCAGGACGAGGACTATCTGAACAACTGGAAGCAGTATTTTCATAAGTTTTATATAGACGATATCCTGTTTATTCCGTCCTGGGAGGAGGCAGAGCCGGAGGATGCCGGCAAAATGATCATCCGGACGGACCCGGGCAGCGCCTTTGGGACTGGAAAGCATGAGACAACAAGGCTTTGTATACAGGCCCTGAAAAAATATGTAAAAAGCGGGGACTCGGTCCTTGATGTCGGTACGGGCAGCGGCATACTCTCAGTAATGTCCTTTAAATTCGGGGCTTCATCGGTAACGGCAACGGATCTGGACATAGCGGCTGTTGAGGCCTGCCGTGATAATTTAAGCGTAAACGGGCTTAAGAATTCCGATTTCAGGCTTTATATAGGAAATATCATAGATGATCCTGAGCTTCAGGCTAAGGTCGGCTTTGAAGCATATGATATAGTATGCGCAAACATACTGGCGCCCGTGCTTATTGAGCTTACACCGCAGATAACCGGGC
>DFEA01000115.1:17473-26248 GCA_002368575.1 Lachnospiraceae bacterium UBA3814 | reverse complement strand
AACAACAAGACCAACGGCATCACCTTCAGAAGATGGCTTTTAAGCTGCAATCATGAGCTTGCCGCCCTTCTGGATGAAAGGATAGGCACCGGATACCGAAAGGATGCCGCGGAGCTTGAAAAGCTGCTTAAATATAAGGATGATCCGGAGGTGCTCAACAGGCTTTCCGAAATAAAGAGGAACAATAAGAAGCGGCTCGCTGAGCATGTAAGGCTCACCGAGGGCGTGGAGCTTTCCGTGGATTCCGTCTTCGACATCCAGATCAAGCGTATGCATGAATACAAGCGCCAGCAGATGAATGCTCTCTATATCATTCATAAATATCTGGAGATAAAGAGCGGCAAAAAGCCCAAGCGTCCCATTACCTGCATATTCGGGGCAAAGGCGGCGCCCGCTTACGTCATTGCGAAGGATATCATACATCTCCTGCTGGTGCTTGAGGAAATAGTAAACAATGATCCCGAGGTAAGCCCTTATCTGAAGGTGCTGTTCGTGACCAATTATAACGTAAGCTATGCGGAAAAGCTGATCCCTGCCTGTGACATCTCGGAGCAGATAAGCCTTGCTTCAAAGGAGGCCTCCGGAACCGGAAATATGAAGTTCATGCTGAACGGAGCCATCACCCTCGGAACGGACGATGGCGCAAATGTCGAGATCCACGATCTGGTTGGAGATGATAATATTTATATCTTCGGCACCGACTCGGATACCGTCATCAGGCATTACGAAAAGGCCGACTATGTTTCAAAGGATTATTATAAAAAATCACCTGTTATTAAAGAGGCCGTGGACTTCATCATCGGTAAGGAAGCCATGAAGGTCGGCCACAGGGAGAACCTTGAAAGACTGTATAAGGAGCTTCTTAATAAGGACTGGTTCATGACACTTCTGGATCTTGAGGCTTACATAGCAAAGAAGGATGAGGCTCTTAACGATTACGAGGATCAGGAAAAGTGGAAGAGAATGATGCTTGTGAATATCGCAAAGGCCGGGTTCTTCTCTTCGGACCGTACCATAGAGGAATATAACCGGGATATCTGGAAGCTTTCCGCAGGCAGATGACCGGAATAGAATATTTGTCATTCACGGGTAGAAGAAAGACAGGTGCATAATATGAGAAAAGCAGGAATATTACTCGCAATTTCATCCCTTCCCTCTGACTACGGTATCGGCTGTTTTTCAAAGGAGGCCTATGCTTTCGCGGACGCCCTTAAGGCAGCCGGGCAATCTGTATGGCAGATACTGCCCCTCGGGCCTACGAGCTATGGAGACAGCCCCTACCAGTCCTTCTCCACCTTTGCCGGGAATCCTTATTTCATAGATCCGAAGGTATTGATCGGTCAGGGACTTATCACAAAGGAATACTGTGACTCCTGTGATTTTGGCAGCGATCCCGTAAGGGTCGACTACGCAAAGCTTTACGGCTCCCGCTATAAGCTGTTAAAAAAGGCATTTCTCAAGGCAGAGGCTTCTCTTTCAAGGGATGAGGCATTTGAGGCATTCAGGGAAAAAAATGCCCACTGGCTTCCGGATTATGCCCTTTTTATGGCTCTCAAGGATGCAAACGGCGGTAAGAGCTTTTCAAAATGGGATGATGACATAAAGCTCCGCCGTGAAAAAGCCATAACAGCCTGCAAAAAGAGCCTTGGAAGGGAGATACTGTTTTATGAATATCTCCAGTACGAGTTCTTAAGGGAATGGATGGAGCTTAAAGCTTACATAAACAGTCTCGGGATCAGTGTAGCAGGTGACATTCCGATCTACGTGGCTTATGACTCCGCGGATGTATGGACGGCTCCTGAGCTTTTTCAGCTTGACGACAGCTACAACCCAAAGGCCGTCGCAGGCTGCCCGCCCGATGCCTTTTCGGCCGACGGACAGCTTTGGGGAAATCCTCTCTATGACTGGGACTATCATAAGCAGACCGGCTATAAATGGTGGATATCAAGGCTTAAGCATTGCTTTGAGCTTTATGACATCGTGAGGATCGACCATTTCAGAGGCTTTGATGAATATTATTCCGTTCCCTTCCCGGCTGAAAACGCCAGAAACGGCTCCTGGAAAAAGGGCCCCGGATACGAGCTTTTTCAGGTCGTGAAAAAGGAGCTTGGAAATAAGGCTGTGATAGCCGAGGATCTGGGCTACCTTACCAAATCAGTCATAAGGCTTGTAAAGCGGACCGGATATCCCGGGATGAAGGTGCTTCAGTTTGCCTTTGATCCAAGAGAGGAATCGGATTATCTTCCTCATAATTACAGGCCCGAGAGTGTTGTGTATACAGGTACCCACGATAATGACACTACCCTTCACTGGTATGAGAGCCTGCCCTTAAGGGACAGAAGGCTGGCGGACCGTTACCTTGCTATAGATAAAAATATTAAAAGGAACGATATCCCCTGGGAATTTATCAGGGCGGCCTACGCAAGCGTTTCGGAGCTTGCGGTGATCCCGATGCAGGATATCCTGTCTCTTGACGGATGGGCGAGGATGAACGTGCCCTCTACACTGGGCGGAAACTGGGAATGGAGGATGAAGAAGGATGCCTTCAGCGCGGCCAGGCAGAAAAGACTTGCCTCACTTTCCGGATTATACGGAAGAAAAAATGAAGGCTGAATCCCTTGAAAAAATGACCGGTTCGTGTATACTAAAGTAAATGACAGGTGCAAAACCGGTTTTCAGTGTTCCTTAGGAGGGAGGGGATATTATGATATGTCCAAAATGCGGCGCTGTTTTAAGGGATGGCTCCAGGTTCTGTGAGAGCTGCGGGGCACCCATAGCCGAGGATAACGTTTCCGATGTACAGAGCAGGGACAGCTCCGGCTACGGAAGCGAATACGCCAGTTCACAGCAGGACACGGGCGGCTACGGCTCAGGTTCGTCAGGTTATCCGGGAGGCGGTATGATAAAAGAAAGAAGCATTCCTCTTTATATAATCTTAAGCATTATAACCTGCGGGATATTTTCTCTGTACTGGATATATGTACTGAACGATGACGTGAGCCATACGGCCGGTGAGGAAGCTCAGACCAGCGGCGGAATGGTCATCCTTCTCAGTATCGTTACCTGCGGGATCTATGCGTTATACTGGCTCTTTAAGAAGGGCGAGGAGGTCACAAAGATCAAGGCTGACAACGGCCAGGTAGCCGGAAACGACCCGATACTGTATCTTATCCTTGGGCTTTTCGGTCTCACCATCATTGATCTTGCCTTAATGCAGGATACAGTCAACAAATATGGAGCTTAAAGAAATATTGCGCGACCGGGTACATACGATGCTCCGGAAGAAAACATGGCTGCCGCTGCTCATTGCCGCATCGGCAGCCGTTGTTTATATACTTGCCGTAAGGAAGCTGGGCTTTGGCATTCCCTGCCTGTTTCACAGGGTTACGGGCTTTAAGTGTCCGGGCTGCGGGGTTACGGGCATGCTTACCGCCCTTTCCCGGCTGGACTTTAAAACGGCCTTTTCCTCAAACCCGTTTTTGTTCATTACTCTCCCGTTTCCTGCCTTTGAGCTTATTTTCATGTGGAGCCGCTCGGTAAACAAAAGAAAAAGCCCTTCCTGGAACGAAGGGCTGCTGATTTTCTATCTGATCCTTTTAATAAGCTGGGGTATCGTCAGAAACATCATATGTGTCAATTGAACACCGGGAAGGTAATGATGCCCATCACGACCCCGAGAATGGCTCCGACAAGGACCTGAAACGGGGTATGTCCTATAAGCTCCTTAAGATTATCCTCCGTGAATTCTATCTTCTCGGGATGCTCACTCGTGAAGTAATCCATTATCTGATTAAGGACCACCGCCTGGTTTCCGGTCTCACGGCGGACACCTCTCGCGTCATACATAACTATTATCGCAAGGATGGCGCAGAAGGCAAATTCATTTGAGGCAGGCCCGCATTTTAAGGCCGCCGCGGTCATAAGAGAACAGACCGTAGAGGAATGCGAGCTCGGCATCCCTCCGGAGCCCACCATCCTTTCCCAGTTTATCTCCTTCGTTATCAGCAGATCAATCACCGTTTTGATGACCTGAGCGGTGAGCCATCCTAACACAGCCGCCATAAACAGATAATTATGAAACAGATCGTACAGAAATGACATTTTCACACTCCATTTATACTCGAGTATAAATTGAAATCCACGCTCATGTGTGTTATACTCGTGAACGCGGTCAACTATTGCGTTTTCCGTATTTATCGTATAAGTATAACATATTTTTTCCGTATGGGGGATTTTTATGCGAAATGTTGCATTGATAACCGGAATTACCGGACAGGACGGCTCTTACCTGGCTGAGCTGCTGCTTGAAAAGGGTTATGAGGTACATGGCATAATAAGGCGCCACAGCACCATCAGCACCGACCGTATAGATCATCTTTACTATGACAGGGAGGTAAGAGACAAGACAATGTTCCTCCATCACGGAGATCTGACCGATTCCAGCAACCTAAACAGGCTTATCGAGCAGATCCAGCCGACGGAGATCTATAACCTTGCGGCCCAGTCCCATGTGGCGGTTTCCTTTGAGGTCCCTGAGTATACCGCGGAGACCACCGGGATCGGTACACTGAGGCTACTTGACGCTATAAAGAAAACCGGGGTGAAATGCAGGTTCTACCAGGCCTCTACCTCCGAGCTCTTCGGAGGTCTCAAGGAGACCGCTCCCCAGAATGAAAATACACCGTTTTATCCCAAAAGCCCCTATGGGGCCGCCAAGCTGTATGCCTACTGGATAACTGTCAATTACAGGGAGGCCTATAATCTGTTTGCCTGCAACGGTATCCTTTTTAATCACGAATCCCCCAGACGGGGCGAGACCTTTGTCACCAGAAAGATCACCAGGGCTGTTGCGGCGATAATGGCCGATGAAAGAGAAAAGCTCTCGCTGGGCAATCTGGACGCGAAGCGTGACTGGGGCTTTGCGGGCGACTATGTTGAGGGGATGTGGCGTATCCTTCAGCAGGACAAGCCCGGCGACTACGTCCTTGCCACCAACGAGACCCATACTGTCCGGGAATTTGTGGAGCTTGCCTTTAAGGAGGTGGGTATAGATATAGCCTGGAAGGGTGCCGGAGTCAGCGAAAAAGGGTATGACTTAAGGACCGGCAGGGTGCTCGTGGATGTAAATCCCAGATATTTCAGGCCGGCTGAGGTCGAATTCCTGTGGGGTGATCCCTCAAAGGCCGAGAAGGAGCTTGGCTGGAAGAGAAAGGTCGATTTTAAAAGTCTTGTTGCAATGATGGTGGATTCGGATATGAGAGCGATAGCGGGAATGAGCTCTGAAGAATGCCGTATCCAAAACGGAGAAAAGCATAACAATGAATAAAGCTTCAAAAATATATGTGGCGGGTCACAGAGGACTGGTCGGCTCCGCCATCGTAAGGAATCTTAAGAGCAAGGGCTATGAGAATATTATCGGAAGGACGCATAAGGAGCTTGACCTTACCGACCAGGCTGCCGTCAGGTCCTTCTTTGAAGAGGAAAAGCCCGAGATAGTCGTGCTTGCCGCGGCAAAGGTCGGCGGGATCAATGCAAATAACACAAGCCCGGCCGATTTTGCCTGGGTCAATATGCAGATACAGTGCAACGTTATCAAATGCGCGCATGATATCGGGGTCGAAAAGCTTCTGTTCCTCGGGAGCACCTGTATCTATCCCCGGATGGCGCCGCAGCCCATTCCTGAGGACGCGCTGCTTACCGGGCCTCTTGAAAAGACCAACGAGGCCTATGCCATAGCCAAGATATCGGGGCTTACAATGTGCAGGTTCTTTAAAATGCAGTACGGGGATGACTTTATCAGCTGCATGCCCACAAATCTCTACGGTCCCCATGATAATTACGATCTGAACAATTCCCATGTGCTTCCGGCCATGATCAGAAAGTTCCATGAGGCCAAAGTGAGAGGGGATAAGAGCGTGACCCTGTGGGGAAGCGGAAGCCCCCTGCGCGAGTTCCTTTACGTGGATGACATGGCGGATGCCTGTGTATTTCTTCTTGAAAATTATTCGGGGCTTTCCCATGTGAACATCGGTACGGGAAAGGAGATCAGCATAAAGGAGCTTGCGGAGCTCGTGAAGGCCACCACAGGCTTTGAAGGCGAGATCGTGTGGGATTCGTCCATGCCCGACGGCACTCCCAGAAAGCTTACCGACGTTACCGCGCTTCATGAGCTGGGGTGGTTCCATAAGGTCGAGCTTGAGGAAGGCATAAGGCTTGCTTATGACTGGTTCAGGGAAAACACGGATATCAGCAGGGGAATGTAGGTGAAAGAGCTTTTCGGTTCAGTTACATCGTTTTACAGAGATTACCGCGGTACAGGAAAGCTTCCTGTACTGTTTCTTGTGTCGATGCTTCTGCTTCTTCTTATTGCGCAAAGGAAGGAAAAAACAGCTTTGGAAGCCTCCCGGGAGGAGCGCTCCGAAAAAAAGGAGACCCCTTCCGGGAGCTTTTCGACGCACAGGGCTCTGCCTCCGGTGTTTTTTCTGCTTTCCGTATGGACCGGTATCTCCTATGCTCTTACATGTCTTGCCTCGGAAAATCCCGCAGCTGACGCCTCCCCGGAAGAAAAGCCGCATACCGCGGGGCGCTTTGTCTCAAGGCTTCTGTTAAGTACCGCCGTTATCGGGCTTATCGCCGCTTCTGTGATCTTAAGCGGAGGCAGGGTCATATCTGAGGATTATTTCAGTCCGGCAGAAAATACCCTTCATATCAAAACGGAATATATAATGATAATGGACAGGCTTTTGGAGCTTTCCGAGGACGAGAGCGTGACTACCGTCATCGCCTGGCCCTCCATTTCTCCTTATTTTAAGCTGTACAGCTCCAAGTTCACCACCCTTTATGATCACACGGAAAACAGAGACCCGGCTTCTCTTCAGGGCAGCGCACGTATCGTATATGATCAGTTTTCCGTCTCGGTTCCTGATATGAAGCGGATAACCGATGTCGGGCATAAGGAGGGTTACGACTTCCTGATAGTGGATACCGGGAGGTACTATCCCGAATTTAAGGCCTCAGAATTTGGCTACGAGCTGCTCGATACGATCCTTGATGTGGAAATTTACCGGCGGAGGGACCTATGATCCATTTGGTTTCGATCCTTCTTTTCATGGTCTTTTTTTTGCTTTCCTTTATAGCCGGCTTTGCCCTGAGAGCCCTTACAAAGCAGCGCGGAATGGAGCTTATCACTATCTACTCCCAGGGTATGGTGGTGATCCTTCTTATCTTTGTTATCTGCTGTGAATTCTGCGCCTTTACAGGCTCAAGCATCAAATTTGCCGGGGCACTCTGGCTTGCTGCCATATTTACCCTTGAGCTTTTCTTTCTGTTCATGGACAGAAGAAGGTTTCCAAGCTTCTTCAGACGCTTTCGCGCAGGGCTCAGGTCAAGGAAAAGGCAGCCGCCCCTCACCGTACTGTTCGGTACGGTGGTGTTCCTTATTTTTCTGCTCCAGGTGATCTTCCTTGTCTGTTTTGAGATCGGTGCTCCCTATGTCAGTGATAATGCCCGGGATGCGACCTTTGCCTTCGAGACCGGACGGATATCTGCTTCGTCGCCTGTGATGATGCTTTACGCCTGGCTTTCCGGGCTTGTCAGGGTCCACCCCATGACGATGATATATACCATAGCGCCGGTGATCATGCTTCCCATGTATTACGGGCTGGAATGGAGCCTTGCAAAGCAGCTGTTTAAAGAGGATGAAAGGAACAGGACTGAAAAATGTCTGTTTATGATGTTTATCTTTGAGCTCCTGCATATTTTCGGATACCAGTCATGGTCCGGACGCCGGTTTACCCTGCTGCTCTCGTATTTTTCGGAAACGGCCTTTCTTGTTCACGGTATACTGCCCTTCATCCTCTGGTTTTCGGCGGACGCATACAGAAAAAGAGCGGCTGTGGCCGCAAAAGCCCGGGAAGCTGAGAGGTTAAAGGATTTAACAAAGGGGGATACAAGGGACCCCGAAGAGGATCAGGATATGAACCACAGAATAGTCAATTCAAGAAATATCGGGATCGCACTGCTTGTTGTTACCGTACTGTTTTCGGGCATGATCTTTATACTGAACAGGAAGATAAACAGCCTTCACGAAACTGCGGCAGGGCTTACGGAAAGCCTTAACAGCGGGCTGCGCACCTATGAATTTATCCCCGAGGGACAGGAGCGCGCCGCAGCCTTTATAGTGCGGCAGAGCAACGGCGGTCTCATCGTCATCGGCGGGGGAGGCGCCGAAAACGGAAATCCCCTTTACGATCTCATTACGGAATACGGGAACAGCGTTGACAGCTGGTATCTGAACGGAAGCTCTCCTTCGGATACGGGAGCCTATGAGGTCTGCAGGGATCGCGGGCTTACCGTAGAGGCAGTGTATACCCTGAATATAAATGAATTTAAGCAGAAATAGATGAAGGACATAGCGGTAATCTGTTTTACAGTCATCGGAAATCTTATATTATACCTTATCTTCGGCTCAGTCGTTCTCTGTAAAAGGAAGGGGCCGGAGGAAGGCTCAAGGGGTGCGTCAGTTCCGATAAGGCTCATCGTGGGCTTCTTTGCGTATTACACGGTATTTTTCCTGGTCTGCGTGCCCGTCATGAAATTCTACAGGCCGCTTTCCCTGCTTGCGCATATCTGGCTCTGTGTGGTGACGGCTATGGGGATAACGGCTCTGCTCCTTAATTTCCGTGCGCTTAAAAAGGTGCCCGCGGTCATGGCGCGGGCTCTGGAATGGATAAAACAAAATCCCCTTATCCTTGCGGGATTCGTCATTCTTATAGG
>DFEA01000115.1:0-17359 GCA_002368575.1 Lachnospiraceae bacterium UBA3814 | reverse complement strand
TATGTGGCAGGGGTGAGCACGAACGTGGAAACAGACATGATAAACGTTTACGATCCCTTCACAGGTGCCTGGCAGGATCATTTTGAGATGCGCTACTTTTTTGCGACCTATTCAGTACAGGATGCGGTGGTGTGCTTCCTTACCGGAATATCGCCTCTCATACTTACGAAATCCGTGATGGCGGTCGTTATCATAATTCTGACCAATCTGGTTTACGGTCTCATAGCGGGAGAGCTTGTAAGAACGGGGATCACCGGTACAAAGGCGGCTGCGCCCGGTGATGAAGCCCCGGCCCTGACACAGGCTGAACAAAAGGAGGGCAGTAAGCGTGAAGCTCTTTTGATCCTTGCGGTCATGACCGTTATTTTCTTCATTAACGTCACGTTTAACACGATCTATACCTCCTCGGTGTTCCTTATGACAAGGACCTATGAGGGCAAGGCGATCGTCGGAAACCTGGCGGTCATGGCCGTTTTTTATATGTTTATCAGGATGAACGAAGCTGCCCCGTCAGCCGTCTGTACGCTGACACGGCCCTGGCTTTCGGTGTTCCTTATCTGCTTCGGTGCCTCCACCATAAGCTCCACCGCCAATATGCTGATGCCTGTGGAGCTTACCGTACTGTTCCTTCCCCTTATCATACGGACCGGACGGTACAGGTGGCTGCCGAAATACGTGCTCTGTGTCATACCGGGGCTGGCGCTTGCGTTATCCTTCGTGCTCTACGTTAAGGGCTATTTTGTATTCTATACCTATCCCCGGTAAGGCCCGGGGCATTGATTAAGGCC
Source organism: Lachnospiraceae bacterium UBA3814 (assembly GCA_002368575.1). Lineage (GTDB taxonomy): Bacteria > Bacillota > Clostridia > Lachnospirales > Lachnospiraceae > UBA2868. The sequence continues at coordinate 16,571 of DFEA01000115.1, read as the reverse complement.
GTAACTACAGGGACTCATGCCGTTGTCTGCAGACCGGTATGCCGTAAATGTACGCCATCACCATAAAAAACGTGGCCACTCTATAAAAATATAAAAGAAAAATATGCAGGGACTCAGTGTTTTTGAGAAAGGAACAGGATATCTTGAAGCATGCCTTTCACGGTATACGGGCTCAAACGCCTACGGGATGCTTTATATTCTTGCGCTCGTCTATATACTTGTCTTCGGTAACGAAAAGGAAAAGCAAATCTTTCTGCCCGCAGGTGTCTTCCTTGTCCTTACTGTATACAATCCTGCCGCACCGGTGATCCTTAACAGATTCTTCGATGTAAACAGCGAATATTACAGGCTTTTCTGGATAACTCCCGTTGTTATCCTTGTTCCGTACCTTTCGGTAAAGCTTGTGGCGCTGTCCGATCACAGGCCGGTAACGGCAGCGCTCCTGTCCGCGATCCTTATTTTCTCAGGCAGCTTCATTTACGCAAGCGGTATCCCCTTCGCGGAGAATATCTATAAAATGCCCGCGGAAATGCTGGAGGTATCAAGGCTTATCCACGCAGATGCGGAGGTTGAATACCCCAAGGTCTTTCTGGAATATGAATACAATATGCAGATGCGCCAGTATGATCCGAAGCTCCTTCTGACCGTTGACAGGGAGGCATATATGAACGCGGTAATGTACGGGCTAACCGAGGAACAGCTTAATGACGAAACTCATCCGGAGTACAGGCTTATCGCGGCGCTCGTAAGGAACGAGGAGATCTATATAAATGATTTCACTGATGCCCTGGAGGAAACCCGCACGGAATATATCGTTATCGACAAGGCAAGCCCCATGGTCAGTTATCTTAAGGACGCAGGGCTCTCGGAGGTGGGAAGCACGGAGAACCGGTATATTATGAAGTATACCCTGAAGGAGCCCTATGAGTTTGAGCTTGTGGATTATTCGGTAGTATATTAAGAATTTCTGCCGGTCGAGAGTCCGGCTGCATGTATCGGGATCAAGGTATGGAAGAAAAGCTGCTTACTGTATTCACTCCGACCTTTAACAGGGCGGAGCTGCTTAAACGGGCATTTCAAAGCCTTATGAGACAGTCCTGTAAGGATTTCATATGGCTCATCGTCGATGACGGCTCTTTAGACGATACCGGGGAGACGGTAGAAAACTTCAGACGGGAGGCGGATTTTGAAATAAGATATTATCGTACCGAAAACGGCGGAAAGATGCGTGCCCACAACATGGGAGCCAAGCTGTGTGATACCCGGCTTTTTTTATGCCTTGATTCCGACGACCTTCTGACCGGTGACGCGGTGGAAACAATATGCGAAGAATACAGAAGGGCGCTTAAGAGCTTTGAGCCCTCAGACTTTAACGGAAAGGAGCTTGCCGGGATCGTGGCGCATAAGGGGATCGACGAAGGGACCCCGCTTTACGGCTGCGATTTCCCAAAGGACCCTGACGCTTCCCCCGGTGAATCACATAAGGACTTCTATTCCACCCTTTACGGGCTCTATCTCAGGGGCTTTAAGGGTGAGACCACTCTTGTATACAGGACCGAGCTTCTGAGAATGTACCCGTTTCCGGAGATCGAGGGTGAAAAATATGTCCCCGAGGACTATATTTATGATAAAATAGACAGTGATCATGTCCTTAAGGTGGTTCCAAAGGTGCTGACGGTCTGTAAGCTTGTGAGCGGCGGCTATACGGCCTCCTTAAGGAAGCTTAAGCGGGAAAATCCCCTTGGATGGTATCTGTATTATGAACAGAGAGCCCGTATTACTCCGGCCTCCCTGCTTAAGATAAAATATTCCGGTTATTATATGATATATTCATACAGGACCCGCAGGCTGCAAAGAGCCCCCGGAAAGCTTTCGTTTTTCTGGAGGCTTTCAGGCCTTATGGCGGCTCTTATCTTAAAGCTTACCGGGAGAGAATGAGCCTGCTTTACGGAAAACCTCTACTGCCCTATGAATTACGAACCTGAAGATACTCACAGCCGCAGAAGGGCTGAGTCGATAAAAAGAGCATACGGCTTTTTCATGGCGCTCCTTATCGTCCTTGCGGAAACAGGGATAATGACCTTTGTCTGGATCGCCTTTTATAATCATGAGCTTCCGAAGGCATATTACTTCTGGGGGCATATTTTTATTTCCGCCGTATATATGCTCATACTCTTTCTGATCTCTGTAATGTACGGGGGCCTTAAGATAGGCTCCTACAGGATGCTGGAGCTTACCTTTTCCCAGATTTTTTCCACCGTGGTGACAAATGTTCTTTTTTACCTGATCATATGCATGATCGCTTACCATTTTCCCACGCCGCTTCCCATCATAGGAGTCACCCTTCTTCAGTGCTTCTGCATCTGTGCCTGGGTATTCCTCGCAACCATGGTATACAGAAGGCTGTTCCCTCCCCGGGACATCCTGCTCATCTACAGCGGTGAGCACAAGGATCGTTTCGTGGAAAAGGTACGGACCAGGAGGCATCAGTTTTCCATTAATGCCTCAGTGGATGCAAAAAATGCCCCAAACGAGGACATCTTCCGGGAGATAGACAGGCATGAAGCGGTCATGATGTGGGACGTACCGGCCGAAAAACGCAACAGCATCTTTAAATACTGCTACGAGAGCTGCGTGGAGATCTATATAATGCCCCGCATTATGGATATGATCCTGTTAGGCTCACAGACCCTGCATCTTTTTGACACACCGCTCTTACTTACCAAAAGCTTTCCGTTAGAGCCGGAGCAGCGGTTTTTAAAGCGGCTTTTTGACCTGCTCTTTTCGCTCCTCCTGATAATGATCCTCTCACCCGTAATGCTGATAACAGCGTTATGTATCAAGCTCTATGACGGCGGTCCCGTACTATATAAGCAGGTAAGGGTGACCCTCGACAACAGGGAGTTTTTGATCTACAAGTTCCGCAGCATGATAGTTGACGCGGAAAAGGACGGGACGGCAAGGCTTGCCACCAGGCATGATTCAAGGATCACTCCGATAGGAAGGGTCATCAGGAGGATCCGCATAGACGAGCTTCCACAGCTCTTTAACGTGCTTAAGGGGGATATGAGCTTTGTGGGGCCGCGCCCCGAAAGGCCTGAGATCATAAGGAAATATACGGAGCATATGCCGGAGTTTACCTACCGTACCAAGGTGAAGGCGGGGATAACAGGCTACGCGCAGATTTACGGAAAATATAATACCCTGCCCTATGACAAGCTTAAGCTGGACCTGTATTACATAGAAAATTTTTCGATCTGGCTTGACTTAAAGCTTATAATACTGACGGTCAAGATCCTTTTTACGATAGACAGTACAGAGGGCATTGCCGACGGAAGCACAACGGCACTCTTTGAGGACGATGAGGATAACGGGAATGAATGAGGCTGTGAGCATCATAATCCCGGTATATAACGCGGGTGCATATCTCAGGGAAACGATAGCCTCGGTCAGGGCCCAGTCTGTAAGGTGCTGGGAGCTTATCCTGGTGGATGACGGATCGTCGGACAACAGCAGGGATATTATTGAGGAGGAGACGGCAAGGGGCGGAGATATCCGGCTTCTTGAAAACAGCGGACCACACGGTGCCTCCTACGCGCGAAATCTCGGGATCGCCGCGGCAAAGGGAAGATATCTGTGCTACCTTGATGCGGACGATCTCTGGCATCCCGAGAAGCTTGAACGGCAGCTTTCCTTTATGAAGGAGCATCGTGCCGCCTTTTCCTTTACCGGCTATGAATTTGCCGATGAAAACGGCAGGGGCACCGGTAAAAGGGTAAGGGTTCCGGCTGTCATAAGCTATGAGGAGGCCCTTAAGAATACAACGATATTTACCAGCACGGTCATGCTCGACCTCACCCTTTTAAACAGGGAAACGGTTAAAATGCCCCATATAGAGAGCGAGGATACCGCCTCCTGGTGGAGGATACTTAAGAGCGGGGTCAGGGCATACGGCCTTGATGAATCCCTGACACTTTACAGAAGAAGCAGAGGTACTCTTTCCTCTGATAAAATAACGGCTGTTAAAAGGATCTGGAGGCTTTACAGAAAAGCGGAAGGGCTCAATGTCCCTAAAAGCGCATGGTGTTTCTGCTTCTGGGCGATACGGGCCGTTCTCAGGAGGATCTGAAATGAGACTGCAGGTGCTTTTGTCTGCAATGAATTTAAAGGACGAATCCTTCGTGGATACCCTAAATATAACCTCGGATGCCGTAGTCGTAAACCAGTGCTCCGATCAGAGTCCCTTTGCCGATACTATCCTTATTGACGCCGCGGATCCCGCGGTCAGGGATTACAACAGGGATGCTCTCAGCGTAGAAAGGATAAGGCGCGAAAACATCCGCGGAAAGAGACATGAGATCGTCTTTATAGAATCAGCCGCAAAGGGTCTTAGCAACAGCCGGAACATGGCTGTAAGGCACGCGGATGCCGACATATGCATTTTATGCGATAATGACGTGGAATATGTGGATAATTACGACAGGATCATAATAAAAGCCTTCGAAAAGCATAAGGAGGCGGATCTTATCGTATTTTACATAAGGAGGCCGGAAAAGCCGAAGCCTGTCTTTAAGAGTGAAAGAAGAATGGGATATCTTTCCGTCTTAAAGATCTTTTCACCCGAGATCGCCTTTCGAAGGGAACGCCTTAAGGATATCCACTTTGACCCGCTCTTTGGCGCCGGGGCCAAGTATCCCATGGGGGAAGAGAACATCTTCCTTTATGAGTGTCTGAAAAGGAAGCTTAAGATAATATATGTTCCTGTCATGATAGCTCAGCTCAGAGACGAGCAGTCCACCTGGTTCAAGGGCTATGACAGGGGCTTCTTCATTGCAAGGGGCGCGGGCTATACCGCCATGAGCCCAAGGCTTTCATGGCTTCTCATCCTGCAGTACGCGGTAAGGAAGTATAAGCTTTATAAGGACAGTACCTCCTTCAGAAATGCCGTTAAATTCATGCTTGAGGGTAAGCGCAGCTATGAAAAGGATCCTCATGGTCGGTGATTACAGGACAGGGTCGGGACCTGCAAACGTGACCCTGAAATATATCGAAGGACTGGGAAAAAGGTGCTTTTATCTTCACTCTGCTTCAAAGCCTTTAAGAGCGGCAGAGCTTATCCTTAAGATCCCCTTTTCCTCTGTAGTCCTCTGCTCCGGATATTCGGCCCAGAATATCCTTTCCGCAAAGACAGCTCATTTTTTCGGGAAGAAATGCGCCTACCTCGACCATGGCTCTGTGGAATACGAAAACCGCATAAATCTTTGCGAGGATCCTCATATGACCCGGATCGAATACGAGACCCTGCGGCTCTGCGACCGGATATTTGCGGTATCCTCACGTTTTTCACTCTGGCTTAAGGAGCGCTACCCCGAGTTTTCCGATAAGACAGAGCCCCAGCTAAACGGGATCGGGGACTTTGACCGGGTTTATCGTGACAGTACCGAAAGAGACCCTGACCTCATATTTTCCATCGGAGGCGGGATGCCCAGAAAGCGCATAAACCGTATCTGTCAGGCTATAGAGCTGCTTCTTCCCAAACGGCCGGGGCTTAAGCTTGTCGTTGCGGGTGCGGAGGGAGCTTTTTCTGAGGAAATAAGGCGCTATCCCTTCGTGCGGGATCTGGGTATCCTTGATAAGGAGAGCATAAGAAAGCTGTTCAGGAGCTCGTCGCTGTTTATTCAGAACAGCTGCTTTGAGACCTTCGGCCTGGCGCCGATGGAGGCTCTGGCCAATGGCTGTGATGTGCTGCTCTCAGCGCATACCGGTGCTCTTGAGCTGTTCAGGACTGATGAGCCAGGGCTTGAGCGTTATATCATAAAGGACTGCGAGGATGCGTCTGAGATCGCCCGCAGAATAAATGAAAGCCTCGGAAGCGGCAATGCTGCCCTGTTCCGGAAGGCGGTTAAGGAAACATCATCATGGGAAGTGAGAACAGAAGAGCTTTATCAAAAGCTAAGGAGCTTATCAATCTCGGAATAATGCTCATTATGTTTACGGGATATGCGCTTACCTTTATGGTACCCAGGTTCTACGGAGCAACGGACCGTTATGTAGGCGTGTTTGTTTTTTTGTGCCTTTGCGCCCTTATGCTCAATAATGCGGATATCGTCTCACTGCTTAAGCAGAAGGACAAGGAGCTTATTATGCTCATTGCTCTCCTTGCGCTTACCTTTATCAATCTCCTGATAGTAAACTCCGGACTGGGAGCGTTCTTTGTGGCGGCGGATTTTATGCTGATATTTTTCATTTCCGGACGTATCGTTTTTCCGGAAAGGAGCATCGCCGTCATGGCCTCCTGTTACGCGGCGCTCCTGCTTGTCTGGTTCTTTATCGTATATCCGAGGCTGTTTGCGGATTATGCTTTTTACGGCTACAATACCAACACTGCCGCGACCTTTACGATCTATTCCCTCCTCTGCGCCCTTATGCTCACGGTCATTTTAAAGGAAAGGGAGGACAGACGCTTCGGAAGGGAGCACTTTCTGAGCGGGCCCTCAGGAAGGCTTTCCGGGCTTCTAATGACGCTCTTTCTCGTGAAGGGCTTTCAGCTAGCCCTCTGGCACAGGGCGAGAGGCGCCTTTATAATGCTTGTGGTCTTTATGATACTCTGGTTTGCGGTACCCAAAAAATGGTGGGAGATAAAGGGCTTTTACTATACGGTATGGGTGCTTGCCACCTTCGGATCCCTGGCCTTTGTGGCGCTGTATGTGATAGTGGGGGCTACCGGAGTAAACTTTAAGCTGCCGTTTTTCTATAAGGAGATCTTCTCGGGAAGGGATAAGATCTGGTACGAATTCTTTACCCTGTTTGTACAAAAGCCTCTTACCGGGATCGGGACCAACGTGACCATTGAGTCCTTCTTTGAATTTAATGTCCACAACGCAATGTACAACTTTCTGGTCATCGACGGTATCCTTGTATTTGCCGGTATAATGTGGCTTATCTTCAGGTTTGCGGGAAGGGCTTTTATCTCAGTCAGAAAAAAGGAGTCCGCTCTGCCGCTCTGCGCGCTCACAGTGCTTCTTGCGGTCTTCTTCGAGTCCTTCTTTGACGTGGATCTCATCTGGGCGGATTATTCCCTTAATCTGCTCTTCTTAACAGGCATCGTGGGGGCAGCGGGCAGGTAATGGGGAGATACAGATATCTGGCAAATAATATGATACTGTTCTCGGTCAGCAATTTCGTATCAAAGATCCTCGTTTTCCTGCTTGTTCCCTTTTATACGAACGTGCTTTCGACCTCCGATTACGGGACCGCGGATGTCATGCAGACTACCCTTCTGCTGCTGGTGCCCGCCCTGACCGTAAATATGGGGGAGGCGGCATTAAGGTTCGGGATCGATAACGCGGATAAAAGAGGGCTTATCTTCAGGATAGGGATGAAATACACCCTCAGGGCTTCCCTCGTGGTTCTGCTTGCGGGAACGGCCGCGGTCTTTTTTATGCCTCCCGTGCTTGTGATCCTTTTTATTCTCCTGTTTTTCACTAATTCAGTATACGAATTTCTGATCCTTTTTTTACAGGGCTGCGAGCTCGTAAGGATAGTGGTCATAGGGAGTGTTTTCTCCACCCTTGTGCTTATCTGCTCCAATCTTGTTTTTCTGCTGGTGGTGAAGCTCGGTCTTTTCGGATACCTCATATCCCAGATGCTTGCCTTTTCCGCCGCGTCGGGGATAATGCTCGGCCTGTGCGCGAAATTTCACGGGGAGGTGCTGAGTGCTGACCGGTCAGGAACCTTTTCGGGCTCTGATCCCTTATCAGAGAGAAAAGGCCTTGAAAAGGAGCTTCTGTCCTACGGAAAACCAATGATCCTTTATTCGACGGGCGCCTTTATAAATAACGCGGCCGACAGGTATTTTGTGTCAATTATGTGCGGGCTTTCCGTCAACGGTCTTTACGGGGTAGCCTATAAGATCCCCTCTGTCCTTACCGTTTTCCAGAGGATCTTTGCCCAGGCCTGGCAGATGAGCGCCTCAAAAAGCCTTACTCAGGAGGAGAAGGACGGCTCCCTGAAGGAGGATTTCTATTCCGATATGTACAGGCTTTATTTTACCTTCATGGTGCTCGGGTGCGCCTTTCTGATCCTGATGGTCCGTCCTCTTGCGGCCTTTATGTTCAGAAAGGAGTTCTTTGAGGCCTGGAGGTTTGTGCCGCCCCTTCTTATATCCGTGGTATTTGGCGCCATGACAGGCTTTTTGGGCTCTATCTGTCTTGCCTTTAAGGATTCGGGGGCAATGGGTATCGCCACCGGCATCGGAGCCCTTGTAAATGTGCTCCTGAACATACTGCTCATCCCCTCCTTTTCCGCCATGGGAGCCGCGGCGGCAACGGCAGTCTCCTATTTTATCATGTTTATCGGAGCGTTTTATTTTGTGAGCAGGCATGTTAAGCTTTACACAGACCATAAAAGGAATATTCCCGCGATCCTTCTTCTTACAGCCGAGGCCGTTATCATGATAAGGAGGGCGGGAGACAGAATGTGCCTTATGGCCTGTGCGGTCATTTTCATCCTGCTGGCGCTCATATATCTTAAGGGGATCATGGAAACGGCAGGGCTGCTTATACGGGGGCTTAAGGCTCATTTAATGAGGAAATAAATTATGGATATTTCAGAAAAAATACCCTTTTTCAGGATGCCTCGAAACAAAAGAGAGCAGCTGGGAAATTATTCCCTGATGGCTGCGGTCTTTATACTGACCACGGCCTATTTTCATTTCTACAGCTGGTACAGTCTTCTTGCGCCCTACGGTACCCTCGTCGCCGCGGTCTTTCTTATCGTGACCTTTTTCTGCTATACGGATATAGATCAGGCCTTAAGGGATCCCGCCTTCCTGCTTATGGTGTTCGCGGATCTTTACGCCCTGGTAAATCTCTTCATCATAGGCTCGGATAAGGGAGCTATCCTGACAATCGCTGATTTTCTGCTCATCCTTTATCTTGCCAACAAGGTGAGCCTGTCAGAAAGGCAGATGGAGGTCTGTGCTGTATACATCGGCATTTTCTTCATATACTGGACCATAGACGTTAAGGGATATTTCAAGGGCTATAACACAAACTACGGAGGGCTGGTGCTCATCTCCGGCTTTATTTTCCTGATTTATGAAGCAGAGCTCCTTTACGAACGCTTAAGAACCGCTGCGAACAGCCGGTATAAGCCTGCCACGGTAAGGACAGCAGAGCTTCTGCTGTTTTACGTGGCCTTTCGTATAATCGCATGGTACCGGTCGCGCTGCGCGTTAGTGGGGCTTGTGGTCTTTCTTGTTTTGCTGCTTATCCCGAAGGGCTTCTGGAAAAACAGGGTAATGTACGGTCTCCTTACAGCCCTCGGAAGCGTCGGCTCCGTTTTGTTTTCCGCCTTTTATGTATGGCTCGGGATGAGGAAGGAGGAGCTTACGCTCAGGCTTTTCTACAAGGATATCATTTCGGGACGGGAGGAGATATGGGCCGAGCTCTGGGAGGAATACCTTAAGCATCCGCTTACCGGGATCGGCTCCTCCTATGTTATGAAGCTTGAATGGATGGAGGGTCTGTTCGAGGTGCATTCCGGGCTTCTGGATATACTGATCGTACACGGGCTCGTTGTCTTCATCATTACCTGCACCTTTCTTGTGTTCAGGCTTTTAAGGATCAGGGAGATATGCACAGTGGATACGGTCTCAAAAACCGCGATGGCCGGGATCTTTGCCATGCTCTTTACGGCCTTCATGGAGAACTACATCATAGTTGCCCCCTTCTCTCTTATGCTGTTGATGCTCTTCTCCTTCATAAACAGAAGGCTTGAACGGCTGCAGCTTATGGCAGACACCTGACCCGTTGCCCGTAACGCTTCACACATTTCCTAGATACACGTATTTCAGACGGCCCTCAGCGATCTCCTTCATTTTCTTAAGAAGGGAAATATCGGTGGGCTGCCCCGAGGTCATTTTGTACATCGGAAAATAACGGGTAATATGCAGAGGGATATCGGGAGAGATATCCGCGATGAAGTCCGCCTCCGATTCCATTTCCGTGGTCGAATCGTTGATGCCCGGCACTATCAGGGACGTCAGCTCCACATGACAGGAGGCCGCCGCGGTCCTGATAAAATCCTTTGTCTGTTCAAGATTCCCCGACAGGCAGTCATAGGCCTTTTGGGAAAAGCCCTTAAGATCTATGTTCATCGCATCGATCCAGGGAAGGAGCTCTGCAAGTATTTCACAGGAAACGCTTCCGTTTGTTACAAGAACCGTTGCCAGTCCGTTCTCCTTAAAGAGCCTTGCGGTATCAAGGACAAATTCATAGCAGATCAGAGGCTCGTTATAGGTAAAGGCTATCCCCGTATTTCCTCTTTCCCTCAGTGAAAGCGCGGTATCCAGAAGCTCCTTCGGAGACCAGATCTCAGAGCGGTCCTTTATTTCCTCTCCCACACGGGAGATCTGATGATTCTGGCAGAAGGGGCAGGCAAGGTTGCAGCCGAAGCTTCCCACCGAAAGTATCCTGCTCCCCGGATGAAAACGGTACAGGGGCTTTTTTTCTATGGGATCCAGCGCAATGGAGGTCACCACCCCGTAATTTATCGGAATGATCCTTCCTCCCCTGTTCAGCCTTGCGAGGCAGAAGCCCTTCATGCCCTCTGAAAGCCGGCAATGATGATGACAGACGCTGCAGGTGACCGTTTTTTCAGACATGACGCACGACCTCGAACCTGTACAGCCTGACCTTTTCCGACGGGGATATCCCCGCCTTCCTTCTTGCTATGCTTATCTGCTCCTCAACCGTATCCACACCCTCAAGATCCGGCAGCAGTAACCCCCGTTTAAAGCCGTTTTCGACTATCACGCCGTAACGCTTTACATCAAGCTCCTGAGGAGAATCTATGGCCTCTGCCTCCGATAATACGTCGACGTTTATCTCCAGATCCGAAAGCTCCTCCTCGGTGATGGGAGAAAAGCGTGGATCCTTCGTGGAGGCTGATATGGCGTTTTCCTTTATTTCCTCGGCCAGGTTCTCATATACCGCGGAAATGGTTCCTATGCATCCCCTGAGCATCCCGAATTCGTGTATCGATACAAAGGCTCCCGCTCTTTTTCTAAGCTCCTGTGTGTCAGCCGCATAAGAGGGCTTTTTGCCTGAGGTGACATATTCCCTGACTGTCTCCTTTGCAAGGGCAACAAGCCTGTCCTTGCTCTCCGCGGCAGCCTTTATTTCAGACGCGCCCAGGTCCCCGGCCTTAGGCGTAAATATACCGATGCCGTAGCCTACTCCGAAGGTGGCCTCATGAGAGAGTATCTCCGGCTCTATGGCCACGCTGTCAAAGGCGCCGGCCATTATGGCAAAGGAACGGTGCCCGCACTCCTCGCTTTTATGAAGGAGATCCTCATCAAAATCCAGAAGCTCCTTAAAGGCCCCTCTCCTCATCACGTCCATAAGCCGTTCATCGTACTCGGGCCCTTCCTTTTTAAAGCCATATGGGCCGTCCTCCTTCTGACAGTGGGAAAGATCACCGCTTGCTATAAACACCGCCCTTCTTCCCAGCTGATCACATACGCTTCTTAGAAGCCTTCCGAAATTATAATGGACTGAAAGAGGCAGCCCCGACAGCCCTATCCTTACCAGCTTGTAGTCCGAATAGCGTCTGTTTATAAAATAGAGAGGCACCATGGTGCCGTGGTCAAGGCTCTTATCCCTTTCTCCCTCAATCCCGGCAGGAAAGCCCGTTTTATTTGCCCTGTTATTTAAGATAAGGGCAAACTCACCGTCATACTTAACGTCGATCCTTACCTCGGGAGCCCTGAAACCGGAAAAGCTCCCGGATGCGCCTGCTCCCGGAGATACGTGAAAATAGTCCGTATACATTACGCTGTGGGGCGAGGTCAGGATAATGGTATCAGGCTTAAGCTGTGCTATCCTTTGGGCGACCTTATCAAAAGCATCAATGGTAGCTCCTATCTTTTCTTCCTCACCGCGGCCTACCTCATGAACCGCAAGAGGCGGGTGTGGCACCATAAATCCGGCTGAAAACGGCATATTTACCTCCTGAACTCATCCCGATCGGCCTCATGCTCCAAAGCCCTCGGGAATGATCTTATTAAAATTATATAAATACGTGTATTTTTATCCTGATATTTGTTACAATTATCGATGCGGCTTTGTCATTCCCGTTTTAACAGGGCCTTTGACAACAGCTTAATTATATACTATAGTACATGGACGGACAAGAGAACATACGGAAAACGGCCTCGCACTTATTCGACATTTGCAGGCAAATATCGAATTGGACCGGCGCAAAAGGAAACAAATAAATCCGTTTCCTATAACAGATCCGTTCCCTGTAACTGACACAAAAGGAGGTTTTCATGGAAAATTTTACATTTTACTCACCCACATATTTTGTCTTCGGTAAGGATACCGAAAACGAGGCGGGCGCCTATGTCAAGAAATTCGGAGGAAGCAAGGTGCTCATCCATTACGGGGGAGGCTCTGTAGTACGCTCGGGTCTCCTTGACAGGATAAAGGCCTCCCTCGATAAGGAGGGCATAGGATATGTCGAGCTCGGAGGCGTTAAGCCCAATCCCAGAAGCGGGCTTGTTTACGAGGGAATAGAGCTTGCAAGAAAGGAAAAGGTGGATTTTGTCCTTGCAGTGGGTGGTGGAAGCACAATAGACTCGTCCAAGGGAATAGCCGCAGGAACGCTTTATGACGGCGACTTCTGGGAGCTTTACCAGAGAGGCTGGTCCGAGAAGGCTCTGCCCATAGGTACGGTTCTTACCATTGCCGCGGCAGGAAGCGAGGGCTCAGGGGACTCGGTCGTTACGAAGGAAGAGGGAATGCTCAAGAGAGCGACTCACGGCGATGTACTCCGCCCCAAGTTCTCCATCATGAACCCCGCGCTCACCCAGACGCTCCCGCCTTATCAGACAGCCTGCGGGATAACCGATATCATGGCTCATCTCTATGAGAGGTATATCACAAGCACTAAGGATGTGGAGGTTACGGACAGGCTTATCGAGGCTCTGCTCATGACAATGATCCATGAGGCGCCCCGGGTAATGAAGGATCCTGATAATTACGAGGCGAGGGCGAACATAATGTGGGCCGGAATGATGGCTCACAATAATTCCGTTGGCGTCGGAAGGAGCCAGGACTGGCTCAGCCACGATATCGAGCATGAGCTTAGCGCCCTCTATGACTGTGCCCACGGTGCGGGGCTTGCGGTAGTAATGCCTAACGTTCACAGATATAACCTTAAGCATGATGTTATGAGATTTGCCAAGGCTGCGGTAAGGATATGGGGAGTTCCCATGGACTTTGACGATCCCGAAAGCACTGCTCTTGAGGGTATCGCCCGCTTCAGAAGCTTTCTTACCTCTATCGGAATGCCGGCAAACTTTAAGGAGCTGGGAGCGAAGGAGGAAGACATCGAAAAGCTTGCGGATGTCGCCTGCAACGGTGATACCAGACCTGGCTACCTCGAGGGCTTCGTAAAGCTGACTCAGAAGGATATCGAAAATATCTACAGAATGTGCTGCGAATAAGCTGCAGGGCAATCGCTTAATACCGCCGGGGTTACTAAGGTATTAAGCGATTGCCATGATGCTTCAGCGAGCGGCAAATCTGAACAATATGTCATTATTGTATAAGAGCCGCAGGAAGCTGCTTGACCTGACATCGGATATCAGCTCTTCGGCAAGCTCATTTCCCGAAAACATAAAAAGCACAAAGAAAAAGACCCATACCGTAACCAGAGCGGCTATGCCTCCCGCAACCATCCCCAGATACTTATTCACTCCGTGTATGACCGGGATCCTTGAAATTATCCCGGTTATCCGCAGCAGCACCCATATTCCCGCGATAAGTAAAAGATACAGGCCCATAAAGGCTGTTGCCTTTATGATAAGCAGAGTCAGGTACTTTACGATATATTCCTCAAAAACGGCTGCCTTCAGCAGCTCGTAGACCTCATCGGTATTATTTGCTATCAGCTCGGATATGATGATCTCAGGCAGCTCATAGTCTTTGAGCGCCATATTCTGCTCTTCCCGGGTGCTGTAGTTGTATTCCGAATCGACCTCATGAAACTGCTCCATCACCCTTTTATAAACGGCTCTGTATACAGTTTCATTTTCACTGAGTATAGCCGTAATGTTGGGAGCAAGCTTCAGCGTGACAAAGATTGCCAGAAATACCCCCGTCAGAGCAGCTGCCATCCTCAGCAGTCCGCGATTATAGCCCCTTATGATGAAAATAACGAATACGATCATGACCGCCACGGACAGCCAGTTTATTTCATCCATATATTCTCCCAGTTCCTGCTTACATAGCAGTTCATCCTTCGGTGAACTGTTACCTGCTTACTTCAGTTGTATCTTTTCGGTCTTATTGCCGGATACCAGAAGATAACGCAGAGTGCTGGAGGTAGGGACCACCTCTATGACCGAAGTGTCAAAGTCGCCGTTATATTTCTCCATACCATCCATATTGCAGATAATGCATTCATTGCTGTTATATATCACTATTCTTTCGCCATGAAAGATTATATCCGAATACTCCAGGCTGAAGGGCTTTGAGCTGACAAGCTCCCCTGAGGTATTGTATACATCAAGCCTGTAGGTCGCCTCGCTGGTGCCCTCCACAAATACCAGACCTATATATTCCTCATTATGAAAAACGCTTTTTATATCCTCCTCGATCGGGGTCTCAAAAATACATTCCGGCTTCTGGTTGCCCCTGAATATCGCAAGCCTGTTGTCTCCTACCGCAAACGCGGACCTGTCGTTCATGAATTCCACATACGAAACGACCGAATCCTCATAGTTATAGCCGCTTACCAGATTATCGATCTCATTCTGTCCTACGTTGCCAAAATTATAAAACGCTACCGAGGATACCATTTCTCCGGTTTCGATCTTTAAATAGGACACCGCCATTATCATCCCCGTATCCGAAAGAGCAATACTGACCGGATACCCGCTCTTTGCCATGGTAGTCCTGTCGCTGGCTATGATCTCCCCTTCCTTGTTGTAAAGCCTTACCCAGGTCACTTCATTTTCCTCAAGTATCACGGCGACAATGCCGTTGCCCGAGACGCGGAAGCTCTGGATGGGAAGGGTCGTATCTATCTCGCCCTGCAATCCCTTGCTGTTCAGGATATAGATCCTGGTCCCCTTGTAATCTCCTATCCCCACATAATCATTGCATATGTCAACAATGGGGCTCTGCATTTCATAGGTCTGGTTCCACAGCATATTATCCTGCATATTGAAGGCAGAGGCGCCGTCGGTGCTGTATCTCAGGATATTGTTGTTGAATTCCCTGTAATTCGCGGTAGTGACCTCAGCATATTTGATCGTATCCAGTACGGTATAGTCCTTATAAACGGTCCGTTCAAAATTAATGAACGCCGCTATACCGATTGCGACAATAACGGCAGTGACGATAAGGATACGGTATAATATGACCCGTCTGTGCCTTGCGATCCTTTTCTTATAATCATCGGTATCGGGTGACAGGACCTCCCCCTGTGCGATGCCGCCAGTATCGGGATTGTCGTGATCATCCTTAATGGTATTCCCGTTCCTGTCCTTAAATTCGTAAATTTCCGCCAAAAAAATATCCTCCGACTCAGACCCCTGTGATCAGGACGCTTACCTTACCGCTTATCCTGTAGCTTCCATACCCGAAGGGTACGATAAGGGAGTCGCCCTCCCTGAGCTCTGTTCCGTCGATATCGCCCTCTCCTCCGATAACGCTTACTATCTCAAAGGGACGGTCCTGGGAAAACTCCCTCATTCCCTCTATATCGTATTTGTCTACCGTATAATATTCACAGGAAACGAGACGTGATTCCGCGGCTGACTTTACATCAGCTGCTTTTCCCGCAGTGTCCGCAGAGGCACTATGAACCCCCGTTTCCTGCCCCTCTCCCGCGGTATTCCACTCCGAGGCTTTATGAGGAACCGTAATGACGTCAATGCTCTTTTCAAGATGTAAGGGCCTGGGCTTCGGCTTCCCGCCCTCAGGTGAGGCCATGACCCTGTCATAATCATAGAGCCTGTAGGTGATGTCGGAATTCTGCTGTATCTCCATTATGACGGTATGGTTTTTGATCGCATGCACCGTTCCCGGAACTATCTGGAAAAAATCCCCCTTTTTGACCGGAAATTCCTTTAACAGCTCCTTCCATCTGCCGTTATATATCATATCCTTAAGCTCTTCTCTGGTCTTTGCATTGTGCCCGACTATTATGGTGCCGCCAGGCTTTGCATCTATTACATACCAGCATTCCGTTTTCCCGTAGGAGCCGTTTTCGTGCACCCTTGCGTATTCGTTATCCGGATGAACCTGTATGCTCAGGTCATCCCTGGAATCAATCTTCTTTACAAGAAGAGGGAAGCTTTCGCCCTGCAGATTTCCGAAAAGCTCCCTGTGATCTGCCCATAGAGAAGAAAGGTGCTCTCCCTTATAGGTCCCGCACCTGACAATATCATCACCGTGGGGATGCGCCGAAACCGTCCAGTATTCATTCCCCCATATATAATTCTTGACCGTAGGCTCAAAAATAAGTAATTCTCTCATAAAACCCTCCCAAAAAGA
>DFEA01000114.1 GCA_002368575.1 Lachnospiraceae bacterium UBA3814 | reverse complement strand
GCATTTCCTCCGTATTAAGACCAGCCGCAAATACTTCCGCGTCAGCGTCTTCCTCCTTAAGCCCGGCGATCAGCTCCTTAAACTGTTCGTCAGTTACCGAAAGCTCCTGCTTAAGCTCTTCAACACTCTCATTTACGATCTCCACAACATTATTGATCCCCTGAAGCAGGCTTTCGTTAGTAAGAAGCTCGACGGGATTCTCGGTTCCCGTAGCCTCCATCATGAGCGCCTTTACGTTTCCGGCATCGAGCAGATCAAGAGGTACCATATTAAGGACCTCCATCGCCTCATTAAGCTCCTCGTCGGTGATCCCGAGTTCTTCCTTTATCGCCCCGGTTATCTTATCAAGCTTTTTCTGAACGCTGTCGGAAACTGCAGAATCTTCCTTACCGTTTTCCATGTCGGTCCCCTCGGTCCTGTCTGCGGAAACGGTCTTATCGGTGTCTGTGCTTCCGGTTCTGTCTGTCCTTTCACTCAGGTCCTTTCTTCCGGCCTGCCCCGCCTCTGTTCTTACCGGACTTTTGGCCTCAGGTTCCCTTATTAACTGCCCTGCCTCAGCCTGCCTCGGCCTTCCCTGCGCCTCAGCCATTGCCTTTGAAAAGGAATTACCCGCATCCTCTGCCTTTTCCGGCCTTCTCACAAAAAGCTCGTTATCAGCCTGCGAAAAATAGGACTTGAGATCGTTTATGGACGTTCCTGTCATCTTTCTCCTCCTTTCCCTGAAATTGATACATATACCGTATCACTTTATTTATCGGCCCGGATGGAGAAAACCTTTAGGGATAATCTCATTCAGGATCCATAAGCTTTGTGATTCTCGAAGCAAACTCCGGGTTCATTGCGTTTAGTATCTTTGCCCTTGTGGCGGCCTCCATCCTCTCAAGTATCTTGACCACAAGATCCAGCCTGTCTCCCATCTGCTCGAATATGGCCGCGGCACTCTTTGGCTTCATCTCGCTGTAGGTCTTTACATAGTCCGCGATCTCCTTGTCCTCCTCAAGCTGGGCCACGACCTGCTTGTACAGATATTCCGCATTCTCCGGATCAACGCTTTCGTAAAACTTCTTATACTCCTCTATATCAGGAGCCTCATCCGAAAAGACCACCTCTTCATAAAACTCGGTCTTAAGCTTCTGGAACTGGACCTGACTGTCCTCAAAGGTCTGCAGTCTTTTGACCTCCTCCTTCAGGGCGGCAATCTGTTCGTCATTTGAAGCGGCGCTTATGGTCTTTTTCAGATCCTCGTTCTCGCGCCTTAAGGACTCTATCTCCCTTACGGCATCGTCAAGGCTCTTAAACTCCTGCTCGGGCTCGATATCGGCGGAGGTGAATTCGGTATCCGGAAGTATCTTATTGATCACCGGAACGTCCTTTAAAAGCGGATAAAGTACATTGGAGCCGAAGCCGCCAACATCAAGCTTTATCAGAAGCGCAAGTATCGCCAGCCAGATCAGTATTATGAAGAAAACGATCAGCACAACAGAAAAAGAACCGCCTTCATCCTCCTCCGCATCCGTATACATCGTAGTCCCATCATCGGAGACGGTGGCATCAAAGCCGGCCTTTGACTTCTTATCCTTTTTATCCTTTTTCTTTTTCCCGGAGTCCTGCTCCATAAGCTCCTCGTCAGCCATTATTATCCCTCTTTGCCGGCCCCGAAGCGGTAGCTCACAAGCTCGTCTATCTCCTTGCTCTCCGAAGCCTTCAGCTCCTCCAGAAAGACCTCGAAGGCGTTTTCCTTAAGCTTATCCTGGGTCTTCCTCTCCTGGATGGCAAACTGAAGCTTTGCCCTCTCATTCTCTACCTTCTTCCGGGCCTTTTTGATATTGTGTCTCTGAAGCTCGATACGATACTTCATGTATTCCACAGCCTCGAGCGTTTCCTGGATCTCAAGCACCCTGATCCCCCCGCTGTAAAGCTCCGCAAGCTTCTGCTCATAGGCCTCCCTTCTTTTTATCAGGGAGAGGAGCCTGTCCTCCTCCTCATTAAGCTCAGCCTGAGCCACTGCATATTCATTTCTGGCCTGGGTCTCAAGCTTTTCCTTGAGATCCAGGATGTTCTGCATTCTGTAAATAAATTTTGCCATCTCTGCTGTCCCCGGCTTACCTGTAAGTCCTGTTACCTGTACTCATCCTCTGTTCAGTCGAATATCTTTTCCAGGAGCTCTATCTCATTGTCAAACTGGTATTTGCTGTCGACCTCCTGGCAAAGGAACTCGTTCACCTTGTCTATCTTCTCTATGGCAAAATCAATGTTCGGATTGGAGCCCGCCTTATAGGCTCCGATGTTGATGAGATCCTCCGCCTCGTTATAGGTCGCAAGCACGTTTTTAAGCCTTCCCGCGGCGGCCTTATGCTCCTTCCCCGCCACCTGGCTCATACACCTTGAAATGCTTGCAAGGATATCTATCGCCGGATAATGATTTTTATGGGCAAGCTTCCTGTTCAGCACGATGTGACCGTCAAGGATCCCTCTTGCCGTATCCGTGATGGGCTCGTTAAAATCATCACCGT
>DFEA01000025.1:30054-57866 GCA_002368575.1 Lachnospiraceae bacterium UBA3814 | reverse complement strand
GTTTTCTGCTTATAAAAATTGCTTTAAGTTTAGTGAATTGTAGCCGCGAAGATACGGGCTTTTTTATAATCAGCATATCCCACTCAACCCTGAGGTATTAAGCGATTGCCCCGCATGAAATTCATCGTGACTTGACTAAGGGTGCAGATTGTGGTATGATAGCCTCTGTCGCAAGGGTGTTGCCCCTGTGGCTTTGCGTATGTGTAGCTCAGCTGGATAGAGCGTCTGGCTACGGACCAGAAGGTCGTGGGTTCGAATCCTATCACATACGCTTTTTTATGCCTTCATAAGCTATGAAGCCTCTTAAGGGAGGTATCCCTTAATAACCGATAAGGGTATTTTTCCTTTCCTCAGACCAGTTGCATTCCTCCCGGGCCTCACATCTGAAGCACAGACGCACTCCCTTATCCGCGCGGTAAAGAAGGCCCGCAAGCTCTGACCCCCGTGCGGTCCCGGTAAGGCCGCTCCCCCTGTGTGAGGCTATGGCATTTAAAATGAGGTCACTCTCCTCCTTTGTATATCCGCTTTCACTCAATATCCTTCCGGCGATCGGGATACACGCTTTCTCATGCGGGATCCCCTCCTCATATTCGCGCAACCTTCCCATATCGTGCAGGAGTCCGGCAGCATAGACGATATCCTTTGAAATATAAAGGCCCTCCTCCAGATCCATGATATACATGACCCTTGCGGTGTCAAGGAGATGGGTAATGCCGTGACCGCAGAATATCCTGTCCGCTTCTGCTGCTTCAAGGCCCTTAAGGGTGCCTGCAAACAGGGGGTTTTCAAGGATCGCTCTCCACCTTTCCGAAAGCTTTTCTCCTGTATCTGAATGGCTTCCTTCCCCTTTCTTACGCACATAATGATTGACTATGGTGCCCTTTTCATTCAGGCGGATGCTCTCTCTCAGTGTCCAGTACGCTCTGAGCTCCTCGTCCGCAAAGTTTAAGCCCCTTCCCAGGACAACAGGCTCCACCGTAAGATAAAGCTCGTCCACAAAGCCCTCTCCGAGGAAGGCGGTATTCGTTCTCGGCCCTCCCAGAAGCGCCACTCTTTCATTTCCGTCGGCCTCTATCCTACTGCAGACCTCCCGGGCATCACCGCAAAGAAGTATGGTGTTTTCGTCACCGCACGAACCGGCCTCCCGGTGAGAAAGCACATACTTTCTTCTGCATGCCACCTCCTCATTATAGGAAAAGCGTCCCATGATCGCGGCATCAAAGGCGGAGGTCTCCCGTATAAAGAACTCCCGGTCCTCAGGGGAGGAATATTCCCTTATATCCGTCTCTTCATCAAGCGCGACTATGCCGTCTATGCTCATCACCATAAAAAGGGTCAGCTGCATGGCTCAGCTCCTCACGGCCTGGTAAAAGGCGTTCTGAAGCGATACATCCTCCTCAAAGCATCCGCACATTGCCGTGGTGACCGTCTGCGCCGAGGCATTCCTGATCCCGCGCATGGACATGCACATATGCTCTGCCGAGATCTCTACCATCACGCCCCGGGGCTTAAGCACACGATCCACAGCCTCCATTATCTGCTGAGTCAGGTTTTCCTGTATCTGCAGCCTTCTGGCATAGGTCTCCACGCATCTTGCCAGCTTACTGAGCCCGGTGACCGTCCCGTCCGGAACGTAGGCAATATGTACATATCCGAAAAACGGCAAAAGATGGTGTTCACAAAGGGAATAGAAGCGGATGTTCTTTTCGATGACCATCCCCCTGCTCCCTGTCGTAAAGGTCTTACTGAGGTGCACGGCCGGGTCCTCCTCCATTCCGGAGAACAGCTCCCTGCTCATCCGCGCGACCCTGTCCGGAGTTTCCAGAAGGCCCTCTCTGTCCGGATCCTCGCCTATGGCCTCTAAGAGCACGCGGACCGCCTCCCTTATCCTTTTCTCATCGATCTCATGTGGTCTGGTATCCATCCTATTTACTCCCTTCCGCTGCCTTACCATTCACGGGTCACCCCGTCCACACGCGCAGACTCGTATTGCTTATGTGAGTCAATGTCATTAACTTAAGCTTCTATACGTTATGAACGACTCTGCGAAGGTTTCCGATTCTGTGTCGAGACGACGTTTCCCTCCGAAGAGCCAGAATGCTGCGGCGGCGCGGAGCGCCTTAACCCGCAACGGATCTCTTCTTCGATCAAAGCGCATCTTACTGTCTTACATGTACATCCACCGCATATCCTCTTTCTCCGTTGAGATATACATACACCCTGGTATCCCCTTCCCTGCCGGGGACCAGCACGGAATCGACTCTTACGCTGCACACGCTCTCATCCTCTGAAACTATCTCGATGCCCAGCGCCTCTAAGCGCTCCGCGGGGACCTCGTGAAGCTCGTTGTTCTCGTACCTGATAAGAGGCCTTACGGCAGTGGAGAAGGCTCCGGACATATAGATATAATATTCCTCCACCGGGGAGAATATCTCCGTTATCTCCCCCCTTTGCGTCACAGGCTCCGGAAGCACCGTAAAGCAGATATCCCTGTATACCCCGTCATAGCCTATCGTGGCAAGTGTCGTTCCCAAAGCCACAGGTGTAAGCACCCCGTCCTTCACAGACAGGATTTTTTCGTCATAATTACTGAAGCTTATATCCGAGGCATTAAGATAGGTCCTTCTGTGATTACCGTCCATTCGGAAGAATCGTGTGCTGAAATCACCCTCTCCGAGCACCATAACGGAGGAAAGGGGATTTGCGCCCACAACTTCTGTTTCAGAGCCCTGAGAGCCCGAATAGCTTATGGACTGCTTCAGGTTCTGCTTATCCTCCTCGCTCCTGTCCACGGTATCCGAAAGCTCTATTGAAACGGGGGCAAAGCGGGTGACCCATGAGCCCCACTCCCTGTTCCCCTCTCCCGCGTAGGCATAGCCTACAAGGACG
This sequence comes from Lachnospiraceae bacterium UBA3814, assembly GCA_002368575.1. Taxonomy (GTDB): domain Bacteria; phylum Bacillota; class Clostridia; order Lachnospirales; family Lachnospiraceae; genus UBA2868. Next base: position 54,977 of record DFEA01000025.1, on the reverse strand, counting down.
GGATCGCCCGGCCCTATATGGCCCTCCTCGTCTCCCATTATGCCGCTGTTGTGGCAGCCGCAGACAACATTTTCATTAAGCTCCGAAACCCTGTCAAAGCTTATCCCGTCGTCCGATTCAAAATAAAGGAGGCAGCTGTCCGTATAAAACCTGCGGTTGGTGCAGACAGCCACGAACTTCCCGTACTCCTCAACATAGGAAACATCAAGAGAGTCACAGTCGGAATAAACATATTCCGCTCCCTCCGGGGAATCTGTCCTGTCAACGGCGTAGCCCTGAAATTCAAGCTTTTCAGGCCAGTCTTCATCAAGATCGGCAGTCCACACCTCTGTCGCCCTTATCCTTCCGTAATCTCTTGTATAACCGTCCATGGTGGCATACAGAAAGACCTTATCATCCATCACCACAAAGGCCGGCTCGCCGCGCCCCCAGCCTATCCCGGGTCCGTCATAATAAAGTATCGGCTCCGGAACTCCCCCAAAGCCGCTTCCGTTCCATTTTTCATAGGGTCCGTCCGGTTCCTTTGCCCTGGCAAGGAAGATACTGTTTGAAAAGCCCGTGAACTCCTCGCTTATGGTCGAGGTGTAGCCCATATAGTAATAGCCGTCATAATAAAACACATCAGGATCGCACACCGAGAGCCGGTCCATCGAATCCGGTGTCGGATACAGTACGGCCTTGTCTTCGGTCCAGGTCTGTCCGCCGTCGTCCGAATGCTTGTACATTATGTAGTCATATTCGTTTTTACTGTCTCCGGGAGAGGACAGCCACACATCCATGCTTCCGTCCTCATGAAGCATAATGGAGGGACCGTAGCGGTAGTCGTGCCTCTGCCAGAAGGAAAGGGAACAGATGTCGTAGCCGGGGTCCGTCACCTTAAGCTTAAGGTGCTTATCCCCCTCAGGGTCACTCTCCTCTTCCTCCTCTGTCCCGGCAAGTACCTCCGTCTCCTCAATTACCAGCTCTTCTATTTCCTCAAGCTCCCTTACGATCCCCTCCCCATCTTGCCCGGCAGCCTCCGAAAGCTCTGATCCCGGGTATTCACAGCCGTTTAAGGAAACGGCTGCCGAAAGCAGCGTCAACAGTATAAGCAAACTCTTTTTCATCCTTGTCTTCCCGTAGCCCCCTTTTTCACTCAGCCAACTAGCAGCCTTATAGCCTGATATATCCTCCTTGTGGTATCCGGATCATAATGAAAGCCGTCCTCTACCGTATTATAGCCTGTCTGCATAAGATAAGCATAGGTATCTATATATTTTACCGAAGGAATTGAGCTTATCACAGAATTAAAAGCGGCTATCCTTTTATTCGTAAGCCCGAAATTACCGGTTATGACAGTTTTTGAGGTAGGGTTTACCGAAACAAAATATACATCCTTGTTTACCGAAAGTGCTGAGAGATAATCCGAATAGCTCTTTGCCTTATCCAGATCGGTAAGTCCCATATTGATGATATATTTCCAGTGGGTGATCTCGGGATGAGCCGCCTCAAGAAGCTCAGCAGCCGGTATCGCGACCTCGGAAAGATAATTCATGTGTGTTCCCGCACAGGCTATCGCGAACCAGTTGTCCGGGGTCGCGTTCACTCTGCAGGCAGCGTTCATCGCTGTTATCCTGCTGTCTCCTATGATGATGCAGCCGGTACCCCCAGATACTTTATCAAACAGACAGGGCGCCGACACCCCCAATTGCTCCTCTAACGAGGTCGGCAGTCCGTTAAGCATCCTCAGGGTGATCTCGGTAACTGTCTGCATATCCGTAAGATCCGAAGCCCTTACCGCCGTCTTCGGATAAAGGGCCAGAATAAGGATAAAAAAAACAAAAAATGATCTTATGGCTTTCATTTCCTCTACCTCGCTAATATTCCCCGTAACGATCAAGGCTCTCCTCAAAGCTTATCCGGGGCTCCCACCCCGTATCCCTTTTCAGCTTTTCAACAGAGGGCTTTAAGGATACAAAGGGCCTGGGTGCTTCTCCGTAGATGATCTCTCCGCCCTTATCAAACCTTCTCCCCGCAAGCTCTGTGTAATATTTAAGCTCATGGAAATCACCGTTTGCGATATTATATATCTCTCCGGCCCTCCCCCTTTCACCGAGCAGGACAAAGGCCTTCGCGGCATCCTCCGCATCCAGATAATCCCAGCTCTGGGTGCAGGAGCTAAGCCTCATGGTCTCTCCGTTCTTAAGCGCCTTAACAAGATCCGGCAGCATCCTTCCCCGGGGCTCGTATTTTCCGATAAGAGAAAATATCCTTCCCCATATCCACTCAATACCAAGCTCCGAAGCCCTTAGCCTTGTGAGCATGCAGGCTGACAGCTTGGCCGCGCCGTAAGCGGTCACGGGATCACACATCACATCCTCGGTGATGACATCCTCCTTAAGCCCGTATTCGGCCTGGGAGCCCGCACAGATAAAACGTCTGCAGTTAAGAAGCCTTGAGGCCTCAAGGGCCTTAAGGGCCTGTCTAGTGTTCCTTATCTGGGCGTTTACATCATTTCTGTCTCCTCCCCAGGCAAGGTGGTAAAAGACATCATATCCGGGACTGCCTGAAAAGCCCTGGCTTAAGAGCCTGCTTACAAGCCCCTCCGTATCCTCCATATCGCTTTCAACGATGAAGAGCCTGTCTGTACCACCGTACTCCTCAAGCCTTTTATTATGGGGAGAGCCCGGCCTTACGGCTGCCGTTACAAAAAAGCCCTCCTTTAAGAGCTTATCCACCAGATTTATCCCAAAGAAGCCTGCCGCTCCCGTTACTATAACATTCTTCATTACAGCTGTCCCTCAGCTTTCCGTGAAATCCGTATCGAGAGCCACCTCCAGCTCATAACCGGGAAGCATTTCCTTAAGCTCAGATATTATCTTCTCATAAAGAGCACGCCTGTCCTTCTCATCAAAGCTTATCACCAGATCAAACCTGATCATTGAATTCTCCCTGTCAAGGTAGAAGCCGTGCATCTGGATGACATTCGGATATGAAAGGACCGCGCCTCTTATCCTCTCCCTTATGGCAATGACCTCCTCATCCGTGGTATTTGCCGAATATACTCCCACGGCAGTAAGTATAACATTGCACTCTCTGTATACCTTTACGGTTATCTCCCGGATGAGCACATCAAGCTCTGAGGCGGAAAAGGTATCGGGGACCTCGATATGAATGGAACCGTAGTAGGAATCGGGACCGTAATTATTGAGCACAAGGTCATAGGCCCCCTGCACCCCCGGAAAGCTTAAGACTATTGCCTTTATCTTAAGGGCAAGCTCCTTATCCGCGCTTTCCCCCAGAAGCTTTGAGATCGTGTCAAAAAGCATCTCGGCTCCCGATTTTATTATAACGCCTGAGATCACCGCTCCCAGCCAGGCCTCCAGGGACAGGCTCGTGGTCATAAAGATCCCTGCGGCGATAAGGGTCGCCAGAGATATCACGGAATCAAGAAGTGCATCCTTTCCTGAATTGATAAGAGATGCGGAATTCACCCTCTCCCCCGTTTTCTTTACATATTTACCAAGGACCAGCTTTACCGCCACCGCGGAGGCTATGATGAATAACGCCGTTATTGAATAGTCGGGTGTCTCCGGATGAAGGATCTTTACAACAGACTCCCTGAGTGAGGTAAGCCCTGCATAGAGCACAAGCATCGAAATGATCATCGCACTCATGTATTCGATCCTGCCGTGCCCGAAGGGATGCTTCCTGTCAGGAGCCCTTGCCGCAAGCTTTGTTCCGACTATGGTGATCACGGAGCTTGCCGCGTCGGACAGATTGTTTACCGCGTCCATTACAACAGCGATGGAATTTGATAAAATGCCCGTGACCGCCTTCAAGGCGGCAAGCATAACATTGGCGGCTATCCCGATGTAGCTTGTGCGCACTATCACCGTATCCCGATCCAGCTCCCTTTTCTCACTACTCTTTATTCTTTCAGCTGATTTCTTATAATCAAACATTTATAAACCTTGCTCAATGTCATTAACTTAAGCTGCCTGCCGGTTTGAAATTTATGAACCGACACCTGTTGAAGCACGCAAACAGCTCCTGAGGCCTTACATAGGAAAGGCCTTCGGAAACGTATGAGCCCTCCGACAGCCCGTCTATCCCCTTTTTTTCGATCAGCGCCGAAAGCTCCTTTATTATATCGGAAAGCTCCATCCTTCCATTAATATAATGCCTCATCGCATACATAAGAGCCCTGCTCAGGGCTGTCAGCTGCCCGGCCTCGGTAAGCTGCTCCACATACCTGAGCTCTACGGTATCGTGATCGAGCATGAAGCCGTCGGTACCAAGAGTCTTTGACTTTATCCTTCCCCCTGTATCAAAGCTCTTTGTGATGATGGGGATCCGTCCCTGAAAGCTCAGGCCTTTCTTGGCGACGCTTCCCTCTCTGCCCTCAGGCAGCGGATACTCCCTGGCGGCCTCCTTAGCTCTTTCGGTTATGTCCACAGCCTTATAGCAGTCCATCTGGATGATGGTGTCCGCCAGGTGAAAATAGGCTCCGAAGCTTCCCGCCACAAGGATCGTGGAGATCCCTTTTTCGGCCAGGGGCCTTATATTATCGATAAAGGGGGTTATGGGCTCCTGCTCCTTTACGATGACCTTCTGCATGAGCTCGTCACGGATCATAAAATTGGTGGCACAGGTATCCTCGTCAATGAGCAGAAGCTCTGACCCGCTCTCCACGGCCTCCGTCACATTTGCGGCCTGTGAGGTGGAGCCGCTGGCATCCTCTGTAAAGAAATGAGCGGTATCCCTGTTATCCGGAAGGTTGTTTATGAAAAGTGAAATATCCGTCCCGTGAACGCTTCTTCCATCCTCCGCCCTTATCTTCATGGCTGTGGGATCAGTTATGACATACTCTCTGCCGTCGCCTGCGATATGGTCATAGACTCCTGTCTCAAGAGCTGACAGCAGGGTGGATTTTCCGTGATAGCCTCCTCCGGCTATAAGCGTTACTCCTTTTTTTATGCCCATTCCGCTCACCCTTCCCCTGTGCGGAAGCTCCAGCTGTACACTTAAGGATTCCGGAGACGTAAAGGGCACAGCCTCCTTCATCGGAAGCCTTGATATTCCGCTTTTTCTGGGAAGGATCGAGCCGTCTGCTATAAAGGCGCACAGCCCCCTCTTCTTAAGCTCCTCTCTGATATGATTCTGATCGTCGGAAAGAAAGATCACGCTCTCTGTTTCCTTTTCGATATTACGGCTGTAAAGGAGGGATGAGTGAACACATTTGGGGAGAAAATCAAAGAGCATCTTAATCAGCTCCCGTGAATTTATCGTTCTCCCGTTTGCGGGAAAGCCGATATGAAGCCTCACGAAAATATCTCCGGTGCTCTCGTCTATGCGGCAGGCTGTACGCTCAAGGATCTCCTGTCCCGGTCTGCAGGTCTCAATGGCTCCGCTCTTTCCGGAGCCTCTCGCCATATGATCATACTGTCCCGCGGCCCGGTCAAACCTCCTTGTGAGGTAATCCTGCAGAGCGATCCTCCTGTGCCTTTTTTCGTAATATTCGGCCGGAAAGCCTGCAGTCCTGCCCCTGACATTTAAGGTGATATGGGAGGGTGAGGCGAAGGGATCACCCTGAACATGGTCTATGCTCAGTACATATTCCGGAAAGGAATAGCTTCCGGCCGTCTGCTTATATGCCGGATAGCTCCGGTGATCTATCTGTTCAAGAAGCGCTCTTAAATCCCTGTCCTTTTTAAGCATGCTTTTCAAACCCTCCTACATGAAATATACTACCTCATCCTCAGCAGGCTCTGCCTTTTCCACGCTTTCAGCGATAAGCGCAGGCAGCTCCTGTCCGTTCTGTCTGCTCTGGACCCTTCCGATCCTTGCGCGGACATTCACGTATTCGTTCTCCTTAAGCTTTCCCGCATCCTTCCATTTACAGGGAAAGCCCACGAACTGTATGTCCTCGGCACAGCAGGTCATGGCCAGCCTTCCCGGAACGAAAAAGTCCGGCGCCGCCTTCTTTTCCTTATGGACCATCCCCTTAAAGCTTACGGTCTTTCCGACATAGGCATCCAGATTATCGAAAACATCTATGTACCAGATCCCGTAATCGTCGTCCTCCACCTTTATCTCCGGAGAACTAAGGTCGTAGGGAAGCTCCTCCTTTACGTTATTGTTGATAGTCCCGTCCTCCATCTCAAAGATGACCTGAGCCCGCTTGTTAAGGGCCCGGACGGTACGTTTAAACACCGGAAGCTCCATATCCTCCCTGCTCCTGTTAAAGACAACAAGATCGGAATAAGTGAACTGCCTTGTCATGAGCTGCTTCATGTTGGCCAGATAATCCGAGTAGGTGGTGGCGTCTATGGTGGTTATGATCTCTGCTATCACCCAGTGGTCCGGCAGGGCTTCCGCCAAAGTATCCGGATCCCAGGTCCCGTTGTATTCGATGAGTACCCTTGAGGGTTGGTCCGATTCCTCGATCTCCATAAAGGTCCCGATCTCAATGTCATCCTCACTGTCCAGGGTATGGATGATGAATTTATTTTCGATGATCTCCTGTTTGCTCAGCTCCTCTATCCCCTCCTCACAGATTACGCATGAGGTGACGAGCCCGTCGTCAAACTGGTTCTCCTTAAGCGTTTCCTTTATGAAGGTGGTCTTTCCGCTCTCAAGGAAGCCTGTGAAAATATATACCGGTATCTCTTTTTTTCTTTTGAACATATATATGCCTCTTACACTCCGAACAGCTTTGCTACCTCATGATCCTTAAGCTCCGCGCCGATAACGCAGAGCCTTCCCGTATAATCGGGTGTGCTCTCCCTGATCTCGTATTCACCGGGAGTAAGATCGAATTCATACCAGCCGTCCGCATCCTTAGCCTGTACTATTCCCTTGGCTCTGAGGATCACCCCGTATTCCCTGCCGTCTTCATCTGACAGCTTCTTAAGGATATCCAGAAGCTCATCCCTTCCGAACTTATGATGTGTTTCGATCCCCCAGCTCTGAAATACCTCATCCGCATCATGATCATGATGATGGTGGTGATGATGGTGACCCTCCTCATGGTCGTGGTCATGCTCATGATGGTGCTCTTCATGCTCCTCATCATGATGGTGATGATGCTCATGCTCCTCATCATGGTCATGATGATGTCCGTGCTCCTCATCGTGATCGTGGTGATGCTCATGCTCCTCATCGTGATCGTGATGGTGATGTCCGTGCTCCTCATCATGATCGTGGTGGTGGTGATGCTCTTCCTCCTCAGGGAGCCTGCTCATTTCCTCAAGCATTGAGTCTACCAGGGTATGTCCCTTTTCCATCGCGTCAAGTATCTGCCTGCCGCTCAGCTCATCCCAGGGTGTGGTAATGATGACAGCCTCCTTATTATGCTCCCTCAGCATCTCCATAAGGGCGTCAAGCTTCTCATCATCCATCTTCTGTGTCCTGCTTATCACGACGGTCCCTGCGCTCTCAACCTGATTGTTGAAGAACTCTCCGAAGTTTTTCATATACATCCTGGCCTTTAAGCCATCCACGACCGTCACAAGAGAGTTGATGACTACCTGCTCTTCATTTTCATTCACCCTCTCCACTGCCTTTGCCACATCGGAGAGCTTACCTACTCCGGAGGGCTCTATTATTATCCTGTCGGGAGAGTACTGTCTGATGACCTGTGTAAGGGACTCCTTAAAATCTCCCACAAGTGAACAGCAGATGCATCCCGAATTCATCTCGGTCACATTGATCCCGGCTTCCCTCAGAAACCCGCCGTCGATCCCTATCTCGCCGAATTCATTTTCAATAAGCACTACCTTCTGTCCCTTAAAGGACTCCTCGATAAGCTTCTTGATAAGAGTTGTTTTGCCTGCGCCTAAAAAACCTGAAATAATATCGATCTTAGTCATTTTAATGCTCCTTTCAAAATCACTTAAAGAACGAAAGCCATCGGTCGCCTTGCCGGTGGCTTTCGTTCCTTTATCCTGGTCTGCGTCTTTTTACGGTAAACGGATTTAATCCGTTCACCATGTTTTTAATCGCGCTTAAGTATGAACCTGGTTTGTGCCATCCGATCCATCCTCCGAACCGGATCGTTGCTGTCAGCAGTCAGCCTCAGCCAAGCTTGAAGAACTCGCAGGCCTCGTTCATGCCCTCAGCAAGCCCCTTTAAGCTTCTTGCAGATTCCGCAAGCAGCGCGATGGTCGCGTTCAGCTCCTGCATGGAAGCGGTGGTCTCCTGTGTTGATGCCGCGTTCTCCTCCGATATGGCGGAAAGGTTTGAAATGATATCTACTACACCGTTTCTTGAACGGTCGCAGTCCTGAGCCTCATTATTGATATTGGAAGCTCCCTCTCTTGAGGTCACGATACCGCCCGTAACGTTCTGGAAGGTCTGCATCGTCTGCTCTAACTTCTCCGACTGTTCCGAAAGCCTTCTCTTAACCTCCTCCATCATGCTCATGGAAGCCTTGGAATCATCCGACAGCCCCTTGACGATCTCGGATATCCTCTGAGCTGAGGAATTGGACTCCTCGGAAAGCGTCTGTATCTCGGAGGCAACTACCGCAAAGCCTCTTCCTGCCTCACCCGCTCTTGCCGCCTCTATTGAAGCATTAAGGGAAAGAAGGTTTGTCTGGCTGGCAACGTTACTTATAAGCTGAACCGCATCCTGTATCTTCTGAACCGATTCATCTGTAGCTTCAACGTTCTTTGCGACTCCCATGACCGCCTCGACCGTCTTGTCATTACTTTCGGAAAGCTCCTGCATGATGGCGGCAGCCTGGTTGCCGGCATCCTGCATATCGGCGCTGGTCCCGTTAAGGGCCGCGACATTGTCAACGATGGTCTCGATGATCGTACCCATCTCGTTGACACGCATCGTAGCGTTCTCTATATCCTCAGCCTGTGAAACAGCGCCCTTGGAAACGTCGTCTACCGCGTGAGCTATATCGTCCGCGGTCTGGCTTGACTGGGAAGCCATGTTCTCAAGATCATCACCCGATGTAAGAACGCTGGAAGCGGATTCCTGTATCCTGCCGACGATCTCCTGAAGCTTCTTGATAAAGCCCTCGGTGCCCCGGGCCATGTCCCCTATCTCGTCGCCGCGCTTTAATATCTTCTCATCAACCTCTACCGTAAGGTCGCCCTCTGCCAGCTTGCTGATGGTATCCTTAATGCTGTTGGTGGCCTTAGCGATCTTGACAGCGGTGGATATCCCGTATATCACGCAGAGAATGGTGGCGATCACTGCCACTATGACCGACATCACAAGAGTATTCCGCACATTGCCCTGCAGATCGGTATTCTTATATTCCGCGTAGGCAGATGCGATCTGTTCCATCATGTCGATGTGATTCCTTGCTATCTCGAAATCAGCCTCTGCCACATCCACGTCGCCCTCCCCGGTTTCGACGTTATATGCGGTTCTCCATTCGGTCATCTCCGCCACAAACTTGTCAAGAATAGCGACACAGCTTTCGGTCTGTCCGGCCGAGGTCGCCCTGAACTCATTTGCCAGATAGGGGTCAGCGTTGTACTGCTTCCTCAGCTGCTCAGTCCCGTCTATGACCTGCTGATAGTTGTTTTCAAAGCTTTCTATTGTGCCCTGAAGCTCCTCCTCGGGCTTAAGCCCCTGATGCACCTCATACACACGCACCATAGCGTACAGAGCCTGATAGCCGTCCCTGTCCATCCCTGAGATAGTGTTTTCGATCTGACTTATCGTATCGTAATAGATCTCCTTTGCCTCCTGCAAGGTATTCATGTTCTCATAGCCGAGATACGCGACCGCAATTATAAGGACCACAACAAGCGGAGCGATCATCATCATCAGCTGTACCGTAATGCCACGTCTCATTCTCTTCCTTCCTTCCCTTCTGTATTTTCGAAAATTAATGCGAATGAAATTTTATCATAAAATCTGAACGATTACAATAAAAAAAGCAGGCTATGTGATAATCAGCCTGCAGTTTCCCATGATATGTACCGCCCAATCCGCCGGTGCCAAAGCGCCTGTATCCTTCTGATCATTTCTCTTCCTTTATCCCGAATTCCTCTATGACCCTTTCAAGGCCTCCGGATATAAGGTCGCTCATAAGCTCAACCGCAACATCCCTGTTGATCTCATTTTCGTTTTTCATGAGATTTATGAACCCCGCAACAAAGCATCCCGCTATGCTCTCCAGAATAAGGGAGGCCTTTACCCTTCCTATCCTTTGAGTCATGAGATCCATAGTGCTGCTGTGCTCCATAGCCTCTACAAGCACCGTCCTTACCTTATTTATCATCTTGGTGTTGTTATCCGCAAGCAGAAGGAGCTTGAAGTCATCCCTGAAGGAATAAAACAGATCGAACACACAGCCTAACCTCGTCCTTGCTATCATCTCGATATCAAAGGCCTCATCCGTCTCGCAGGCCTCCCTCAAAGCCTTTACGGCCTTGTCCTCAACCTTTTCCTCAAGGTCAGAGATATCCCTGTAGTGAGCATAAAATGTGCCTCTGCTGACATCCGCCAGATCGATGACCTCATTGACGGTGACCCTGCTGTAGCCCTTCCTGAACAGAAGCTCAAGATAAGCATGTTCTATTGCATTCTTTGTTCTTGTAACGTCTCTTCGCTCTTTCATACACCGTTTATTACCCGATCTGACCGAACGGATAAACCCTTTCTATATTTCTTCCGAAGCAAGTTTATATATTTCATGTATTATATCACAAAGTATGCCTAAATAGCAATGGTAAATCGTTTTATTAATCGTTTTGCCGCTTTTATCTCTTGCAAACATAAAACCGCTGGCGTAAGATATCATATGGCATCGTTCAGAACGGTGAAATATTGTAACGTGCCTCCGGTGCAGGAAACGCCAAAACAAAAGAACCTTGTCGTTTCTTAAACAAATGTGAAAGGACAAAATATCAGATGAGAATGAAAAAAATCGGCCTTACGGCAAAAGCAGCCGCGGCTGCCCTTAGTGCTCTGCTCCTTACGGGCTGCGCGGGCATACCTTATTATACGGCTGACGGTACAGTAACCGATACTGCCCCTGTTTCAGAAGAGACAGAAGGAAAGGAGAAAGCGGCAGAGGATACTGCGGAAAACACCGCTGAAAACACTTCGGAAAATGCCCCGGAGAATGCTGCGGAGAATACTGAAGCAGAGGAAGCCGGGAACGATACCAAAACCGTTCGTATCGGCTCCCTTAAGGGTCCTACCTCCATGGGGCTTGTGGGACTTATGGACGAGGCCTCCGGAATAACCGCGGAAAACAGCTACGAATTCACGATGGAGACACAGGCTGACGCCCTTCTTCCCAGGCTTGTCTCAGGGGAGCTTGACATCGCTCTTGTGCCCGCAAATGTCGCAGCCGTCCTTTATAATAAGACTGAGGGCGGGATAAGCGTGATCGATGTAAACACTCTCGGCGTTCTCTATGTGGTAAGCGGTGACAAAAGCATAGAAAGCGTTTCCGATCTCAGCGGAAAAACGATCTATACCACCGGAAAGGGAACCACCCCTGAATATGTTCTGAATTACATCCTTTCCGGCAACGGGGCAGAGGACGTAAAGACAGAGTTTCGGTCAGAGGCCGCCGAGGTCGCCGCACTGCTTGCGGAGGATCCTTCTCAGGCGGGGCTTCTTCCCCAGCCCTTTGCGACCGTTGCGATGCAGCAGAACGATGCCCTGTCCATAGTGCTTGACATGACTGAGGAATGGAATAAGCTCGATCCCTCCTCCTCCCTTGTCACCGGTGTGACGGTCGCCTCAAAGGCCTTTATACAGGATCACCCCGACCTCCTTAACGGCTTCCTTAAGGATCATGAAGAGAGCGTTCTTTTCGTCAATTCCGAGGTTGAAAAGGCCGCGCAGTGCGTCGCGGATCAGGGAATAGTGGAAAAGGCTCCCATTGCGGCAAAGGCCATCCCCTTCTGCAATATAGTCTGCATTACGGGTGAGGAAATGAAGTCTGATCTGAACGGATATTTAAAGGTGCTCTTTGAAGCAGAGCCGGCCTCCACCGGCGGAGCCCTTCCCGGCGATGACTTCTATTATACGGCCGGGGAGTAAAGAGCTTGAAAAAAATGACCGGGAGAGGGGCTTTATTTATACGCAGGGTGCTCATCATCCTGTTCTGGATAGCGTTGTGGCAGGCTGTGGCAGTGCTTGTCGATAATCCGCTGTATTTTGCCTCTCCCCGAAGGACCCTCTCAGAGCTGTCCCAAAGGATAACCGAGAGGGTCTTTTTAAGCTCTGTCCTTATGTCGCTTTTAAGGATCCTTTCAGGCTTTTCCGCCGCGGCTCTCTCAGGTCTTGTGCTCGCGCTCCTTTCCTATAAACACCCTTTTTCGGAGGAGTTTTTTAAGCCCCTCGTCGTCTTTTTGCGTACCGTTCCCGTTGCAGCCGTCGTAGTGGTCCTGCTCATATGGTTCGGCTCCGCAAGGCTTTCTCTGTACATTACCTTCATGGTCGTATTTCCTAACGTATATATAAATGCTCTGACAGGTCTTAAGGAAACCGACACAGGTCTTATCGAGATGGCCACAGTCTTTCGTATGAGCGCCGTAAACCGCTTTCTTTATATATATCGTCCGGCTTATCTTCCCTATCTGAAAGCGGCCCTCAGGCAGTCCCTCGGCATGAGCTTTAAATCCGGAATAGCGGCGGAGATCATCGGGCTCCCCGAATTATCCATCGGTGAACGCCTTTACATGGACAAGATCTATTTAAATACCGCCGGAGTCTTTTCGTGGATGATCGTTATCCTCATAGTTCTTACTCTTACCGAAAAGCTCCTTTTTGATCTTCTTCCTTATTTATTCCATAAAATTTCCGCCCGCTTACCCGGTCCCGAATCCGGTGCCGGGGTCGCCGCGCGTAAAGCCGTTCCGGTGAGCATAAGCCTTTCAGGTCTTTGCAAATCCTACGGTGATAACATTGTTTTTAAGGATCTGACGCTTTGCTTCCGACAGGACAGCACCTATATTATAAGCGGAGTATCCGGGATCGGTAAAACCACCCTGCTTAAGCTTATCGCGGGGCTTACCTCACCTGATCTTGGCTCCGTACGCTTTGTCCGTACCGATCCGCCTTCGGACCGTGCGCTCAGGCGAAAGCCCCGGTTTTCGCTCAAAAAAGCCTCAGAAAATGGTATTCCTCCCTTAAGGGTAAGCATGTGCTTTCAGGAAAACAGGCTGATAGAGGAGCAAAACGCCTGTTCCAATCTGAGAATCTGCGGCTGTACAGGGGAGCCTGCAGAAGAGCTTTCAAGGGTATTTCCCGAAGGCGTTCCCGGGGAGAAGGTGTCCGGTCTCAGCGGCGGCATGAAACGAAGGGTAGCGGTACTCAGAGCAATGCTGTCGCCCTCTGACATAGTGCTTCTCGACGAGCCCTTCACGGGGCTTGATGCCGAAAACAGGAAAAGGCTCTGTGAATATATAAAAGCCCGCCGGAACGGCAGGCTTCTTATAATAGTAAGTCATGACCCTGTCTGTGAAAGCTTTCCCGAAGCCGAAACGCTTAATATCGGAAAGCTTTCTCAGGAATAAGCTATTGTCCGGCAGCCTCCAGGCTCTGCCCGGGAACGGCGGCCACAAGCCAGGGATTTAAAGGATTGATATCCGTGGGATCCCAGCCCCTGAAGGGCGAAGCCGGATCGATGGGGATGGACGCAGGCTTCCCAAGCTCTCCGGGAGTGGTAAGATCATCATATACGACCACCCGGGTCCCCTTCCTGCAGAAATCATATATCCACTTTGCATCGGCAACCGAAAGCCTCACACAGCCAAGCGAAGCCTTCTGCCCCAGGAGATTGTACTGATCGTACTCAAGCCTGTCAGTGCTTCTTGAATAATAGGGCACCGAATGAAACATTATCCCTCTGTTGAACCTTACCGCGTATCTTCCGTAGGTACCGTCCACCATAAGCCTCCAGTCATAATAATCGGAGGTCTTGAAAAAACCGGTGGGTGTTTCGTGTCCTGCCCTTCCCGTGGAACAGACCATACTCTTTACCGCGGTTTCGGTCCCGTCTGGATTTTGAAGCTTGACGGTCACGCAGTCAAGCGCCCGGTTCACATAGATAACAAACTGCGGCAGGACCGTCTCCATGGCGGTGCTTGCGGCATAGGCTCTCTGAGCGTGGCCCGAAAGCGCAATGATAAATACCAGTATTACAGCAGTGATTTTTTTTACAGCCTTCATCTTCCTATCTCCCTCATTCACAGGCCTGTTTCCCGGCCTGTTTTACAACTCAAGCTTCCTCCTGATCTCGGATATGCTTTCTCCTCTCTCTTCGGCAATTCGGGCAACATCGTCAAACTCCGCCTTTCTCCTTACCACGCCATAGCCTGTCGATTCCTTTACCCTCACCCTTCCGAAGGGAGTGTTTACCTCCTTAAGCTCTCTCTTAAGGATATGCCGTCTGCATACGCTTTCCCTTATCCCTATGGTCTGGGTGTATTTGAACATTGCCCTGATAAGGGCATCCTTTTTATCCTCGTCACAAAGCACCGTAAGAAGGAGCCCCGGACGGGATTTTTTCATGACCACCGCAGTGGTAAATACCTCGCGGGCACCCGCCTCAAACAGCCTGTCATACAGAAACCCGGTCTCCTCTCCCGTCATATCGTCCACATTGCAGGACAGCTCCGTGACAATATCACCGGCAGAGGAGCTGTTCTCATGACCGTCCTGTTCGGGCAAGGCTCCCGTCTCCTCCCCCAGCATGGCCCTTAAGCAGTTAGCCCTTGGAAAGTCCTTTTTTCCCATCCCGTAGCCGGTTTTTTCAAGGGTCATATGAGGCATATCACCGAACCCTTCGGCAAAGTACCTGATAAGAGCCGCCCCCGTAGGCGTGCAGAGCTCTCCCTCTATCCCGCCCCCGTAAACCGGAACTCCCTTAAGAATATCAGCGGTCGCGGGCGCCGGCACAGGCATTATGCCGTGCTGACAGCGTACCTGTCCGCTTCCCACATGGACAGGGGAGGCTACTATCCGGTCCGCGCCAAGCCTTTCAAAGGCCAGGCAGACAGCGGTGATATCGGCGATCGCGTCCATCATCCCCACCTCGTGAAAATGCACCTCTGAAGCATCGACCCCGTGCGCCCTGCTCTCCGCCCCGGCAATAAGCCGGTATACGTTCATAACATCCTTCTTCACCCTGTCGGACACGGCAAGGGCCGAAACGATCCTTTCTATATCGGCCATAGACGTATGATGATGACCGTCATGCTCATGGTGCTCATGCCCGTGGAAATGACCCTCTTCATGGTGATGATCATGATCATGGTCATGGTCATGGTCATGGTCATGATGATGGCCGTGAGCATGATCGTGGTCATGTTCATGATCATGGTCATGGTCATGACAATGCCCATGTTCGTGATCATGTTCATGTTCGTGATCATGTTCATAATCATGTTCGTAATCATGCTCATGACCGTGCCCGTGACCATGCCCGCAGTGAACATCCTCCGATGCTTCCTCCTCACCGTCCACCCTCACCGTAAAATGCGTTCCCACTATGCCGCACTTTGTCATGCTCTCCAAAGAGACCGCTGTCTTCGGGATACCTGCCCCTCTTATGGAGGCCAGGAACTCCTCCCTGTCCTTTTCATCCATGAGCTCATAAAGTGCGGCAGTAAGCATATCTCCGGCTGCACCCATACCGCAGTCCAGATAAACAGTCCTCATGCTCCGATCCTTTCTGCGCCGATTTGCTTGCAAATCGTGCGCTATCTGATATGATTGATGAGGCTGGCCTGATAGGCCGCCCCGTATCCGTTATCTATATTTACGACCGAGATTCCGTTGGCACAGGAATTGAGCATCGAAAGCAGCGCGGCTATCCCTCCGAAGGAGGCGCCGTAGCCCACGCTTGAGGGTACGGCAATAACGGGCACGCTCACCATCCCGCCCACAACACTTGCAAGAGCCCCCTCCATGCCGGCCACAACTATGACCACCCTTGCGGACATTATATCGTCAAGCCTTGCAAGGAGCCTGTGAAGGCCCGATACTCCCACGTCGTAGATCGTAAGCACCTCGTTGCCGAGAAACCTTGCCGTATGAAAGGCCTCTGCCGCAACCGGGATATCGCTCGTCCCGCCTGTCACGACCGCTATTTTCCCGGTCCCGTCAGGCTCTTTAACCTTACCGCAGATACCGACCCTGCCATCCTCAAAATATTCAAACCGAAGCGACTCCTTAAGCTTTGAAGCCTTCTCCGCGGAAAGCCTTGTTATGAGGATATCCTCCTGTCCGCCTTCCTTCATCGCGTTTACTATGGAAAGTATCTGAGCTTCGCTCTTTCCCGCGCCGTAGATGACCTCCGCGGCGCCTGTCCTCTGTTTCCTGTTGGTATCTATGTTGGCAAAGCCGATATCCATAAAGGGCTTCTTCCTGAAATAGAGCTCAGCCTCCTCTATTCCCAGGCTTCCCTTTCTTACGGCCTCTAGTACTTCCTTTATACTGTCCATTTCCATCCGAAACCTCAAATCCATGACCTCAGGGCAGTGACCCCTTACGCCTTACAGCCTCGTTAAGGCTTCCGGTCCTGTATCCCGAAAGATCCATGGTCACATAGGTAAAGCCGTTTTCCTTAAGCCTTCTTACTATATCCTCTCTTATATCCGGTTTTACAAGCCTTTCAAGCTCCTCGGGCAGCACCTCTATCCTTGCCAGAGTACCATGGGCCCTCACCCTGTAGTTTTTAAAGCCGGCCTCCGAAAGCACCCGTTCACAGCTTCCTATCCTCAGGAGCTTTTCCGCCGTGATCTCCTCTCCATAGGGTATCCTTGATGCCAGACAGGCAAAGGACTGCTTGTCCCAGGTCTTAAGTCCCATTCCCTTAGAGAGCTCTCTTATCTCCGTTTTTGTAAGGCCCGCTTCCCTTAAAGGGCTTTTTATCTTAAGCTCTTTAAGCGCTGAAAGCCCGGGACGGTAATCCGACAGATCATCGATATTGGAGCCCTCCATTACTACGCATATACCATTTTCCGAAGCAAGCTCCAGCATCCTTTTGAAGATCTGCCTCTTGCAGTAATAACAGCGGTTCACAGGATTTTCGGAATACTCCCTTAAGCCGAGCTCCCCCGCCTCAAAGGTTATCTGCCTGATGCGGTTGTCACTGCAGAACCTGACCGCCTCCTCCGTCTCCTCCTTCGGAAAAGCCGGTGAAACAGCGGTAAGAGCAAGACAGTCATCCCCCAGCACCTCTGAAGCGACCTTAAGAAGGAAGGTGGAATCCACTCCCGCGGAAAACGCCACCGCTGCCCTTTTGCAGTCTCTTATGAGTGATCTGAGTAACTCAAGCTTTTCTTCCATATTAAGATCCTCTGTTATATATCGGTCCTGCCGCAGGAATTATAACATTATTACAAACTATGTTCAACTGCGGAACTGTCTGTAGTATGTATCAGGGCAATCTCTTAATATCCTCACAACCCCATGAAAAAAACGATTAAAAAAGCACCCCGAGGATCAATCGGAGTGCTTTAAACATCACTGTAACGGTTTGTTTACAGACCGTGCGCCCGGGACCTTATTATCCCTTCACCGCGCCGGCAACCATACCCTTTATGATCTGCTTGCTGAATACAAAGTAGAAGATCACCACCGGAGACATAGTTAACAGCATCGCCGCCATCATCTTCGGAAAATCCGAATTGAACTGGCCGGTAAAGTTCTTAAGGGCAAGAGGAACCGTCTGGAAAGCCTTGCTCTGAAGTATCAGCGCAAAGGAGAACTCGTTCCAACAGCCGAATACATTTATTATCGCAACCGTTGTAAGTATCGGCTTGCAGATCGGAAGGATTATGGAGAACATCGATCTTGAGAAGGAGCAGCCGTCTATGGCCGCCGCTTCCTCAAGCGCGGTCGGTATCCCCTTCACATAGCCCTCCACCAGGAAAAGCGACACCGGGAGGTTAAAGCACAGATACGGCATCAGCAGCGTATACCATTTGTTTAAAAGCCCCGCCCTTGAAAAGATGATATATATAGGTACCATCAGCGAATGCACGGGGATCAGCATACCCATGAGGAACATAAGGTACAGGGGACGGTTCATCTTAAAGCTGCACCTTGCAAGGATATAGCCTACTATGAAGGCACATACAACGATCAGGGCAACTGAGATGATCGTCGTCCTTGTGCTGTTTATCATGGACGATGCTATATTATAGTCAGGATTTGAGAGGATCCTCTGGTAATTGCTGAGGCTTGGCTCACTGGGCAGTGAGAATATGTCCTTATTAAAGTCCCTTTTCTGCTTAAGGGATGAATAGCCCATCCAGATAAGCGGAAAGATGCAGCTTAAGGAAAATATCCACATGAACACGTTTAAGATGATCCCCAGTATGGTATTGCCGGCCTTTGTACCGGAGGATTCGTTTTTAACAGCCTGAGTCTCAAGAATCTTTTCCGAAGCCATTATCTAAGCCCTCCCTTCCCGTATTTTGCCTTTGCGGCAGCGATCATATCCTTCTGGCGCTGCTTTGCCTGCTTTGCCTCATTCCTATCATATTCGTCGGTAGTGAAGTGATTGAGCAGGGCCTGTGAGCCGCCTATAACGATGAGTGAAAGAACAAAGATCGCAACGGATATGCAGGAGCCGTACCCCAGATAACCCGTTTCAAAGGAGGTCTTGTAGCCGTACATCGCCATAACCATCGAGGAATACCCCGGCCCTCCCTTTGTCATGACAAATATATTATCGAAAGCCTTCATATTACCCGCTATACAGAGGGTAACACAAACAAGCAGTGTACTCTTTATCAGAGGCAGTACAATGTAACGGGCCCTTTGTATCCCGTTTGCGCCGTCTATCTCCGCGGATTCCAGTACCTCGGTATCGATGGAGGCAACGGCCGAAAGGATGATGACCATGTAATATCCCACATACTGCCAGACCAGAGGTATCGAGACTAAGAGCATTATCAGCTCGGGTTCGTTAAGCCAGACCGGCCCGGATTTCATGTTCGGGATCTTTCCGATCTGAACCAGGAACCAGTTTAAAAGCCCCTTTCTCTGATCATAGATCATAAGCCAGATAAAGCCTATACAGACCGCGGATATCGTACTCGGGAAAAAGCCGAAGGTCCTGTGGATGCCCTTTGCCTTTACCAGCTTTGAGCTGATTATCATGACCAGGATAAAGGCTATCCCGACCTGACCCACTATACAGAAAACAACAAGGAAGATATTATGCCTGAAGGACGCCCAGAATACCTCGTCGTGAAAGAGCTTTACATAATTCTCAAGCCCGTTGAAGATCTTGTTCGGACCAACCTTCCAGTCATAAAAGCTGTAGAAGAGAGCCGCCACAAGCGGCACAAAAACGGTAAAAATAAAAAGAGCCACCGGGATGAGCAAATAGCCAAAGATGACTCTGTTCTTAGGTCTTATCGAATTCAGCATATTCCGCCCCCATTCCTTCTTTCAAAGCTCCTGCGGCGGCAAATACTGCCGCCGCAGGAGCAAAAGCCTTCACATACTGCGCCGATCTGCGGATCACTTCAATGCAGCAGAAGCTCTCCGCCCGCTAAATCGACTTCCCCGGCTTACTTTCCGAGATAAGCCTCATACGCAGCCTGGGTATCGGCCGCAACCTTCTCGGGATCGATGTCGCCGTTTACCATCTCCTGCATCTCCGTATTAAGAACAGACCATACGGAACCGTCTACATAAGAATCATAGATCTCACAGCCCTTGGTATCAACATAGGAGAAATTGTAGAAATCCTGTACGAACTGATCCTGTGAGGAAAGATCTACGTCAGCCTTGCAGAAGCCGCCGAGAGCATAATACTTTCCAACATACTCAGCAAATGCGGGACCTGTCAGATACTGTGCAAGGTCTACGCAGGCAGCGAGCTTGTCGGGATCCTCTGCAACCTTTGCATTGATAGCTATGGAATAGCCAAGACCGATGTTCTGGAACTTCTCATACTTTGTGGCATCGGGAGCCTTAGGAAGAACAGCGAACTTTGTAGCCGCATACTTCTCGGGATCCTCGTTCTTAAGAGTTTCCTTGATGTAATCGATATCCCAGTTGCCGCCGATGTAAGCTGCGCAGTCGCCTGCGATGTAAAGCTCACGGGCATCCTCGTTTGTCTTCATGTTGAAGTCGCTGTTGAAAAGCCCTGAATCATGGAAGAGATACTGGGTCTCCTTGAGTGCCGCAACGAACTCGGGATCCGTGAAGGAAGCCTTGCCGTCGCCTGCGATGATGCTTGAGAACCAGTCAGTTCCGGTGTACTGATATCCGAGACAGGATACGAAGCAGGAATTCAGGTTCCACTGGCCCTGGTTACCAAAGCCGATGGTATCGATGCCTTCCTCGTCAAAGAAAGCCTTGGCCTTTTCGACCTCATCCCAGGTAGTGGGGAACTCGTCGTAGCCGGCTTCCTTCCAAAGCTCGGAATCATATGCGATAACGGTACAGGTTCCGCCTGTAAGAACAGGGAAGCCGTAATAATGACCGTCAACGGTATGAGGAACAAGATAATCCATATTGTAATCCGCCGCGTAAGGAGAGCCTGTGATATAGTCGGTAAGATCTACCAGAAGGCCCTGGTTAACCCAGCTGATGGTATTCATGCCCTGAAGCAGGAACACGTCGGGAAGCTCACCAGAGGAAGCATAGGTAGCGATCTGAACCTTATAATCGCCGTTTGCAAGAACCTCTTCATTTAAGTTGATATCGGGATGGCCCTCCTGCCATGCCTTGATAGCCGTTCTGTGTCCGTCGGAGCCGCCGTTTCCGTCAGCCTCCTCAGAGGTTGAGAAATGCATGTAGCTGATATCTCCCTTGTATGCAAGCTCATTAGAAGCACCTTCTGTGGAGATGGGGCCCTTCAGGCCTTCTACCGTAAAGTCTCCGGAAGCAGCCTCTGCGGGAGCCTCTGCCTCCGCCTCTGCGGGAGCCTCTTCTGCAGGAGCCTCTGCCTCTGCCTCAGCCGCGGCGGGTGCCTCCTCCGGAAGACTTACCTCACCACCGCCTCCGCAACCGGCCAGTAAAGCAGCCGTCATTGAAGCTGTTAACAAAGTTGCCAACAATCTCTTTTTCATATTATTTCCTCCTTGTAGAAAATTCCGGCAGTCTTCGACCGCCAAATCAATCATACAACAATGCGTACAATCTGTCTACAAAAAAATGGATTCTTTTGAGCAGATTTACGATAACGTTTACGTTATATTTTTCTAACTTATACTCATGAACGCAATCAGCTGCCGTTTTTTGACATTTCGGATATTTGCCTGACCGGGCGCTTCATGTTACAATGGGAACGGAGCTGTCCCGATGAAAACGGCAGCCGAAGGGAACATTCTAATGGAGAACGGAATATCACAGGTACTCATAGTTGACGACATGATGATCAACCGCATGATCCTCTCATCGCTCCTGTCCGCCGGCGGTGTGGCTTCGGATCAGGCTGAAAACGGCAGAGAATGCCTGGAAATGTGCAAAAAAAAGGACTACGATCTTATCCTCCTTGATCACCGGATGCCCGAGCCTGACGGTGTGGATACCTTCGTAGCACTTAAGGAAATATTCAAAAAAAGAGGCCGGAGCGTTCCGGTGATCTGTCATACCACCGATGAGGGGCGGAAAAATATAAATCTTTATAAGGCCGCAGGCTTCTCGGACGTTCTTATAAAGCCCATCGAACCGGAGCAGCTCTCTGAGGTGCTTCTGACCTGGCTTCCCCGGAGGAAGGAAAGGCCGCCGATGAACACTCTTTCCGGTACGGCCGCCGAAAAGACGGGTAAGGCCCCGGGAGAGACCGATATAAGCAGAGAGCTTGACCTTCTCCCCGGCTGGTTAAAGACCGTGCCGCATATAGATCTCGTTTCCGGCATAACAAACTGCGGCAGCGCGGAGGACTATGTGGACGCCCTGTATATTTTCCACTCCTCCATCTCCGAAAAGGCCGCTGATATCAGGACATATCTTGAAAATGAAGACCGTACCATGTTCAGGCTGACGGTGCACTCCCTTAAAAGCATGTCCGGGCTCATCGGAGCCAGGGCCCTGCGCGAAAAGGCCGCTTTCCTTGAGACCTGCGCGGGAAACGGCGATCTGAAGGGGATGCGGGAGGAAACGCCCGGGCTTCTCTCCTCCTATCTTGCTTTTTCGGAACTCCTTTCACCCGTCCTTAAGGAGGAGGGGATAAAGGACCTTAAAAGGAGCCGTGCCGCCTCCTCTGACAGAAAAAGCGAAACCGCCCCTGCCCTCAGGGACCTGAGCAAGACCATCCTTTTTGTTCAGGCCGGTCAGGATATCGTAACGAAGGGAATAGAAAACAATCTGAAAAATGCGGGCTTTTCGGTGATCTCCGTGCCGGATCAGCCTGAAATGATCATTACCTGCCGGTTTGAGGCAGACATCATACTTTATTATCCCGGCAGAAAGGACGATCCCTCTCATATCGGGCTTATCATGAGCCTTTTGGGGGAGATCTGTCAGGATGATTCCAGGATCCTCTGCCTTACCGGTGAAGTGGCGGACATCGAGACTGCAATAAGCTCAAACAGTGCCTTCCGGGTTTCCCGCACCTATCCGCGGCCTGTGGATATTAACGTTTTTCTTAAGGATATGGACACATTCTCCGAGCTGTCCGGGGATTACCGCCGCAGGAAAAACATCTACATCGTGGACGACGATCCTGAATATCTCTCGGTCATAGACCGCTGGCTTTCCGCGGATTACGGCGTATCCTGCTTCCGACGCGGAAGCGAGCTGATCTCAGGGCTTAACGCCCTGACCCCCGATCTTATACTTATGGACTATGAAATGCCCGAAATGGACGGCTACGAGCTTATGAAGCGCATAAGGAGCAATCCTGTGACCTGTGCCATTCCGACGATCTTTCTGACGGGAAAGAACGACAGGGATCATGTGTTCCGCATACTCGAATACAAGCCTGACGGATATCTTCTTAAGACCTCGCAGAAGGATACCCTTCTCGACGCGATCCATCGCTTTTTTGCGGAGGCCTTCTTCCGCCGTACCCTTCCGCAGTAGCATTTACCGCAGTGCCTGCGAAACCTCATTAAGAAGCCCCGGCTTTCCAAGCGACTTGGGCACCACAGCGTATGCGCCCTGCAGGGCTTTTTCATTACCGGCCAATTCCCCGTCCCCCGTCCTTATGATAACGGGGATATCCCTGTTTGACTCGTCCTCCCTTATCCTTTCAAGGGTCTGAAGGCCGTCCATTCCCGGCATCCTGTAATCAAGCAGTATCAGATCGGGCCTTGTTCCGGAAAGCTTATCAAGCGCCTCTCCTCCCGAGACGGCGGTATCCACCGTGTAGCCCTCCCTTAAAAGCCAGCGCTCCGTAAGCGCGAGCATGTCCTTATCATCATCCGCCACCAGTATCCTGCTCATATCATTTCTCCCCTTTCTGCTCAAAACAGCACCGGCTTAACCAGCCGTCCCTTCCTCCAGATTCCTAAGGGCATCTTCAAGAAAGGCGCCAAGCTCCCTGTATTCCTTAAGAAATGAAGGCATTTCCCTTAAAAGCCTTTCGGCATCGTCCTCCCTTGCGGCCTCCTCAAGAGCCAGAGCCTTCCCGGAAAGAAGAGAGGCTCCTATTGCCTGCGAGGTGCTCTTAAGCGAATGTATCCTAAGGACAAAGGCCTCTTTGTCCTTTAAGGAAAGTGCTTCCTCAAGCTCTGCCGCCTTCTCCCGTACCGATGCCGCAAAGGTTTTCAGCGCGAAAATATAGTCCTCCTCGTCCCCGCAGTATTCTATCCCTTTTTCCGTATCGAGCCCGGGATAATGAGGAAGCTCCGGACAGGTCTTCTCCCCTGCTTCAGAAGCGGGGTCACTCTCCTTTATGACAATGGCATCCTCCGGCAGGTATTTGAGCATCATCCGTTCCATTTCGCCTATATCAACAGGCTTTGGCAGATAATCAGTAAAGCCTGCCGCAAGCATCCTTTCCCTGTCGCCGGAAACAGCGCTTGCGGTAAGTGAAATGACCGGAGTTTTCCTGAACTTGTCGGGGAACCTCTCTCTCAGCATCTCCAGGGTCTCGATGCCGTTCAGCTGCGGCATCCTGTAATCGAGGAACACCAGATCATAGTCATTTGCGCCGAATTTTTCGATGCAGCCTGCTCCGCTCTCCGCAACGTCGATCTTCATCATAGTGCGCTTTAAGAGCCCCGCGATGACCTGAAGGTTCATCGGCGTATCATCGACGAGAAGGATACGCATTCCCGGCGCCGTAAAATGCGCCTCCCGCTTCGTATCCGGGACGCTCTCGTGCAAAAGCTCCGCCGGATCGATCTCACCAACGGGCGCGGCATCCACTATGCTCTGCCACAGGTCAAAATAGAATCTCGAGCCCTCACCGTAGCGGCTTTCCACAATAAGCTCGCTGTTCATGACCGAAAGGAGCTGCCTCGTGATGGCAAGCCCCAGTCCCGAGCCCTCTATGCTCCTTGTTTTCTTAAGGTCAAGACGGTCAAAGGGCTCAAAGAGCTTCCCGGTATCCTCCTTCCTTATGCCGATCCCGGTATCTGTCACCGAGACCCCTATGCAAACCCTGTCTCCGCTTTTCTTAACAGGCTTCATTTCGAAGGTCACACTGCCCTTTTCGGTATATTTGACCGCATTGGTCAAAAGATTTGTGATGATCTGCTTTATACGGACAGTATCTCCCATAAGCCTTTCCGGCAGGTCCGGGGCTATCCTTATCACAAGCTCAAGTCCCTTTTCCTCTGCCCGGAAATGAACGAGGTTATAGAGGTCGGCCACAAGGGACGCAAGGGAATACTCCTCAAGCTCAAGCTCAAGCCTTCCGGTTTCTATCTTTGAAAAGTCAAGGATATCGCTGATGATGCCAAGAAGGCTTACCCCGGCCTTTCGGATGTTTTCGGAATACTCAAGGATTGCGGGCTCCTTAGCCTCCCTGCGTATCATTTCATTCATGCCGAGGATCGCGGTGATAGGTGTGCGGATCTCATGGCTCATGT
>DFEA01000025.1:0-30005 GCA_002368575.1 Lachnospiraceae bacterium UBA3814 | reverse complement strand
CTCATGGCTCATGTTGGAAAGAAAGGCGCTCTTTGCCACATTGGCCTGCTCCGCCAGCTCAAGGGCCCTCGCAAGGGACCTTGACCGCTCCTTTTCCTCTGCGGCAAGCCTCGTCTCCGTAATATCACCGATAAACACATAATAGACGTCTCCGTAGCCGGGGAGGGATGCAAAATGTCCGTAATCATCCACCCAGCGTATCTGCCCGTCCTTTCTTATTATACGGTAAACGACATAGTCCATGTTATGATTGTTTTCCACATCGGCTATCTGGTCGTCTATAGAGGTCTGTATCTCTTCATAATCATCCGGATGGACCATTCCCTTAAAGGAGTTGCCGACCAGAGCCCTGAACTCATCTACGCTGTCACAGCCGAAGATATAGCTTGTGGACTGGTTTGCAAACAGGAGCTCCGTGGATTCGTCGGCGCGATAGATGAAAAAGCCGCCCGGCATCTGATCCGCGAGCCACTCCATCCCCGAACCGCCCTCCTCAGACGGCATAAGGGAAGCCAGGTCATTACTGAAAATACGATTTTTTTCCATATTCCGCCTCCGGAAGCATGCATGGATCGGGTCTGCCCTATGGCATTCCTTAGCCCGTAACTGGTAATTTAAAAACATAATAACACATGTCCGGTGCTCTCACAACGGTTTGAACTATACCTGAATAGTTGCTATAATGTTACTGTTCAGCGCAGCCGCGGGGCTGCGGACAAAAGTACGCAGACAGAAGGATCCTCAGGGCTTTCGAACATGAAGACCACAAAGCATAGTAAAAAATATATGGTGATCACCGTCGGCACAGCCGCCATCGCCGCGATCATACTGATAGCCGGGACTGTCCTGACCGGAAGGAGCGCAAGCCTTGATACAGGCACCGCCGTGCGGAACGTGAGCCTCCTTTACTTAGACGAGCTGGCAGGGCGGAGGGAGCAGGTCGTCGCATCACAGATAGCGGGCTATATCACCAACATGAAGGCCGCTGTCAGTCTTATCTCGGATAAGGATCTTGAAAGCCGTGAGGCGCTTTCCGAATACCAGTCCCGGATGAAGCAGTATTACGGCCTTGATAAGTTTGCCTTCATCGGTAAAAACGGCACCATCTACACCTCAAACGGCATCCGCAGCGATATTTCGCAGTACCCCATAGATTACCGGGCTCTTACAGAGCCGCTTATAACATTAAAGGATACCCGGGGCATTAACAGGAAGGTAATAATCGCAATGCCCGTTGACCGCCTTCCTCTCGGAGATGACATACTCACGGTCTGCTTCATTGAGCTTGACGCCAACACGATGCTTAAGGGCGTCTCTCTTCAGTCAGACAATAACAACACTACCTTCTGCAATATCTATACAAGTGAGGGCAGAGCGCTTACCGACATGGTATTGGGAGGCCTTGCCAGCGAGGATAATCTCCTTTCCGCCCTTGAAAACGCCGATTTTGAGAATGGCTTTTCCGCGGACAGGGTAAGGGAGGATTTTGCGGAGGGACGCCACGGGGTCGTTTCCTTTACCTATAACGACATTAATGAAACGCTCTGCTACGAGCCCATAGAAAATACCGACTGGCTTCTGACCTACCTTATCCGTGAGAGTGTGATCAGCGAACAGATCTCGTCCATCTCCGAGGGCATCATAAAAAGAAGCCTTATCCTTTCGCTGTCTACCGCAGGGGTCCTTATCATATTTTTCGCGGTGATCATATGGCAGAGCAGAAAGGCGGAGCTGGCTACACTTGAAAAGGAGGTGCAGGAGGCAAAGAGCAGGGCCAAAACCACGTTTCTTTCCAACATGAGCCACGAGATACGCACTCCCATCACAGCGGTGCTTGGAATGAACGAGATGATCCAGCGTGAAAGCACTGATCCCAATGTGCTCTCCTATTCGGACAATATAAAAACAGCAGGTGAGAGCCTGCTTGGAATAATAAACGATATCCTCGATTTTTCCAAGATCGAGACCGGTCATATGGAGATCTCGGAGGTTCCCTATAAGCTGCCCTCCCTCCTTTCGGAGCTTTATAATCTGGTACACTTCAGGGCGGAGGATAAGGGTCTTTTACTTTCCTTTAAGGTTGACACGGATCTGCCCCGGGGGCTTTTCGGAGATGAGCTGAAGCTAAGGCAGATCATCACCAATCTGCTGACAAATGCCGTTAAATATACCGACATGGGCAGCGTTACCCTTACGCTTGAAAAAAAAGAGGTTCATGATGGGAGGCTCCTGCTTTATGTCTCAGTATCAGATACCGGCATAGGCATCAAAAGGGAGGAGCTTGGAAAGCTGTTTCATGAATTCGACCGTCTTGATTACGGACGGAACCGGAATGTGGAGGGTACGGGTCTGGGGCTTGCGATCACAAAGCGGATGCTTGAGCTCATGGGCTCCTCACTCAGCGTTAAAAGCAGCTACGGGGAAGGCTCCCTGTTTTTCTTCACCCTTGAACAGGGAATATCCGATGCTTCCCCCGTCGGGGAGCCTGACCTTGATTCCCTGAGCCTTCAGACGCACAGCTCCATCGCCGGCACACCCTTTACGGCTCCCAAAGCGCGTATCCTGATCACGGACGATACGCCGATGAACCTTCAGGTCATCGCAGGGCTGCTCAAGCGTACCGAAATGCAGATCGATACTGCTTCGAACGGCTCAGAATGCATTGAAAAATTCGGAAAAAACACCTATGATCTGGTATTCATAGACTACCGCATGCCCGGGATGGACGGCGTAGAGACCTTAAGGCTCCTAATGGAAAGGTATCCCGACAGGTGCCGCAGGACCCCCATTGTTTCCCTGACCGCGAGTGCAGTTGCCGGAAGCCGCGAAAAAATGCTTGCCGCGGGCTTTTCAGATTTTTTGACCAAACCGGTCGATGTTGCCACCATGGAAAACGTCATCATAAGACATCTCCCCGCGGAAAAGGTAAGCCTCAAAGAGGCCTTCCCGGAGCCTGAAACACAGGGATCCCCCGCTCTGTCCGCGCTTTCCTTTCTGGATACGAAAAAGGGTATCGATTACTGCGGAGATATACAGGAATACCTTGAAACCCTCTCCTCCTACGCCAAAGGGATGGATGAACGGATCGAAGGCATCAGGAACGCCTTCTTGGCAAACGACCGTGAGGCCTTTATATTACATACACATTCCCTGAAATCCATGTCACTTGCCGTTGGCGCGACAGAGCTGTCACAGCAGGCTGAGGCTCTTGAAAGGGCTGCCGTTGAGGGGACCTTTGAAACGTCGGGAAAGGCTGCGGAGGAGCTCCTGTCAGCCTGCGGCCTTCTTAAAGCAGCAATCACCGAGGCTCTTCTGAAAATGTCTGCTCCTTACTGAGAATAAGCACCTCACGGTGCGAAAGCTCTGTTTTTCCCTGTAATATCCTGCCTGTAAGCATATCCGTATATGATTGACCACCAAGGTCAACGCTTCCTCCATGAGGGTCGTGACAGATTATGAAAATGCTCTCTTTACCGTTCTTTACCCGGGAGGTTATCTCCACCTCTCCCTCTGAAGGAAACAGCGGTCTCATACCCGTATCAGCCATGAGGCTCAATACCAGTGCGTCAAGAAAGGCAGCCTCCGGTCTGCTCGCCAGATAGATTGCCCTTCCCTTCCCCAGACGGTTCATGGTAACGCAGGGCTCTCCCTTATAAAAGTCGTCGCCGTATACCGCAAGGATCTCCGCTTTATCGGCATGTATCCTGTCGCACAGAAAATCACAGGAATATTCCTTCCTCCATATGGCCTCCGTTCCCCCGGCTGCACCTCCATTTTCCCCGGACAGCCGACCTGTCATACAGATCCTGTTTTTCTCATCCTCAAAAAGGGCATCAGTTTCTTCGACCCAGATCCCGAAGGTCTCTCTTAAGGGACCGGGATAGGCTCCGTAAATACATCTGTCATCAGGGTCCGCATAGCCCGTCAGATAAGTGGAGATAAGTATCCCGCCGTCCCGGACAAAGGTCTCAAGCCTCTCACCAAGCTCCCCTGTCATCATGTACAGGAGCGGAGCAAGTATGACCCTGTAGCCTGAAAGCTCCGATGTTACCTTTATAAAATCCACCTGGAGGTTCTGCCTGTAAAAGGCCGAATAATAATGATGCAGCTCCTTAAGATAGTCAATATCCCTTGAGGGCCCTGAGTTATTTTCAAGCGCCCACCAGTTCTCCCAGTCCATAAGGATCCCTGCCCGTGCCTTTGTCTCTCCCTTTACAAAGACTCCGGACAGCCTCTTAAGCTCAGCGCCAAGCTGCTTCATCTCCTTAAAGACCTTCGTGTCCGTCCTTCCGTTGTGAGCTATGAGGGCACCATGAAATTTTTCCACGCCCGAAACGGACTGGCGCATCTGAAAATACATGGAGCTGTCCGCCCCGTGTGCGAGCCCCTGATAGGCAAGCTCTCTTATCTGTCCGGGACGCTTTACCTTATTATAGGGCTGCCAGTTCTGCTGGTTGGGCGACTGCTCCATAACATAATAGGACTGACCGTCCCTGAGTCCTCTCATGATATCGTGCTCCATTGCAGAAAAGCTCATGGGAGCGTCGGGGTCCGGATAATTGTCCCAGCCTGCCACATCCATATGCTCAAGCAGCCTGTTCTGATCCAGGGACTTAAGATTTGAGGACATATTCGTAAATACTGAAAGCTCCGGCGTCCCCTTCTTAAGGATACGGGCCTCGTTCAGGAAGCACCCGATGGTCGAATCCGTCATAAACCGCTGATAGCAGAGCTTAAGAGCCGGATTGCACACATTGTCGTCATTGAGCTCAGAAGGCACCGTTATCTCGTCAAAGCCGGTATAGGTCCTGTTCCAGAAGGCGGTATTCAGGCGCCTGTTAAGCTCCGAAAGAGTACCGTACCTTTCCTTAAGCCACTGTGCAAATTTCCCGCGGCATTCCCCGCAATAGCAGTAATGGCCGTACTCATTGGCAACATGCCATCCGGCAAGACCTTTTCTTTGACCATACCGGTCAACAAGCCTTTCAGCCATTTCGGCTGCCCTCTCCCTGTACTTTTCACTGTTTAAGCAGAAAAGCGTCCGTGAGCCGAAGGTCTTTCTCCTTCCCGAGATATCCACAAGTGCCGTTTCAGGATATTTCCTCACCATCCAGGCCGGAACAGCCGCAGTAGGAGTGGCCAGAAAGTAATGAAGGCCGTTTTCCTCAAACAGGTCAAGCAGCTCGTCAAGCCACTCAAATTCGTACCTTCCCTCCTCCGGTTCGAGCCTCGTCCAGGAAAAGACCGGAAGGGTCAATGTATTGACACCTGCCTCCTTAAAAAGCTCCATATCCCTTTTTACGGTCTCCTTATCCCACTGGTCAGGGTTATAATCCCCTCCGAAAAGGATATTTCCATCAGAAAAAGCATCATGCATGATATTATCTCCCTGCGCTTTATTAATATCTTCTTCTCCTGAAGGCTGCCGCAAATATTATCCCTGCTATGAGGACGGCAGCCGAAACCGCAGTATAAATGTAATCCGAGGCGGTGACATTAGAGGTCTCACCGGCGGTGTCTGAGGCACCGTTCATCATTTCCTGCCCCATACCCTGGCCCCCGGGCATTCCCGGGCCTCCTGGCATTCCCTGACCTCCGGCCATCCCATGAAAGTCCGAAGGAAAATCACCCCTCGGCATAAAATTACCGCTTACACTGTCCCCGCCGGGGGGCATGCCCTCCGCAGACGGACCGCCCTCACCAAAGGCTCCGGGGGGCTCCTGTGTGTCGGGTGCCTCCTGAG
Source organism: Lachnospiraceae bacterium UBA3814 (assembly GCA_002368575.1). Classification (GTDB taxonomy): domain Bacteria; phylum Bacillota; class Clostridia; order Lachnospirales; family Lachnospiraceae; genus UBA2868. Next base: position 24,262 of record DFEA01000025.1, on the reverse strand, counting down.
CCTCAGCTGCTTCTGACTGCCCGTTAAGCTCTTCAGCTTCAAGAACCTCCCCGCTGTCATGCTCCTTCTCTGTGTTCCCGGTATCCGCCGTTTCCTCCGTGATCTCCGCATTTTCAGTGTTCTCCTCGACAGCTGCGGTATCCGCCGTTTCCGAAGCATATACATCCTTACAGGAAAAAAGCATGAGTGCTGTGATAAGGATCAGTAAAAGCCCTGCAGTATGGAAGGTTGTTTCATATGAAGCTTCCTCATGCTTCAGCTTACACTCTGACATATTCATCTCATTTTCTCCTCAGCTCATATAATCCCCGTTATAGCTCACAAGCACAGCGCTTGTAACTCCCTGAAGCTCAGACAGCTCATTCACAAAATCGGTATTGTCATCCTTAAGCCTTATATCCAGGTTCAGCTCGATCTGCCCCTTCTGTGCGGTCTTACTCTTAATGCCGCAGTACTGAACCTTATTCTCAAGGTATTCCCTTGCCCTTGTCTCCGAGGCATGATCCTCTACCCTGAGGACTATAATATACGGATTATGATATGACCTTCTGTTCACCAAAAGTATAAGTATCACACCTATTGCAACGCTTCCGAACACGGCAAGCGGGATCATGCCTGCTGCCAGCACTATACCCACCGCGATGGCCCAGAACAGATAGGCTATGTCAAGGGGCTCCTTGATGGCGGTACGGAAACGAACGATCGAGAGCGCACCTACCATACCAAGCGACAGCACCACGTTACTGGTGACCGCGAGGATCACAAGCGTCGTGATAAGAGTCAGCGCCACCAGCGTGACGCCAAAGCTTGCGGAATACATCACTCCCGTACAGGTCTTCTTATAGACGAGAAAGATGAACATCCCCAGGCCGAAGGCCAGCATCAGCGCAAGGACCATATCAAATATGGTAACACTGTTAACGTTTTCCAGAAAGCTGGATTTGAAAATGTCATTGAAGCTCATAAAAAAACCTCCTTAATCATATCTGCGGCATTCGGCATATTTGGAATATGCCCCCGCCCTTACATTAAGCTGAACCGCATCCCTTATTATATCCGGCAGGAAACCGTCCCATTTGACCTCAAGGATTATCGGCGACTCCTTTACCGGGATCGTTGGAACCTCTCTGTTAAGGAAATCGGTGCATAAGAGACCTGTCCTTATATCATAATCAAGGGTGACCCTGACGTTTCCGGGAGGATAGGTAAAGGGCTCCCTTGTGTAATCCACTATGGTCTTCGGCCTTAAGAGCGTCGTCTTCATCTTTGTATACAGCTCCCTGACAAGAGGATCAGGATCCTCCACCATCCAGTCGATGTCACCATCCACTATTGCCTGCGCCCCTTCCTTAGAAAGAGGCGCCGCATCCTTGGTCCCCAGGCCGTTCAGCTTGCTCTTCTTTTCAAGCTTTATAAAATCAGTATCGTCATTATAATACCTTATCCTGAATTTTTCACGCCTGTCCACCCCGTCTGTCTTTTCCCTGAGCGCCTTATCCTCGGGGGTATCAAAGTAAAGGCTCCTGATATGATATTTTCCGTCCTTCGCATGAGGATCAGGACTTGTAAGCGCCGACATCCTCTGCCTTATGCAGATAAGATCCATAAAGCTTATGGAATGCTTGATCTCATGCCTGTAATCACTTCTCATAACTTCCTGCCTCCGATTTGCTGCCGGGGTATTGTTTCGCAGCTCTTCAGTATCTTCACGGTTACGGGCCGCAGGCCTGTAACAATCACCTGTGTTAATCTACAGCATCAGTTTGTTTATTTTTTGGATAAAGTGTGTATAATCTGTGAATCCCGCTTTTACGGTCCTCTCATGATATGATATAATTAATATCTGTCCTCTCATCATATATAAATTGACCGGCAAAAGGCCGGCGAAGACCTGGAGGCCTTGAATGAACAGTTCTTTTGTTAAAAAATACAGGACCGAGCTTTTGCTGGCAGCGGCTGTCGTGCTTGAAATACTCGTGCTTTTTTATTACAACATTTTCCACCTTAAGGACGCCCTCGACCACGATTTTGCCATGGTCCTTCGGCATGTAATGGAAATGGGCGACAGGCACACCCTGTTTTTAAAAAACTGGAGCTACATGTCCCAGGGAGAAATGGACGAGGCTTCCCTCATAGCACTCCCGCTTTATATGCTCACCAAAAACATCTGGTTTTCCTACTGTATTTCCGGCATGGTCAATATCCTCCTCTGGGCGTGGGTCATCTGGCGTCTTACACAGCTTTCCGGGGCCGGACCGGCCTTCCGCCTCTTAGCCATGGGGCTTGTTTTTACAGCCTATGATTTCGGCATGCTGGAATACACTAATATGCTGTTTTTTGCGGGAGGCTACTATGTATACAAGGTGCTCCTCCCGCTTTTAATGATGGTGATCATGCTCTCCGACTACCGCGGGAAAACCCGTATACCCGATATCATCCTTGCCGTTATATATCATATACTGCTGTTCTTTGTCGGAACAGCAAGCGGAACCTACTCTCTGCTCTGCGGGATCTTTCCGGTACTTATCGTTTTTGCCCTGTGCTTTATTCTGAAGGCGGAGAGGAAAAAGCATGTAAGGTGGGGCCTTATTACCCTTTCGACCTTCCTCGTCACCTTCACAGGGGTATTTATCGGCATATGGCAGGATATCCCCGCATATACCTACTCCATAAAATCTCTTGAGGGAGTGCTTACCGGGCTTCCCCTTACGTTTAAGGATTTTCTCGAGCTCTTAAGGGTCCTCACCCCCTATGAGGAGAGGGTATCCACCCTGAGAGGCATCATAGGGCTTGTACACCTTCTTGTTGCCGGCTTTATCCTGCTGTTCGGCCTTCCCTCCATCGTCAATATCTTCGGGCTCAATACCTACAGAAGGCTTCGGGACAACAACGAGGATGAAACCGGCAAGACGGAAGCCGGGACCGTAAGCAGGGCGGCAGTCCCGGCGGAAGGCTTCAGCCTCATGGGTTCCGAAGAGATATCTCAGGACACAGGCATTGACCGGGCAGAAGACATAGCTTCCAAAGTCCAGGCAGAGGACAGGCTTACCAGCCATGAGATTATAAACAGCGGACTCATCTCCATAGCCCTCTGGAATTTTACGGCCCTCGCTCTTACCTTTTCCATGCCCCGCTATCACATAATGGGCGCAATACCACTGATGCTGTCCGCCGCAATAAACTTCGGGACCATCCTTGAAAAGGATAAAAAAACACCGGCTCCGGACCTTTTCCTAAGCCTTGCCGGTGCAGTGCTCATCTTTGTCTGCCTGTATACAGGCTTCCGTGCGGAGACCGAATACTTTCACGCGGAGGAAAGGAAGCTTGAGACGGTAAACACTGTCCTTTCCGTAATGGATGAAAACGGCATCGACACCGCCTTTACGATAGGTCTGACCGATCTTTGCGCAAACCTGCGCGTTGCCGACACCTCACGGGAAAAGGTATTTGAGACCTATATCCCCGAAAACGGCTTTGTTGACAATCATATCTTTTATCTTTCCGAAAGGGACCGTTCCGCCTTTTCGGAAAAAAACCTTATCCTGGCAAAGGACGGAGAGCTTGAGACCTGCCCGGACTACATCCGTAACAGCTACGAGCAGGTCACACAGACCGGAGACTATACGATATGGGTATCCGATTCAAACCCCATAGACGGGTTTGCAGGGCTTCCCTTAAGTGATCGCAGCACCTCCACGGACCTTCCCTCAGCCTGTGAAATGAACACAAGGGGTACCATAGATGAAAACGGTTATCTTCATACCGAAAAAAAAGGAACCGTCCTTGAAAGTCCGCTTTTTGCCGGCGACGGTACCCGGAGCTTTATATTCACCTGTAATTATGAAGCTGCGGCCGATATGTATTTTGAGATATTCAACGAGAGCGGGGAGCTTATAGCCTCATATACTCTTGATAAGGAAAGCAGCGAGCTTTCGGCGGATTTCCCCGGGGGAGCGGCAAATTACCGGTATGCCATAAGAAAGGAAGGGAAGGAGCCTGCCGTTATAAAGGAGATCATATTTACGGAGAACTGATGCCCCTTAACCAAAAAGATATTTCTTAAGTATCCCAAAGCTGTCTATATGAAAGATCTCTCCTATGGTGCTTTCCGAAAAGATCTCCGAAGGCGCCCCCGTATGGACCACTCTGCCGCCCTCTATGCATACAACAAGATCTGATATTTCCTTTGCCAGCTCCAGCTCATGCAGCGACATTATGACCGTGATGCCGCCCTCGGAGAGCTTCTTTACTATCTTCATGAGCTCCAGCTTGTAATTGATATCAAGAAACGAGGTGGGCTCATCCATGATAAGCACCTCGGGCTCCTGACAGATGGCCCTTGCAAGCATCACAAGCTGCCTCTGTCCATCACTGAGCCTGTTGAAAAGCCTGTCCGAAAGAGCGGATATCCTGAGCTTTTCTAAAGCGTCCTCCACCGCACGGTCGTCGTCCCCGGAAAGCCTTCCCAGAAAGCCCGTATAAGGATACCTTCCAAGCTCAACTATCTCCCGGCAGGTCATAAAGCCGGATTTAAAACGGTCAGTCATAAGAATGGCTATCCGCTTTGACAGCTCACTCTTATCTATCTCCGAAAGTGGCCGTCCTTCAAGCAGCACATTCCCCTTTAAAGGCTTGAGCTCTCCGAAAACGGTCTTTAAAAGAGTCGACTTTCCGCTCCCGTTCGCACCTATGAGCGAAACCACCGAGCCCTTTTTCAGCTTAAGCTCTATATCCCTTATTATTATATTTTCTCCGTAGCCGACGCTCAGTCCGGCTAATTCGATGATGACCTTATCCATGAGACTTCACCTCTCCCGCCCCGCTGCCCTCGAAAACAGTATCCATATGACTACAGGAGCCCCAAGGACCGAGGTGACGGTGCTTATGCTAAGCTCAGCCGGCGCAAAAAGGCTTCTGGCTATAAGATCGCTGAGAAGGCAGAAAAGCGCGCCTCCGAAAAAGCAGGCGGGTATCATCACAACAGGCTTTTCAGTCTTAAACACATTTCGCATAAGATGCGGCACCGCTATCCCCACGAAGGAAACAGGGCCCGCGAACGCAGTCACGCAGGAGGACAAAAGCCCTGAGAGCAGGACGAGAAAGACCCTGAACCTCTTTATATTTACTCCCAGATTTGAAGCATAGATCTCCCCGATCAGATAGGCGTTCATGGGCTTTGACAGCAAAAAGGCAAAAGCAAGGGAAAAAGCCACTACAATAGCGGCGACCAGATCGTTCTCCCTGCTTATCCCGGAAAAGCTCCCTAAGGACCAGGAATGCAGATTAACGATATTTGAGTCGTCCGCAAAGGTCACGGCGATATCCGTGACTGCCGAGCAGATATAGCCAATCATGACCCCGCAGATTATAAGGATCGACATGCTCCTTACCCTGGAGGCTACAAAGAGAATGAACAGCATGGATACCATGGAGCCGAGAAAGGCCGCAAGTATCATCCCCCAGGAATCTGTGATCATTCCGAACCTTAATGAAAAAATAAGAGTAAGGGCAACAAAAAGCTTTGCGGCGGACGAAACGCCCAGCACATAGGGACCCGCGATGGGATTGTGAAAAAAGGTCTGCAGCAAAAGCCCTGATACGGCAAGGGCTCCGCCAAGTATCGCCGCGGCGGAAAGCCTCGGGATCCTTATGTCCCTTACGATATGATAAACCGTGGAATCGGAAGAGCCCCCAAACAGAGCACCGGCCACCTCCTTAAGCGGGATGCTCACGCTTCCGATACAGATATTCAATATTATGAGCAGAAAAAGGAATGACAGAAGGACAGCATATCCTGCTATCAATCTTCTCCCCCCGGATGTCCAAAGCTTCTTCACTTTATTCTTCCATTAAAACTGTACCTGCCCGCAACAGCTCACCTGAGGGTGAACTGTTACACCTGCTCCGATCCGGCGATAATATACTCGATAATCTCTCTGACCGCTCCGTTTCCGCCGGACTTTGCCGCTATATATCCCGCAGCCTCCTTTGCACCCTCGCAGGCATTTGAAGGACAGGCCCCGAAGCCCACAGCTCCTATAGCCTCTATATCGTTTATATCATCACCCACATAGGCAGTATTCTCAAGAGCGACACCGTACTTATCCGCGATCCGCCTTACAGCCTCAAGCTTATCCGTTACCCCGTTGACGATCACATCAAGCTTAAGCTTTTCGGCCCGCTTTCTGTTGAGCCTCATATCCTCCGCCGTAACTATACCGGTCAGTATCCCTCTTTCCCGAAGCAGCTTGAAGCCCATTCCGTCCAGGGTATTAAACCTCTTAAGCTCGTCGCCCTTTTCGGAATAATACATTCCTCCGTCTGTAAGGCAGCCGTCGCAGTCCGTGAGGAAAAGCCTTATCTCGGGGACGGGCTTACCCTTTATCCCGCCCTGCCGGGGCTTATTGCAAAGAGCGCCGGCAGATCCTGATGTGCCGGTCTTCTCCCGCCTTTTCAGAAGCTCCTCTATCATTACAAGGTCGGAGGGCTCATCGATCTCAAAATAGCTCTCCTCGCTCATTTCACAGGCTCTTATCCTTCCGGAAATGCGGTTCCCCGATTTGAGAAGCTTTTCACGCGATGTGATGTAGAAGGCCCCGTTTTCTACGAGATAGCCCTCAAATTCCTGCCTTCTGGGCCTGTGGAACACATCATAATTGGAAGGCTTTACGGTCCCGTCCTTCTGAGGCTCCCAGTTAAAGCGCTTCTGCCTCACGACCGAAAGCACGCTGTCCGTATTATCAGAGCTGTAAAGCTCATAGCCCCGGTCAAGCTCCTCCCCTGTAAGAAGAGGCGAGGTGGCCTGTATGAGAAAGACATTCTCAAATTCGTGACTCTCTGCAAACTCAAGAAGAGCGCTCTCCGTAGACGCGTTGTCCGTCGCGCTCTCCCTGCTCCTTCCGATGACCGTGACCTTTTTAAGGCCAAGTCCTTCCACGGTCTCCCTTATACGGTCACTGTCGGTAGCCACGAAAACCCTGTCTATATATCTGCAGTCACAGGCCGCCTTTGCTGTCCAGTAAACAAGCGGTCTTCCCGCGGTCTCCCTTATGTTTTTAAGAGGTATCGACTTACTTCCGCCCCTGACGGGGATGAAGGCCACCGTCCGATATTCCCTGCTGTCACTCTCAGAAGGGTTTTCCGTTATATTGTTCATATTTTCCATTATGCTTTCTCTATATATACGTAGTGGTTTTTATCTCATATTCGAGTGCAGGATTTATATGATTACCTTCATCCTTTTTTATACGCTGAAGCATACTGAACTGCCTTATCAGATCCGCTGTCATCACTGCCTCAGTTATTCTCTGTCTGTAAGCATGATCTTGATATATTCTTCCTTTTTGTCTCTCATGAGCTCGAGGCCCCTGTAAGCATCCTTAAGTTCATAACGATGGGTGATAAGCTTTTCCGGATGAAGCCCTCCGTCTTCCATAAGCCTCATTACATAGCTCCAGTCGTCCAGGGGCTCCTCTGGCGTATGGGACCGGTTGCCATCCATCCCTTTACCACTGAGGGCTTTTGATCCGCATCCCGGCACAAAGGATGAATTCCAGCTTCCGCAGACGCTTAACTGATTCCTTAAAAGCTTCCAGTATACATTTCTTTCAAGCTCCATGTCACTGCCCGGATTTCCGATCAGGCATACCCTAGAAGAAGGAGCCGAAAGTCCGATCACCCGTTTAAGATTATCCCTGCTCCCAACGGCCTCAAAGGAAAGGTCAAAGCCGGCTCCTCCCGTTCTCTCAAGAGCCCGGCTGTTTATGTCCTCACTTCTTATATCACAGAAGGCATCCTCCGAAAGACCAAGCTCCACCGCCTTTTGCTTCTGGATATCGTGATTGCCGAAAACGCAGACATCCCTGATCCCCTCCCTGAGCAGAAGCATAAGGATCATGAGCCCGATGGTACCCTGGCCGAATACCGCCGCGCGTTTATCCGTACAGCTCCCGGGTGCTTCCGGGAAGGAGCAAAGGAGCCTTCGCACTGCATGGGCGGCCACGGCCATGGGCTCAAGCATTGCGGCCTGTTCATAGCTTACGTTCTCGGGAAGCAGTATAAGATTATCGGCAGGCACCAGGGCATACTCCGCATAACCCCCGTCCCTTCTTGAGCCGAGGTAATCATAGCTTCTGCAGAGCTCATACCTTCCGCTTAAACATGGACCGCATTTCCTGCAGGGTATCAGAGGAGATATCCCCACCCTTTTATTAAGCCACTGCTCCGGTACGCCCCCGCCAACACAAACTACCTCTCCCGAAAACTCATGCCCGGGGATAAGCGGCATCACATGCGCTCCGTCCTTAAAGATCCGCGGGATATCAGAACCGCAGATACCGCAGCGTTTCACCCTGATAAGCACCTCCCCGAAGGAGGGCTTTTTAATATCGGTCTCCTTAAAATGTATCTCTCCGGCTTTTTCAAGTACCCAGGCCTTCACTTCATCTCCCTGATCTCTTATATTGAATGAATGTAACTGTTCGGCACAAGGTGCAAAACAGTTACTAATGAATATTTTCAGCTTCCCGCAGATGCCTCATATATCTGTCAAGGTCCTTATCCGTGGTGATCTTGTAATTCCCCTCATCCCCGGGAATGACCGCGATATCCATCCCGGCAAGCACCGCCGGCTCCGAGGCGCCGTTTATTGAAAGGATCCTGTCAGGCATGAGAGCCTCGTTTGCGGCCAGATACCTTCCGAGCCTGAAGGCCTCCGGAGCCTGGCCGGCAATAACCTTTTTCCGGTCAAGAAGGGCGGATATACCTTTTCCGTCGTCGGAAATATAGACCGTATCCTTCATGGGAAGGGCGGGCATTGCCCCGTCATGCTCCTTGCAGGCCGCGATACATTCACTCAGGGTGCGCGCGGTAACCAAAGGCCTTGCCGCATCGTGAAGGATAACCGTGTCGTCGGTAGCCGAAAGAGCGCATATCCTCTTAAGTCCGTTATAAATGGAAAGCTGCCTGGTGCTTCCGGGCTCGGAAAAGCCCTTAAACCTTTCCGAAAAATCCCTCCCTGCGTACCGGGCGGCCTCATTTTCGATCGCAGACTGCCATGAGGGCTCTGCGGCTATAAGAAGGGCATCGACCTCCCTGCATGAAAGCACGGCCTCTATGCATCTTGTGATCATCATCCTTCCGTTTACGGAAATATACTGTTTTGGAACGTCGGAGCTTATCCTGCTGCCGACGCCTCCCGACAGGATCAGTACAATGTTCATAGGTCTGTTACTCAAATACTACAACACCGGTTTCCGGATCAGGCGTTACCCCACCCTCAAGCTGTGCAGCCTGCTCCTCACTCAGGGCGTCCATCCTGTAGGTGATATGAAGCTTCATCGTTTCTCCCTTATCGGAGCGCTCGTTGATCTCACGCCAGTCTCCGTCCGTATTGCAGGCGCCGGACACCGCAAAGCCCATTGAAGACCATTTTGCGTCCTCCTTTGCCACATACATATCGCCGATCTGGTCAAAATTGTCCTCTGAGCCCGGCAGAAGCAGCACCATTTCAGCCCTGCCACTTTCATCCGTGCTGATACGGCTTTCGCTGTGCAGGATCTTCTCGCCCGTCTCACTCACGCTCACCGGTATCAGGGAAAAGGCAATATTCTTTTCACCGTTCTCTCCCACGGAATCCATATCTGTATATGTTACCGGCCAGCCCTCCTCATTTCTGATCTCAAGCTCAACATATAAGAGCACCGGAACAGAGCTCTTATTCACTGCCATTGCGGGATCCGAGGTGCCGGTATGCAGCTTCTCACCCGAAGAATTCGTAAAGTAGATGCTTGCCTCCTCATAATCCTCCTTATAGATACTGTAACGGCTCAGCAGATTCTGGGGATCCAGAGTAAAATCGTAGGTACCCTCCGGGATGACGGGCATGACCATCGAAACCACATCCTCGGCGTGTATATCAAGCTCCTCCATATCAGGCATCGAGGACCGTCCAAGAGCCTGCGCAGACTGGGATAACCCCTCCTGCTCCGTCACCTGAGTGGTCTCATATACCTCCTGGATTACCCCCTCGGGAAGCTCCTTTTGCTGAACCACCGGAGTGGTCTCGTAAACCTCCTGAGTTATCCCTTCAGGCAGTCCCTTTTCCTCCTCTGTCGGAACCGTCTCATAAACCTCCTGAGTGACACCCTCCGGAAGACTGTTCTCATTATTTACGGCGGTGGTCTTTATTACCTCCTGTATGACCCCTTCCGTACCCTCCTTCTCACTGTTTGCGGAGGAAGCCTCAGGTGCCTCCTGTGCAATTCCCCCGTTCTTTCCCGTCTCCACGGTGTTTTCCGGCGAAACGGAGCTGTCCTTCAAGGCTTCCCGGGAGCCCATATCCATTAATGAGCTCTCCACAGAAGAAGCTGAAGCAGACGCAGTCTCATGGATCTCCTTCGTCACCCCCTGCGGAAGGGAGGACGCCTCATTTAAAGCTTCGGTTTCATGGACCTCCTGTGTGACCCCTTCCTGAGGCATTACAGCAGACTTTTCTGCCGCCTGTACAGTAACCCGCCCGAAGGCTGCCGTCATAAATAACGCGGCAGCTATAACGGCCGCCAGATTTTTCCTTTTCATAGTCTGTCCTCCTGAAATACACAAGCCTACTCTATCGTAAGCGTGACCCCAGCCTTTACTTCCCCTGTCTTTTTTCCTTCGGCATCAAGCAGCTCGTATGTGACTACTGCCCCGTGAGAGCCCTCCTCGGGCATGCTTTCAAGCTTTATATCGGTAAGCCTCTCACCAACCTTAAGCACCGGAGAGGTGTATATGAGCTTCTCAGGCGACTCCTTAAGAGCCACGGTGAAGCGCACCGCGTTTTTATTCTCCCTGCTGTTCTCCACGTAAGCATTATCGGAAAGACCGCCGTTTGCCTTCCTGAAGAGCCACTCGGTATTCATTATGACCTCATAGCTGCCGGGGGCCCCGGGCCTTTCTCTGTCAAGCTCAGAAGCGACCAGGTCCACCGAATCCCTCGAGGCAATCCTGCTCCTCATCTGCTTTGCTGTCCCCGCTTCCACGGCCTTTGCAGCATAAAGCCCCTCCCTTCTTCCGTGAGCGTCACCCAGAAGGTAGCTTATAACACAAAGCAGCGCGCAGATAATAAACGCTGAGGATGTAAAAAAAATCCTGTAAAAAGTATTATTCATAAATTCATTATCATTATATCCTGTATATCGGACAGATTCAAAAATAACTTCACTCCATTGCCTCATCAATCGTTGCTCAGTTTAATGATTCGGGCTGCCATGAGGGCTCTGCGGCTTTCTCATACAGCACAGCTTATACTTCTTTCCCGAGCCACAGGGACAGGGATCGTTGCGTCCGATCTTTTTTTCTGTCCTTATATAGGGTGTATCCGTGTCTCCCTCCACGATCACTCTCCCCTTTCCTTCAAACCTCTCCTCGGGATATTTCAGGAAATATCTCATCGATGAAGCCTGATAATAAAAAGCCTGCCTCCGATAATAGTTAAGCAGCCGCTCCTGCTCTCTGTAAAAGGCTCCATCCTCCAGAAGAGTCCTGTGAAGCTCCTCAAGCCCTTCATAAATATCCGGAGCTGCCTCCTTGAGCTTATCAAGCCCCTTCAGGGTCTCCTCCCTTTCCTTAAACAGAAACAGCTTACACTCGGCATCTGATATCCTGAACTCGTCGGCATCAAGCCCGGCAGCGTCAAGCCTGAACATAAGATAATTCTTAAGCTCCTCCGAAAGACCAACCGTCTCTTCCAGTACATTAAGCTTCAGCACGTTCCCGATCTTTTGAATGAGTGAATCCTCCTCACCCCCTGCAGACAGCTTTTTACTGAGATCCATAAGACTTACGCATTCGGACAGATAGCGCTTCTCAGAATCCAGCGACATTTCCGTCATTGTGATCATGGCCGAAAATTCCTGCAGATGACTTACGGGATCGTCTCCGTATTTTTCGGCACAGTCATGTATCAGGCTCCATACCTCGCCTCCTCTTTCGATATCAGCCACCAGGACCATTTCAAGAAGAGAGCCCAGCATATCGAACATTTCCGGAAGCTCGTCTTTTTCCCAGGTTTCCTTTCGCTTGAACAGATCGAAAAGAAGCTCCATCCCTCTGTTAAAATATCCGCCTTCATGGGCCTCTCTTGCAAAAAGGCTTAAAAAATCCAGATCCCTGCACCCAAGCTCGTAGGCAGCCGCACAGGCTCCGTAGGCCTTTTTAGTATATCCACGCTCAATATACGAGACAGCAAGCTCTCTTAAAAACCATTTGTTTTCACGGTTTTTCTCCACCAGGGCCTCAGCATGCTTAACCGCCCTTCCGGTATGCCCCATACGCCTTTCAAGCCTTATGCGCTCATATTGAAAATAGAGAGCCTCCGGATAATACCTGATGGCTTCCTCGCAGGTTTTCAGGGCAAGCCCGGTATCATTATCCCGATCAGCCCTCTTTATCTGGTCAGCCATGCGTGCCTCAAATACATTTTCGAACTCTCCGAAATCCGGTCCTTCCTGATCCTGCCCCGCCCTGCTTAAATATTCATAGGCTTCCCTTATTTCCCGGAATTTTTCCGGTTCCTTCTCCGGAGAATATTTCCTTACCAGCTTAAAATAGGCGCGCTTTATATCATTTTGGTCAGCGTCCTCCTTAAGCCCGAGCGCTTCATAGTATTCACGGTTCATCCTCATCCTCCAGAAGATCGTTCATAAGGTCGAAAAGCTCCTCGTCAAGCTCCAGTGCGCGTTCCTCGTCACCCTCCGCTACTGCCTCCTTAAGCTCATGAAGCATTTCATCAATCGTCTCCTTCTCAAAAGGCAGAGCTTCAAGCTCATCGGATTTCAGTAATTTCTCCGTCTCCCTTATGCTTCTTTTAAATCTCCTTGCTATCGGAGATTTTTCCCAGTTCACCGCCTTATCCTTCTTTTTCTTCGAACGGAGCATATCTATGTCTATGGAAGCTTCCTTCCCGGTGCTCAAAAGCATTGCAGTCACCTTAAGCATTCCGTTCAGATCGTAGGAAAATTCAATGCTCACCTTTTCCTTCCCGGCCTTCCGCGGCGGAACACCGTTAACCGTAAAGGTCCCCAGAAAGTGATTATGAGAGGCAATATCGCTCTCCCCCTGATATACGTCGACCTTTACGCTCTCCTGATAATCCGCCGAGGTGGCGAAGGTATCCTTCTTTACGGAGGGTATGGTGGAATTTCTTCTTATTATCACCGACATGCAGTCGTTTGAAAAGCCGTTAAAGGTGCGCACACCTAACGAATACGGATTTACGTCGGTCATCACTATGCTGTTTTCCGGAAGGATCTCATCGTTAATTATGCCTGCCTGTATAGCCGCTCCCTGTGAAACCGCAAGCTCGGGATCCACCGCCTCCTCCGGCTCCCTTCCCAGAAACTCCCGGATATCCTCTCTTACCATCGGCATCCTTGTGGAACCGCCTACAAGAATTATCCTTGAAAGGTCAGAGGCTTTGATCTTTGCGTCTGACAGGGCGGTCTGTATGGGCCTGTGGGTCCTTTTAATAAGCTCCGCGGTCATCCCGTTAAACATATCCCTCGTAAGCTCCGCTTCTAATGATAACGGCTTTCCATCCTTCTCCATAAGCGCCGGGAGCATTACCGTAAAGCTTTCCTTTTCGGACAATGCCTTCTTACATTTTTCGGCCTCATCCTTAAGCCTTGATGCCGCAAACACATCCTTAAGAGGATCCTGACCGTGCTCCTCATTAAAGCGTTCTGCCATCCATTTTATAAGCTTTTCGTCAAAATCCTTCCCACCCAGCTCATTATCCCCGTTCGAGGCCTTGACCTCCAGTACCCCGTCAAACATCTCAAGCACCGTAACATCAAAGGTTCCGCCGCCAAGATCATATACAAGGATATGCTCTTCCTCCTCCATATGCTCAAGACCGTAGCTTAAAGCCGCAGCCGTCGGCTCGTTTATGATACGTTCCACTGTAAAGCCAGCAAGCTGCCCCGCAAGAACGGTTTCCTGACGCTGGATCTCATCAAAATAAGCAGGAACCGAGATCACCGCCCGTCTGATATCCTCGCCCAGAGCCTCGCTGGCATAGGATTTAATATAAGACAGGAGCTTTCCTGAGATCTCGGCAGCAGAAAATTCCTCGTTACCCAGCGTTACAGGCTCATCATGACCGATCTTTCTTTTAAACTCGGCGGCCGTTTTCTTTGGTGAGACCAGTAGCTGGTTCCTTGCCCTTTCTCCGACGACCCAGTTGCCGTCGTCTCCGATCCCCACTACCGACGGTATTACTCCGCTTCCCTCAGCAGTTAATATGATCCGGGGCTTTCCGTCCTCAATATATGATGCCTCTGTCGTAGAGGTTCCAAGGTCTATCCCGATTATCCTTCCGTCCATTCCTTAATCCTTTCTCACCTTATCCCGCTTCACTGTCCACGGAAATATATACAGTCACAAGCGCCTTCCTTACAACCTTACCGTTAAGCTTATAGCCGGACCGGTGTACCCTTGCGATCCTTTTGTTATTACCGGCATCCCCGGATGCCTCCACAGACAGCACCTCGTGAAGCTCGTAATCAAGCAGTGCGCCTGTCTCATTTATTCTTTCAATATCACAGTCCCTCTCATCTGCAGCCAACTGCTTCCTTATCAGCTCTGCGGTTTCTGCATGATTTTCGTCATTCTCCACCAGAGAATACAGCCTGTCAAACGCTTCAATGTAATCGCCGAGGATCCTGTTTAAGGAAGCCTCTCTTTGTCTCCCTTTCCTTTCTGACAAAAGCTCCTCTCTCAGGCTGCAAAAGCTCTCCTCCGTCTGCCCGGAAAGTCCCGAAAGCTCCATAAGCTCCCTTCTTGAAGTCTTTTTCAGCTCGTCATGAAGGCTGCTCCGGGCTTCCGTATTACTTCTTGCTTCCTCTCTGATTTCTTTTTCAAGCTCTGAAATATGCTCATCGATCTGTTCAAGCCTTTCTGCAACCGCCTGAAGATAATTATGTTTTTTCTTTCCAAACAGCAACTTTGTACCTTTCCTTTCCGTGCTTATCCTTATCGCTCCCGATCATAACCCTGTAAACAGCAAAATCAGCAGATTGACAGCATTCCGACACATCCTTGCCCCGGTACACAGCTATTGAAAGAGCTTCTTCCAGGAGCTTCCGGTAATGATACGGTCACTCTTTACATCCACGTTCCTTAACATACTCTCAACGCTGTTTTCAAGAGTGACATCAACGAAATGCTCCACCTCAATACCGCGCAGTTTAAAGAACAAAAGCGGATCCTCATCAAAACGTACCCCGATCCCGTATAAAACAGCCGAAACATGCTTACACATCAGTGCCCAGTCCGGACAGGAGCAGTTAAAGCTTATTTCCTTAGGTGTCGGAAAAAGGCCGCCCTCCCCTATAAAGGTCTCTCTCAGATCCTCGGGAAACTGTCCCTTTAAAAGCATATCCATACTCTCGACCCTTTTCCCGCACACACCCATTATCCTCTGAAGATTACCTTCGCTTATGGGGCTTATGCGGATCTCCACCTTATAGGGGTTCTTTCTCCTGCCCTGAACCTTAGCTGAGACAACGCCCTTCTTTATCTGAAGATCCACAACTGTCCCCGTTCTTAAATACCTCTTGCCTCTTTCAAGCCTGCTCTCGTAATCCGCATATCTTTCAAGATTTTCACACCAGGCTCTGCCCCACCAGCTGTCTGCGATCTTATTGCCCTTTACGATGACAGGATTCAGCTTTTTACCCTTATCCAGAGCCTTTTTCAGGGTCTGTCCGGCATTTTCCTTAAGCTTCTCGGTAGAAGGCTGTTCATAAATCTGTTCCGTATCATAGTATGTTACCGCCATATTCCGTCCTCCGGGATCATGCCTGAACCGGCTTACACAGCTCACAGATGATCCTCAAATCAGATTTGAAGGTTATATATAACAAGCGCAAATTTATTCTCGTTAACGAAATTAACTGCCATTTTCATATGTCTGTATCGTTACGTTCACTATATGTTCCGGATCATTAATCCAGTGTCAGTATCTTCATCAATTCCTCATTGCTCATCTCGGTTATCCAGTTCTCGCTTCCGGAGCCCACCACATTTTCCGCAAGCTCCTTCTTCGACTCTATCAGCACATTGATCTTTTCCTCAATAGTCCTTTCGCAGACCAGCTTATGAACGACCACGTTATTCTTCTGGCCTATCCTGAAGGCTCTGTCTGTCGCCTGGTTTTCTACCGCAGGATTCCACCACCGGTCAAAATGGATCACATGAGAAGCCTTAGTCAGGTTAAGCCCCGTTCCGCCTGCCTTTACCGACAGTATCATGTAGGGCATGTAATCCTCCGCCTGGAAGGTTTCCACAAGCTTCTGTCTTGTCCTTACATGAGTGCCTCCATGCAGGGTAAGCCCTCTCTGATGGAAGATACCCGCCAGAAAATCATCCAGATATGGGATAATCTCCGTAAACTGGGTAAAAACAAGCACTCTCTCTCTTTTTTCATAGATCGTCTCACATATCTCACGAAGGATCGAAAACTTTCCGCTGTCCTTTTCCTCATAGCCCTTCTCTCCCAGATACTGATCGGGATGGTTGCAGATCTGCTTCAGTTTGATAAGTGATGCAAGAACCAGCCCCCGTCTCTCCATGCCGGTGAGCTTACCGTTCAGCTTATCTGCCAGCATCGCAACATATTTTCTGTAAAGGACTGCCTGCTTTTTGGAAAGGGAAACATATTCGATCTGCTCAAGCTTGTCCGGAAGATC
Organism: Lachnospiraceae bacterium UBA3814; assembly: GCA_002368575.1. Lineage (GTDB taxonomy): Bacteria > Bacillota > Clostridia > Lachnospirales > Lachnospiraceae > UBA2868. Next base: position 7,532 of record DFEA01000025.1, on the reverse strand, counting down.
TGAAATAATGGATTTATCCGTCTTAAGGCGTCTCAGCATAAAGGGGCTTATCATAGCCTTTAAATGAGCATAGCCCTCCGGCCTGTCGTCAAGCTTTAAGCAGAATTCATGAAACTCTCCCGAGCTTCCGAGAAGACCCTTATTAAGAAAATCAAACAGCGACCATAGATTGGAAAGATCATTCTCTATAGGAGTTCCGGTCATGGCTATGCGCATTCTGCCTTTAAGGGCTTTGATCTGCCTGGTCTGCTTTGATACAGGGTTCTTTATTGCCTGAGCCTCGTCAAGGATGAGCGCATCCCATGTGATCTCCTCAAGCTCGGCAACCCGGTGTGTCATGCCGTAGGTAGTGATCGTCAGAAAGACAGGATCGGAAAGCAGGTTTTTCCCCATGGTCTTTCCGCCTCCGTGAAGAATGAAATATGGAAGCTTCGGAGCGAACTTCCCGATCTCCTTTTCCCAGTTTCCAAGAAGTGATGCCGGCACAACCAGAAGAGCCCTTGCCTCCTTATTGTCCTGATACATTCTCTGAAGGAAGGCTAAGATCTGTACCGTCTTTCCAAGGCCCATGTCGTCTGCCAGACAGGCTCCGAAGCCGATCTTATTCATATAATTGAGCCAGGTATAGCCGGTGTTCTGATACGGACGCAGAATGGCATTAAAATGCTTCGGAAGACCCGCTCTGCGAAGCCTTCCAGGAGATCGCATATCCGACAGAAGCTTCTGCAGGAAGGCTCCGTTGCTTACCATCGTTCCCACATCAGGGGAAAGGTCGTCCGCAGGCTCACCAAGCTCAAGCTTCATGGCATCCTTAAGAGTGATCTCCCCCTTGAAGCTGTCCATGGCCTTAATCAGTTCTTCCAGCCTTGCATGATCCACCTCAACCCAACGACCCTTTAAAAAGGCCAGTCCTTCCGTCTCCGAAAGGAGAGCCTCGACATCCTCCCTGGATAAGGGAACACCTCCCACAACAAGCTCCGGCACCATTGAGATCATTGTTTCCAACCCGAAAAGAGGTACCTTATCCTGTCCTATGTTAACCTTCATGAAAACAGAGGAGGAATGCTTTTTCCACCAGTTGGGAATACGGCAGATTATCCCCGTACTCTCTATGGCAGGTATGTCCTTGAGAAGCTGATATGCCTCCCCGGCTGTAAGCCTTAAGGGATGAAACATCTCTCCGCTTCTTACAAACTCTCCGATCAGCCGGGAAAGCTCTGAGACGCGGTTTAAGCATGAAAGAAGGATTATCAGCTTTTCCCTGTCATTCTTATATTCCGTCAGGGCATACTGCAGGGGTTTATGGGAGATTTTTCCCGTCTTTGTTTTGGTGGAATAGGTGGCCAGGAAAGCAAACGGATAGCTTCCGTCCCCGCTGCCATCATCTCTGTTCTCCACAAGATGGAAAAAGATCCGCTCCGGCACCCGAAGGTGCTGGCTTTTATCTGCAAAATAAAGCTCTATACTTCCTGAAAACGCCCGGATCTCCACCGCGAATATCTTATGGAGCCGTTCAAAGACCGAAGCTATCCAGCCCGGATCGATATATTCCGAGCCCGGTGAAAAGGGAACCGACTTAAGCAGCCGTTCCATAAGATCCTCATCCGCGGAAAACATCGTCCCGTCCCTGAGAAGCTCCAGCTCGGGCTGCCTTAGAAGACAGGTCTGGAAGGTATCCGAGACAAGATATAAAAAGGAGCCTGCCGCATCAAGCCAGTCAGGTCTCTCCTGAAATCCCAGATCATACAAAGCCTTGAATTTATCCTGAATAAAACGATCGTACCAGTACTGTACGGTCTCCTTTTCAATCTCTCCCCTGTGTTCAATGGAAAAACCATTCTCCGTGATCAGGAAACGAAGCTTCTGATCCACAACAGGCTCCCTGCTCTCTATCCTGCTCATGGCCTTTTTCCTCCCTTAACTACAGATCTCTGTTCTTTAACCGTCTTTTTTCATTATATCGTCTTCAAAATATCGCTGCAATACAACCCGGCCTTATGTTCACGGTTTATATCTCCGCTCATCCGACTCTCCTTCCATTATAAAGTACAATCTCTGTCTTTTCAATTTGTATTGTATTGTATTGTGAAATACTATGGGCCTTCATTCAGCAAAAATATACCGCAAAAAAGCAATATTCATATAGTCGTCCATAAAATTGTGCTCGTGCTGCATAAAGTCGTCCATAAAATTGTTGTGAGATACGTTTTTATGTGTTAGAATTGCGTGGGATGAGGCTGTCAATAATACGTTTACTGACCATACACAATTGCGAAGGTACTGTACGGTTACAGGTGAGCAGCCCTGAATGTGAGGATAGAGCATGGAAAGAGCTTTGATGAAGAAGCTGATGAAATGGAAGGATCAAAAAGAGCGCAAACCGCTTCTGCTGGAGGGTGCAAGACAGGTTGGGAAGACATATCTTGCCAGAGAATTCGGTACCGCCTTTTTTGATAATGTTGTTTATGTTAATTTTGACAGAGAAAAAATACTGCATGATGTGTTCGAATCGAGCCTCTCTCCATCATCCCTTATCCCGGCGATCAGTGCGGTTACCGGAAAAAGGATACATCCCGATGATACACTCATCATATTTGATGAAGTGCAGGAGGAACCCAGGGCTCTGACATCTTTGAAGTATTTTAATGAGGAGGCGCCAGAATACGCAATAATCGCTACAGGCTCCTTCATGGGCATCGCCCTGCATCAGGGCACCTCCTTCCCCGTCGGAAAGGTCACCTCCATAAAGCTGTATCCCATGACGTTCTTTGAATTTCTGAACGCAACGGGAAGCAGCGAGCTTTGCAATATACTGGAAAACAATGACATAAAAATGATCAGTACATTAAAGGCTGTGTTTATCGACAAGCTTCGTTCATATTATGCTGTCGGCGGTATGCCTGAAGCGGTTCAAAGCTTTATAAATGATAAGGACTATAACACAGTAAGGGATATTCAGAAGAATATCATCGAGCTTTACAGACAGGATTTTTCAAAGCATGCGCCTATCTCACTTGTACCAAGACTTAATCAGGTATGGGATGCGGTTCCGTCACAGCTTGCAAAGGAAAACAGGAAGTTTATCTATGGTCAGGTTGCAAAAGGCTCAAGGGCAAAGGATTTCGAGACAGCAATAATGTGGCTTAAGGACTGCGGGCTTATACACCCTGTCCATCGCGTAAGCAAGCCGAATCTTCCGCTTAAGGCTTATGAAGAGCTTTCCGCCTTCAAGCTCTATCTTAACGATCTGGGAATCCTTTGTGCAATGGCCGATCTTCCGGTAAGGACTATTTTTGAGGGTAACCGGATCTTTACCGAGTTCAAGGGAGCACTTACCGAACAATATGTGCTCCAGCAGCTCATAGCTGATATGGGAATATATCCTTTCTATTACTCGGCGAATAATTCAAGGGGAGAGATTGACCTGCTTATTCAGAAGGATGACCGTATTATACCGATAGAGGTAAAGGCTGAGGAAAACCTCCAGGCGAAAAGCCTGAAGGCCTTCATTGATAAGTTTAGCCTGAAGGGGGCAAGGATCTCCATGTCAGACTACCGGGAGCAGGACAATCTGACGAATTTCCCGCTTTACTCATTTATGCGGCAGCTGTAGCCGTGACTTTCAAGTGATATACGGTATGACACCGGCAATAAGACTGTCCGGGACACTTCTCCCCTCTGCCATAAACTGTCAGATCATAGCAGAGATCCTCTCAATCCTGCAGGTATATCTTCCTGTTTTCTTCGTATAATTGATCCCTGCCAAAATGACCTCCCCCTTATAGCCTGAAAGGGCACCGGTATAGGATTTATCTTTAATCTGTCGAATAGCGGCCTTTGCGCTCCGGTTCCATTTCAATTCAACGATCATTGCCGGATCCTTCCCTTCGTGCTTCGGAATGAAGGCTATGTCCGCATAACCCCTTCCCGCAGGAAGCTCACGCTTTACATAATAATCCGCCCGCGCCGTATAAAAGCTCATCATTATGGCAGTTGCCAGAGAATTTTCATCATGATAATCTATAATAGATGCATAGTCCTGATGAGATTCCGAAATAACACCTGATACTTTCTCCTCATCGCCCTTCCATACAGCTCTCAGCAATTCTTCAGATCGTCTAAGCGCATCTGCTACATCGTCCCAGTCTCCAGTCTTTATCGCATATTCAAAAACCTCGGCTACCTCCCTGTTTGGGATAAATGCCTCCTTTGCCACGGCATCATAGCCCAGATATCCCATATGTATCAAACAGGCAATCACATCGTCCTTCATCCTGAACTGAGTAACATCATTTTGAAAACCAGCGATATCGACTCTGATCCGTTCACCTGTAAGCATCTTAACTACATCTTCCTTAAGACCGGCATAATTTAAGGTAATAAAGCCTCTCAGTGAAGCAAAGGAGCCGGTATTTTTCCAGTATGACGCAAGCTCACCATGCATAAACGCATCAACTACTGAATTTGGATTGTATATATGCTTAAGCCTCTGGAAGCAGCCGTTAAAATACCGTATACTTCCGTCCGTGTTATCCTCTCCCTCCTCCCGGCTTCCCCCAAAAAGCGGTGAGTACAGATAATACCCGTCATACCAGTCCCCTATCTCCCCGGGATCTCTGTCATAGCGTTTACACAATCCATTGATCTCTTCCTGTGTAAAACCGAAAAAGCCCACCAGATCCTTTGGATCAGTCATCGTATATTCTATAAAATTATTAAGAGCTGACTCCCCATTTATCTTTTTTATGGGAAGAATACCCGTAATATAACCAAGTGCCAAAAAGTGCTTGGATTCCTCCGTTTTAAAAAAGCCCCTCAGATACTTCAGATACCGGCGTATAAGCTTCTCGTTCTCAGGTGCATCCCTTATGATACAGTCATATTCGTCAATAATAACGATAAATCTGCATTTTTCCTCCTGATATACCAGACGCATTGCCTCCGGCGTATCCATAGGCTTAAGAGCCTCCAGATATGGAAATTCCTTAATGAAATCCCTTAAAAGCCTGTCGTCCATGATCGCGATCATATCCTCAGGCACCTTCGCCATATTAAAATATGTGGACACATCAAAATGCAGAACGTTAAACCTGTTCAGGTATTTTTCAAAATCCTTATCCTTTGCGATCTCATAAGGCGAAAAAAGCTCTCTGGAGTTACATCCTCTGCTGTAATACGCATCGATCATACCCGCCGCCATGGATTTTCCAAAGCGTCTCGCACGGCTTACGGCAAGAAAGTGCTTCGGTGTATCGATCATCCTGTTTAATACAGAAATAAGCCCGGTCTTATCAATATATATTTCACCGCCTGTATCTACCCGAAAACTCTCATTTTGCGGATTAACATAAGTGCCCATTAAAAAACCTCCTGATATGATTATATCATAACAAACAGGAGGTTTTTTATCAATCTGTTCAGATTCTCTTTAAGATACTGCTTTTTTAATATCATCAGGCACTGTACGCCGTTCTGCCATAACAATTTTACTGCAGGAGCTGCAGCGCCTGCTGAGGCAGCTCGTTTGCCTGGGAAAGTATCGATACCCCTGCCTGCGTTAAGATCTGGTACTTCGTATATTCCACCATTTCAGCAGCCATATCGGTGTCTCTGATAGTGGAAAATGAACCGGTTAAATTTTCTTCACTTACGTTAAGGTTTGAAATATTCGCTTCAAACCGGTTCTGGATAGCGCCTATCCTGGAGCTTACACGGGAAAGATACGCTAAGGCGGCATCACATCTCCCGATGGATTTCTTAGCCTCCTCAGCCGTGGTAACATCCAGATCTCCTATCCCCATGCTCTCAAGGGAACAGTCAGGAATCCTTATGACGATCTCCTGACCCTCCGTATTCCCGACCTGGATCTTCATTTCTCCTTTACTGATCACATCAAGATAAATAGTTTTCCCCTTTGCCAGATCATCCGTATAATTCAGAACCAGCTCATTTCCATTCGAATCAGAATATGTAAGGGTTTTGCTTAAAGGATCGGTCTCAAATTTACCGCCTTCGGCTGTGGAAAAGGGGAAGCCCGAAAAGCTCTTAACCTGCGGAACGCCGTTCTCGTCATCCTCAATAAGAAGGGTTTTTCCTTTACCCTCCAGAGCATGATTATTATAATCATCTATCGAAAGACCCGTTCCGATGTCATCCTGAACATTATCCTTCGTGGAACCGGGATCAGGACCGGCACTCAATACAGTTTCATCTCCATCCTGATAGACCATGGTACCATAGCCTATGACAGTAGTAGACCCATCAGGATTAACGGTTACGCTTTCCCCGTCTCTTACGGGCTTGAGACTGTTTGGGTCAAAGCCTGCTACTCCACTGTCGTTGATCCCTGCCGAAAGTCCATTTACAGATTGTCCGATCTGATCGGTTGTAGATCCGCCAAGTACTGACAATGTGAACTTAACGCCGTCGTTTGTTTCTATCATATATTTGCCGGGCAGTATCGGATCCGACGCAAGGCTTTCCTCAGGCAGCTCAGTATTTTTGATATCGCTCCATTTATACAGCTCACCGTTAATTTTAATGCCGTCCGGATCACTGCTGAATGCATATGTTGCAGCGCCGGTGGATGTTCTGTCCTTCGCATTTACTGCCACAGCACTTACACCGTATATCCCGCTTTCGGAATAATCCTTCGAAGTCCCCAGCACATAGGATCTTCCCTTCACCCCAAGATCCCCGTTCAAAAGCTTTTGCCCGTTATACTCGGTCTGCTTCGTTATACGGGTAAGCTCCTCGGCAAGCTGGCTCACCTCAGCCTGCATAGCCTGTCTGTCTTCATTGGTATTTGTTCCGTTTGCAGAACGAATAGATAACTCCTTCAGCCTGTGAACTATGTCCTTCATTTCCGCAAGAGCACCATCGGCGGTCTGTACTATACTTACCCCGCTTGTGGAATTGATATTGGCTTTTCTAAGGCTGCTTACCTTTGAATCCATCACATTGGATATCGCCATCCCCACCGGATCATCCCGCGATATATTTATTTTATAACCACTCGAAAGCCTACCGCTGGATTTTGAAAATGCCCCTTCATTTTTTTGAAGTATCCCGCTCGCCTGAAGTGCCTGCATATTTGAGTTAATCTTCATATGACCGTCTCCCTTTTTGAACCTGCCGCAGTATCACAAAAGAATTATTATCAGCATTTACATCCGTATCACTCACAAATTAAACCTACCTGACTTATACATCGGCCTGTTCCTGTTATTTCTTTAGTCATAATCCCTTTGTGAATATGAAAGCACCCAGAGGCCTGTCAACATGAAGGTCAAGCCAGGAAATTCTTATCGGCGTAGATAACCCTGTACCTGTCTCTTCTGTTTTCGAAGAAAAATGTTATCAGCCGTTCCGACATAAAACCGGGATAGCGGTTCTGGTATTTATCGGAATGCTCTCCAATCCTCTCAACTACATCAAATAAAACCGGGAACATCCATGCACACATTTCATCAAGCACCTTTTTCCTTGCTATGAGCATATTACAAGGGCTGTATAAGCCATCCTTAAAAAAT
>DFEA01000010.1 GCA_002368575.1 Lachnospiraceae bacterium UBA3814 | reverse complement strand
CTCCCTTTCCAGGGGAGCCCCTTCGGCCAGCTTGGGTACTTCTCCAAACTAACTGATCGATCTTAATCTATTAGTTAATCCCGATCCAAGGTTCCCCGTAGCGGAGAATCCGTATCGATAAGGCCTGTTTCATGCTGAACAATACCTTCTGAACCAGTCCCTTTATACTCGCAGGCACATTTAACTGCCGTTTAAACCTCCGACTAATAAGGCGCCTGCTCGCTATATGCTATATGTATCTGTAGCTATTAACGTTCATGAGTATAAATTGCCGTTCTCACAGCGACGAACGTTATTTTAACATCATTATTATATTTCCGCAAGATGTAATTTTATTTTTTTAAATTATTTTTTTTCCAGAGCGTTTTTTTAAGCTGATAACAGCTCACCCTTCGATGAATTGTTACGCAAAAGCATCATCACTTACATTCCAGAGCCGCTGCTCTTTATTGCAATGGTTTATTGAAAAAGATTTTTCATGGTTTAGAATGCATATGAAAATATGAAAGGAAATATACCGGAACCGTCAGAGTGGTACTTAAGGGCATGGGATAACGATGTGGTCATCACACAGGGTGCGGAAACATATACCTGCCGAATAAGCTGCTGAAGGAAGGCACTGAAGTATGAAGGATCATCCGGATAGATTAAAAAATAACGGCGGCGCGGATGAGGCAGTCGGGATAGAAAAAAAATACAGGCTCAGCAGAGACCTTACTTTTTCCAAGCTTCTTGAGTATCTTCCGCCAATGATCGCAACAAATATCTCCACATTGCTGCTGATAACCGTAGACGGACTGGTCGCAGGGAATTTTGTCGGAGAGGATGCCCTTGCGGCCATCAGCATATTTGAACCCGTAAGCATTTTTATCGGTGCCATAACGTGCATCGTAGCCACCGGCGCATCGGCTGTCTTAAGCAGCAGGATAGGTGAGGTAGATACCGAAAGAGTACTACAGGCAAAAAAGGCGGTAAAACTCCTCACAGTTCTGACACCCGTCCTGCTGTCCCTGATCCAGGTTCCGCTCGTACTCGGGATCATCGCATCATATCGGCTGAGTGAAAGCATGATGTCGCTTGTTACGGCTTACTCGATCGGTATAATGATCTCCAACCCGTTTGGCCTGATATCAACGATCGGCGTTTATGAACTGCAGATCATGGGAAGGATGAAGGTTCTCATTAATCAGGCTCTGTTCGAAGGTATCATAAACCTTGTTCTGGATCTGCTATTTACGGGCGTCTTCCACATGGGAGTTGCGGGAACCGGATACGGAACGGCGATCGCCGTCATTTTAAGATGTATAGTCACGGTGAAATATCTGTATGAGAAAACAGATATTTATAAAACCGGGAATGTAAAGGTCGTATTTTCCGATGTTACGGAGATCATTTCCAAAGGGCTGCCCGAGGCCGCATCAATGCTTGTTATGGTGATGCAAAACTATATTATCATAAGGATAATACTGCAGAGCTTTGGACCTGAGGGCGGAGCAATAAAGGCCGTCTGTACGTTTTGTTATTCTCTGGCCAATGTGCTTATAAGCTCTGTGCAGGGAGCACTCCGACCGATGATCGGCCTCTTTAACGGAGCGGAAAACAGACAAGGAGTCAGAAGCCTGATGAAACAAGGGATCGGTATTGTCTTTGGCCTGTCGGGACTTATGATAATACTGTTTGAAGCAGTCCCATCTCTGTTCTACAGGATCCATGGAATAAAGACGGTCCCGCTTTGGGGAGAGTCATCCCTTCGGATCTTTGCGCTGTGCATCGGCATACAGGGAATAAACACTCTTTTCAGATTATTTTTTACCACAAGGGGCCTGCAGAGGTTTTCTACGGCACTTACCCTTATCGGCAACTGTGCCATGCCGCTGTCCGCGTATTATTTCAGCAATCATTGCAGGCCTCCTTTCATATTCCTTTCGTACTTTGTGGCTGCAGCCATTATACTGTGTGTAAACATTATCAGATATATAACTCTGCAGCTTAATGATATGAAAAAGGAAAAGAGTGATATCAGGCGTATATATCTTACAGTGCAGCCGGAAGATGCCATCGATGCCTCAAAAATGCTTCAAAGATATGCCATAGAAAACGGTTATTCCCCGGAGCTTGCCAATCGAGCGAGATTGTGCATGGAGGAAATGGTCGCATATTCCGTCCAGTCCAGTAAGGGCAGAAAAGTGAGAAACCAGATAATGTTTTCGTTTGATGATGAAGATGTACTGTTTACAATGCTTGATGACGGTGCCTGCATCATATTTGATGAAGACAAAGGAAATCAAAGGATGATCACGGATAATTACGCATTGCTGAAGCGGGTATCAAGGTCGATGCAGTATCAGTATGTACTTAATCTAAATCATACAATGCTGAAATTCAGTACAGGCAAATAATATGCCATTGTCCTTTTCGCTCTTTTGCATCATTGTCTTTTATTCCCGGTTTAACATCATGAATTAATACACATCCCGCTTTTATGATACAATGTCAAGCATAAATCAGTATTTCAGGAGAAAAGCAATGCCGAAGTATGGCCTTTATGATGAAGAGTCGGGAAAGATACAATATTATGCAAAGGATGAGGCAAGGCAGGAGCTTAATACCCGTCTTGAAAATGCCCGGACCGATGAGGAAAAGCAGAAGGAAATGGCTGACTTCCTTACGGGGATCCGCTCCGAGGTTACCTTCCACGATACAAAGCAGGGCAAAGCCGAGCGTCTCTACGGAGATAAATATCATGAGCTCTTAAGCTCTGATGAGCTCCTTGAGCTTACCGAGATGCGAAAAAAATATTATGAACCCTTAAGCTATCTGCCTGATGAGGACTTTGAAAGCTACTCCAAAAGAACAGAGAACATAGATAAGGTTACTGTCCGCTATGTTAAGGCCATGCTTGAGACCAATCCCGAGGAAAGATACGGGTCCCTGCAGATGGCCATGCTTTACGATATAAAATAAGGCCTTAAAGGCCGGCAAAGCCCTTACCTGCGCCACAAGCTCCCATGTTCTTTCGATACATGACGTAAAGCTGTATAAAGGCCGCTGGTTCATCCTTGTTAAGGATCCCCATAATATAAACAGCATTGAATATACAAAGGATAAAAACGGCGAGCTTAAATCAGACGGACACCTCCTCGGCAAGGTGGCAAAGGTCTCCCAGAACCACCGCGTCCGTACCCCAGTCGGCAAAGAACATGAAATCGAGTATACCGGACGGATTCCTGTGTATAAGGAGAAGGCCTGTCAGCTCACCCTCCTTCCTGGCGCAGCAGGAAAGCTCCTTCTCATACCAGGTAAGAGGCAGGCTTAATATATACTCAGGATATTCACGGATATGGGAGATCCCCTGCTCAATGCCTCTTTGAAGCTCCTCCTCCCCAAGCTCACTAAGATCCCTTATATGGGAGGGTATATTTGCTTCAGGCTCCCCTATGACCTTAAGCCTTTTAAAATCCCCAATGGTATGAAAGGGCACGGAGTCAAGGGTCTTTGAGACCTCAAAGCCCGCACTCTTAAACATCTCCGCGTAATTCTCGGCATCCCCGCCGAAAAACTCAAAGGAGGCTTCCTCCACTCCTTCCTCCGTGATATCCTCGCCATAAGCCTGAATAAGGCGGAAAAAGGCGGAGGGCTCGGATATCCATATCCAGATAATCCCTGAATAAGCTCAGGTTCTCTCTGTTTAAATATACCGTTTCCATTTTACGTCACTTTCATACTCGCAAACGCAATCATCTGCCATTCTGTTTTTACTGCGTCGGCTGTCAGAGCCTTGCCACTCCGCTCCTTCTGGCAGCATCCGCAGCGGCAGAGGCTACCGCGTCCTTTACGCGGGGATCAAAGGCCCTGGGAAGTATATATTCCGCGCAAAGCTCCTCATCGCTTACAAGCGCCGCGATTGCCCTGGCCGAAGCGATCTTCATTTCATCATTTATATCACTTGCCCTGACATCCAGTGCTCCCCTGAATATCCCAGGAAAGCAGAGGACATTGTTCACCTGGTTCGGGTAATCGGACCTTCCCGTAGATACCACCGCCGCTCCCGCAGCCTTCGCCTCGTCCGGGAATATCTCGGGTACAGGATTCGCACAGGCAAATATCACAGGATCCTTCGCCATTGTCCTTACCATATCGGGAGTCAGCGTTTTGGGTGCGGATACTCCGATAAAAACATCCGCTCCCTTTATCACATCGGAAAGGCTGCCCGATACACGCCCGGAATTAGTGATCGCCGCCATCTCCTTTTTTACCTCGTTAAGCCCGTCCCGGCCCTCATAAATAGCGCCTTTTCTGTCGGTCATTATGACGTTTTTAAGCCCCATCGCCATAAGCAGCTTTATTATCGCGATGCCGGCCGCTCCCGCCCCGGAGGTTACTATCTTTACATCCTCGATCCTCTTGCCGACTACCTTAAGAGCATTCAAAAGGCCCGCAAGCGTTATTACCGCCGTTCCGTGCTGGTCGTCGTGAAAGATCGGGATATCCGACACCTTCTTCAGCTTTTCCTCTATCTCAAAGCAGCGGGGCGCCGAAATATCCTCAAGGTTTATCCCCCCGAAGGAGCCTAAAAGCATGGCTACGGTATTGACTATCGTATCAGGATCCTTTGAACGGATACAGAGCGGTATGGCATCCACATCCCCAAAGGCCTTAAAGAGCGCGCATTTTCCCTCCATGACAGGCATGCCTGCCTCCGGGCCTATGTCTCCCAGTCCCAGCACGGCCGTTCCGTCGGTCACTACCGCCACCGTATTCCAGCGTCTTGTGAGCTCGTAGGATTTGGAAACATCCTTCTGTATCTCCAGACAGGGCTCGGCAACACCCGGGGTATAGGCAAGGCTCAGTGCCTCTGAGGAATCCAGAGGAGCCCTCGTAGCCACCTCGATCTTTCCCCTCCACTCATAATGTTTCTTCAATGATTCCTTTGCGTAATCCATATACTCGTCCTTTCTCTTATACCTGTGAACCCATGTCATTAACTTAAGCTCACATCGTTGATCACGACTCGGTGAAGGTTCCATTCTGTGTCGAGATGTTCAGACGCGCTTTGACCGGAGAAGAGATCCATCCCGAATTTCTTAGGCGCAAAGGCTCTTCCTGAGCGTCTTAGAA
>DFEA01000033.1 GCA_002368575.1 Lachnospiraceae bacterium UBA3814 | reverse complement strand
CCTCATTTTCATTTACATTAATAAAGACTGCGGCAGTTCAGAGAATGGTCCAGAAAAATATAAAAAAAGGAAATTTTTCAGTTTCTTTTTATGATCCGCATGATCCCCATCCCTCTGGCATCCGGTCCGGTATGGGTCATTATGCTGCAGGAAAGCGGAACATAGAACACGGGATATTCCGGGAACGCCTCCTTTACGCTGTCAAACCATTTGTCGGCATCCTTCTTGTGGATACAGCTTGTGGCGACCCCTATCAGTATCTCGTTAGGTGAAAGGTCCTTAAACCGGGTAGCCAGATTAAGCCTCATGGCATCAATCATCTTTTCCTCACACTTTTTAATGCTTCTGGCTATCGTGACCGGCTCAAATTTATCGCCGGTGGTCTTAAGGATAGGCTTTACACTAAGGATATTGCTCACAAGCGCAGCCGCGGCAGAGCTGGCCCTTCCTGTTTTCATGAAATATTCCAGTGTGTCCACCGCCAGATAAATAATGTAATCTGATGCGTGTCTTTCAAGTATGTCCTTTATCTCCGCACCGCTCTTCCCCTTATCCGCAAGGTACCTGGCATCAAGCACAGAGCTTCTTAAGGAGATTGAAATACGCCTGTTGTCAACAACTATCACCTTTCCGTCATAATCGTCGGCAAAGCCAAGAGCAGAACTGCAGGAGCTTGACAGTCCGCTGGACATAGGGATATATACGATCTCATCATAGCCCATGGAGAGTATCCTGTCCCACTCATCGGTCATGTCCATGGGTGCCGGCAGCGAGGTGGACACATCATGCTTGTCAAGCAGGGCCTTTAAGTACTCATCAACGCTCAGGTTCTGGTCCTCATAGTAGTCCTTCCCGTCGATCACGACAGGCATCGCTATACAGAAAATACCCAGAGACTCCGCCTCTGCCTTGGATATCCCGCTGTTCGTATCCGTCATTATTGCAGTTTTCATATCAGTCTGTCCTTTTCTTTCCCCAGAAAAACAAAGCAACGGTTCCCGGCCCGGTATGACTTCCTATCGTGGTGCCGATGGAATTCTGAAGGACCTCTCCGTCTATATAGGGGAAGGTCTCCCTTATAAGCGCGGCAAGCTCATCAGAATCGTGTCTGCAGGCCGAATCATTTATAAAGACCTTTCCGTCATAGTTAAGACCCTTGTCGGCATTCTCCTTCATCCTCTCAAGGGTTTCCGCGATAACCTTCTTCTTTGTGCGTATCTTATATCTCGGTATCAGCTTTCCCTGATAGTCCACATTAAGGAGCGGACATATGTTCAGCAGGTTGCCGAAGTATCCCGAAACCTTTGAAACCCTTCCGCCTCTTATGAAAAAGGTTAGATCTGTAGTGAAGAACCAGTGGTGAAGCTCAAGCTTATGGTTCTCCGCCCATGCCGCAAGCTCTCCTGCCGTCATCCCCTCATCCCGCTTTGCCGCAAGAGTATCCATCAAAAGGCCGTAGCCGCCGCTTGCCGCAAGGGAATCTACGACATAAAGCTTCCTGTCCGGATATCTCTCTGAAAGTATGTCCTTCGCCACATTGGCGGAGTTAAGGGTACCGGATATTCCGCTTGAAAGCGTCAGATGGATAACATCCTTCCCGGCCTTCAGGAATTTCTCGAAATACCTTTCATACTCACCGGCACTCACCTGAGAGGTCCTCGTGGAAGCCCCCTCGCTCATCCTTCTGTAAAAGGTATCATAGCTCATGGACCGCCCCATGTCGTCAAGGTACTCCTGTCCGTCAAGCTCATAGTGAAAGGGAATATATTCGATCTCTTTTTTTCTGAGATATTCCTCCGTAAGATCTACTGTCGAGCAGCAGCTTAAAATATAGTCACCCATTTTCTCCTCTGTTTCCTCATCTCCCGGTAATGATCTGAGCGATCCTCCGGTAATCCGCTCCCGAGGGTATCTCAAAGCTTCCTGCCCCCACAAAACGGTCTATCCTTCTCGATATGAGATATTCATCGAATTTCTCCGCGCTGTCCACCACGCCGGCTCTTTCAAGCTGTTTTGCGGCCTCTGAGGAATCGCTGCCGCTTCTTATGGTTATCCTTGCGTCCTTTGAAGTCGCAAAGACATCAGCCTTTTCTTCCGTCCCCGAAGCCGCGGGCAATGCCTCCGATCCCGGGTTTTCATCGACGCTGCCGGTCTCCTGTTTTGTTTCCTCCGGTAATGGAGACGGGATGGCCGGAGCCTCCTCAGCAGTATCAAGAGTTCCGGAAACATTCAGCTCGTGTACTGATTCTCCGTTTACGCCTTCCTCTGCCTCCCCGGGTACGGTCTCGTCCTCCCCGGATACGGGCTCGTTCTCCTCTGCCTGTGCTTCGTAAGCGGGATCGTTTCCTGGCTCCTCAGCGGGGGTATCCTCACTTTCCTCCGAAAGATCAATATTATCAGGCTTTTCGGTATCGGCCTCATCCTCCTTTGCCACTCCTGTCACCGAAGGATTTATCAGGGTCTTTCCCTCCTCCACCATGCCAAGCCCGGCTGCCCTTGCCTTGATCTCCGCATCCGTCAGAGTCTCTTTTCTGTTTCCGAGTGTATAGCCCATGAGAAGAGCCGTGACCATGATACCCAGCCCCAGTCCTCTCAGATACAGTCTTAAACCCATATCATGCCTCATTTCTGCGCCGGCGCATCACCTATTTGAAAAGGTCGATGACCAGCTTGACCTCGCCGACTCCCAGGTTCAGCTCCTTTGCGATCTCTACGGTCGACTTTCCCTGCTCATGCAGCTCGATGATCTTCTGATTATTGTTCCTGCTTCCGCCAAAGCCCTTCATAAAGCTGCTGCTCTGCTTCTTGGGAACCTCAGGAGCAGGCTTCGGATCGTCGTCCTTTATAGTGTCTATCATTCCCGTTTCGGCATCATAGCCGATATCGTTCCCCTGAGGTACGTCCCTTAAGACCTCCCCCGGATCAGTAAGAGATATCGAGGAAGCCTCCACGGATTTAAAGCTGTCCGTATTCAGGGTGTTGAAAACGGGCTTTATGTCCGCTTCCCTCTGCTTTGCCTTCAGCATGTCTATCGCCGTCAGAGGCCTGTCCACCCTGGGAGGGATATACGGAGTATACGGTACCGTCTCATCGGCAGGCGGCATATCATTTGCTTCCGCTGCACCGGGATAAGGCTCGTAAACGCTCTGAGCGGCCTGTTTTACCTCTTCAAGCTTTCTGTTTGAGTAATCGTCCAGATTCTTCCTGAACTCCTCCGTACTGTACCTGGCGGCACTTGAAAAATCCTCCGCCTCCCTTACCGTGGCCTCAACCTTCCTGACAGAGTTGGATACATCGGCCTGCTTGTCGGAGAGCATGTCATACAGGAACATGACCTCCTTATGGTTCTTGTCTATCTCCTCCATTATCATGTTGGAGTAATCATTGACAGCCATTATCTTTTCATTGGATATCTTTTCAAGGGACCGTTCAGCCTTCTCCATGGCATATTCCACAGTCTCATCAGTTGCATCGTTTACCTTGAGCTTCATATTGTCAAGCTCCCGGTCCATAAGCTGCCTTATCCTCTGCTGCTCAGCCTCGGTATCGATCCCCTGATCATTCCGGGACTTATCCTTAATGAAAAAGCTTGCGACAAAAATAATCACTCCCGTACAAAGGAGTGCTATTTCCATTGGTGTCATATCCAAAATCTCCTTACAATCTTCATCATGAGAACCACAACACAGACCTGCGCCGGATCAGGGCCGTCAGCGAACGTCAGTATAAAGCCTTTATCCTTATATCCGCGCCCTCTTTCACAAACCTCGAATGCTGGGCAGGAGTCTTCAGCTCCTTCGTTGCGTTTAAGATCGTTATAACAGTCCCCGCGTAGGCCTCTCCCGATACCTTGACCACAGCGCTGTTCTCTCCCGCGGCCTTAAGCTTTTCCTGACAGGCCTCGCGTACCTTCTCTTCCTTTTCAAGAGCGCCGGAAAGAGCCTTATATTTGGCACTCAGCTGCTTCATCTGGTTAAGCTGGTCCTCAGAGAGCTTTTCACCCTTCTTAAGCCTCTGGCTGTAGGCCGCCAGGACCGGCTCTATCTGATCAACAGCCTTTTTTAACCTGGATATATCCCCATCAAGAGTATGGAGCTTTTTCTTCAGCTCCGGATCGGACCCTGCCTCGATATGGGTCTCAACGCCCATTTCGGAGCCGATGGACTTGGCTTCTATGCTTTTTGCGGCATGGACCCGTCCGCCCGTGATATTTCCCTTCTTACCGTTTACCTCAATATCTGTCTTTGCAACGACCTCGCTGTTTATAATGGCCTCCGCATGCACAAAGCCACCGGCGGTGACCCTTGCGTTCTCAAAGAACTTGGCAATGATGTTCCTGCCTGCCTTAAGCTCTCCCTTTCCCATGCCGTTCATGCCGCGGCCTATGACGATATCCTCTCCCGCCTCGATATAGGAGCCTTCTACAACGCCCTGTACCTCTACGGTGCCCGAGGCCTTTACCGAAAAGCCGCTTCCGACGCTGCCCTTTACACGGACATCTCCTTTATAATCTATATTTCCCGTGGCGGTCCCGACATCCTCAACATCGTAGACATCCTTAACGAATACCGTGTCCTCCACCAGGGTGACGTTTCCGTTTACAAGAGACCTAAGCTCCAGTCCGTCCTCGCTTATCTCAGTACTGTTGCCCGACTTGAAGGAGGGGGTATAAACATCCCTCGGCTTTACGCTCTTTCCATAGATATCGGTGCCGTCTTCCCCGTATACGGGAGGAATGAGCCTTGCAAGGACCTGGCCCTCGGTACAGGGATTCAGAACGTTCAGGTTCCTGAAATCAACCGTTCCGTCCGGATTAAGAGCAGGCTTCGTATCGGGCTTGGTGTTGAACAGATATTCGATCGACCCGTTCACACCCTGCTTAACCTCCTCACCCTGCGCAACCAGAAGGGTCCTGCAGTAATCCCTGTTTGCTATATAGGACGCGATGGTATCGGTCATAACGCCGAACACTATGCCCTTTACTTTGAGATCGTTTATTATCTCGGCCTCAGTAAGCTCGTTTCCACCCTCGGAAGGTGCATAGAACCTTGCATACGCCTTCATGAGATCATCCGAGACCGTAAGCTCCATCGCCTCCCCCTCGGGATAGCCCTTTGAGGTGTCCAGCTTAGCGACCTTCATCTCATCCTTCGCGCTGTCTATGGTCGATTTAAGCTTTACGACATCCACAGGATAGTTTCTTGCGGAAAGATACTCCTTAAGCTCATTAACGTCTACCGCTTCACCGTCTTTTTCGGGAGGGAATATCTCCACAAATCTGCCCGAGCCTGTAAGCCTTATCCTGAAATACCCGTTCTTTCCCATTCTCTCCTCCTGAGACGGTCCTGTAAAGCCCTCTCTTTCACATAGAGCCCGCAATGATACCCATGTAAGGTCCCATTTTCCCCTTCATCTTATTAAGAGCCTTAGTGTGCAGCTGTGATACCCTGGATTCCGATACCTCCAGGATATTGCTGATCTCCTTAAGTGTGAGATCCTCGTAATAATACAGCTGGATGACCCTCTGTTCCTTTTCGGTAAGCAATAAAAGTGCCTCCCCCAGGACCTTTTTCAGCTCCTCCTTCTCTACGGCCTCCTCCGGAAGCTCATATCTGAAGGTCATTCCGTGGTCATCTATTATGTTTACATCCCCGCCTCCCTGTTCAATGAACTCATCCAGAGAAACAAGGTTGGTGACCTTCATCTGAGACTGCCAGCTGTCGTACTCATCCACGCTTATCCCAAGCTTACCGGCTATCTCTTCATCGGTCGCACCTCTTCCGGTGTTTGCCTCTATATCCTTAATGGCGGCCGAAATATCCCTCTGCCTCTTGCGCACGGTCCTGGGTATCCAGTCCATTTTTCTGATCTGGTCTAGGATCGAGCCTCTTATCCTGAGGCTTGCGTAGGTCTCAAACTTTACGTCCTTTGCGGGGTCAAATTTGTCTATGGCATCTATAAGCCCGAAAATACCATAGCTCACGAGATCGTCATATTCCACGTTGTAACCGAGGTACATGGCAAGACGACCCGCGACGACCTTAACGAGGGGAGCATATTCCAGTATTATTTTTTCCCTTAGCTCCTGTGAAGGATTAGCAGCGTAATCGCTCCACAGCTTCTGTCTCATGGAATCGTCCATTTAAGCTCCAATACAGTATCAGCCTGTTTCCGGTCAGGGCTCTGCCTCGGTCTTTTCAAAAACCCCGGTATCAGAGTCTGACGCTTCACCCTCCTGATCTGAGTCATCGGCCTCACCGGAATCCTTCTCTATGACTTCTCCATCCTGCTCCTCTTCCTCGGGAGGAGGAACAAATCTGTTTAAAACAGCGCTAACGATCAGGCCTAAAATTAAAAATACAACAAGTGAAATGAACAGAGCAACTAACATTTCACTTAATGTATAATTATTGATATATGTAACGACTGAAGTGACCAAAGCCCCGAGGAGCATGACCGTAAGCGGTACTTTTCTGGTATTCATATACGCGTATTGTCTTTAAGGCGGGCTGCTTCCTTATATTGTCTTCTGACCTCTCCCGACTGCCTTTATAAGAAAGTCGCCGGTGGCCGGGTCAAACTCCACCGTGCGCCCGTAGCTGTCACCTGTATCCTGGGCCAGGATAGGTATCTTAAGCGCCCCGAGAGCCTTTTTTACCGCTTCAACATTTCTGTCTCCCACGGACATCATCTCATTCTTGCTGTTGAAGGCAAACATCTTTGCTCCGCCGGCTATCTTGGCGACCATCCTGCTTCTGCCGGCACCGTTTTTCACCATAATATCCACAAGCTCCTTCACTCCGGTATCCGCAAACTTCGCCTTTACCGAATTACTTGCGATCTGAGTACTGTCCGGGAGCATTATATGTGCAAGACCTCCTACCTTGGTCTGCGGATCCCTGATGGCGATACCCACACATGAACCAAGCCCCAGAGTAGTGATCTTATCCGGAGCCTTGCACAGCTTTAAGTCCGCCATACCAACTTTAATCATCTGTCCCATTTATTTACATCCCTAATGAAGTGAGTATTTTTTCATATGCCTCCAGTGTCGGGACCAGGATAAAATATCCGTTAAGATCCAGATCATCCGAAAACTTTGTATCTATAAGAAGCATCTTGTCGCCCAGCTCCGCGAACTCTATTGCGGGGAATGACATGATGGAATTAAGCATATCCACGCACAGTGCGGGAGGAGTGGGAACTATCTTTAAGTTCGTCAGTGTTGAAAGGCTGTTAAGATAGGCGCCGGCAATGATATTTCCGAATTCCATAAGGACCGACTGCTCCATCTCGTTAAAGGGAGGCTCTCCCTCCGGCTTGTCCTCGACCGGCATTCCTCCCATGGCAATGGAGATAAGCTTTTTTGCAGCCTCAAGCTCCACAAGGAACATAATGCTTCCCTCGATGTCACCCTCTATGAGAAGATCTATTCCTGCCATTATCTGATCCTCTCCGCCCATGGCATCGCCTATCTCGTGGAAGGCAAGCAGCTCAGCCTTTGGCACCTTCATATCTATCCTCATGCTGAGCATCTGCGACAATGCGGTCGTGGCATTCCCTGCCCCAATATTTCCAAGTTCCTTAAGGACATCGAAGAAAGAATCATCCATATTGTTCAAGTCAATTTTTGCCATTTATCCACCTCTTTCTTTTCTGCGCCGGTCCGCTTACGGACCGTGCGCTTAGGAACGAACTTCAGTTCGTTCCGATCGGTTCGATTTATCGAACCGATCATTTCCTTTCCGCACCGGCCTGTTTACAGGCTTATTCGACATTTGCGCAGCAAATATCGAATTGGTCCGTGTGCTTAGGTGCGAACTTTAGTTCGCGCCGATCCGGTCACTTACACAGCATCCTCCGCCAGTACGGCGTTCAGATCCAGCAGCGAAATAAGTCTGTTGTCAAATTTACCGATACCGCTTAAGAAGGTGACCTGTGTCTTTTTGGAGTTCTTATTGGCCGATTCTATGCTGTTCGTGGGAAGGGTAACGACCTCCTTTACCGAATCGACTATGATCCCTACCGGGGCATTGTTCTCAAGCTTTATGATCACTATCCTGCTCTCATCGGTAAGGTCGATCACGGGAAGATCCGCCTTCTTTCTCAGGCTCATTACCGGTACAACCTCACCTCTCAAATTTATGACTCCCTCAAAATAATGCTGAACATCCGGGACTCTGGTGATCTTGGTCATGCGGATTATATTATCAACATACTTTATATCGATCCCGTATTGCTCTCCTCCTATGGAAATAACTATAAACTGTATCGTTTCCACCGTTGTTTCGGTGTTAAGAGCCAATGAAGTATCCATATCATTCTCCTTTCTCTGCGCCGGTCCGTCTACAGGCTTATTCGACATTTGCGCAGCAAATATCGAATTGGTCCGTGCGCTTAGGAACGAACTTCAGTTCGTTCCGATCATTTCCTTTTAAATAAGAATATTTGCATCAAGTATAAGCGCAACCTCGCCGTCGCCGAGAATGGTGGCACCGGATATCACACGACTTGAGCAGTTTATATATTTACCAAGAGATTTGATGACCACCTCCTGCTGCCCGATCAGGTCATCCACCACAAGGCCCGCAAGCTGATCACCCTTCTTGACCACGACAACGATCATATCCTCTCTGGTATCCGAGCCTTCCTCTTCCTCGATCCCCAGGACCGGTCTCAGCCTGATTATCGGGATAACATTCTCTCTGAGGGTAATGACCTCCTTGGCCTCCACATACTTGACATCAGACTTATTGACGCTTTCAATGGTATCAATGGAGCCGAGGGCTATGGCATATTTTTCATCGCTTACGACCACCATCAGAGCCTGGATGATAGCAAGTGTCAGGGGCAGTCTCACAGAGAAGGTAGTCCCCTCTCCCAGCTTTGTCTTTACCGTAACGTCTCCGCCAAGAGCCTCGATCTTTGATTTTACGACATCCAGTCCGACGCCTCGTCCGGAAACATCGGTGACAACCTTGGCCGTTGAGAAGCTGGGCTGGAAGAGCATGTCGATGACTTCCTTATCGGAAAGCAGCGCAGCCTGCTCCGGCGTAACGGTCCCTCTCTCGATAGCCTTCTGTCTTACCGCCTCAACATCGATTCCGTTACCGTCATCCCTTACTTCTATATGAACGTTATTGCCTTCCTGATATGCATCTAAGAAGATGGAGCCCGCTTCAGGCTTTCCTCTCTGCAGACGGATCTCAGCAGTCTCAAGACCGTGGTCCGCCGAATTACGAAGGAGATGCATCAGGGGATCGCCGAGCTCATCTACGACCGTTCTGTCAAGCTCTGTATCCTCACCTGACATATACAGGTTCATCTTCTTGTTCAGCTTCTTTGAAAGATCCCTTACCATCTTGGGGAATCTGTTTACGACCGTTTCGATCGGAACCATTCGAACCTTCATGATGGACTCGTGAAGGTTGGTGGTGACATTTTCAAGATATCCGATCTGCTCATTAAGAGCCGAGTTGTTGGTATTGTCCCCGGAAGCAACGGAAACGATACTGTTCTTTGCGATGATAAGCTCGCTGACAAGATTCATCAGCACATCGAGCTTCTCTATATCTACCCTTACGGTACGGTTCACTACGGGCTTTCCGGCACCGGGCTTCTTGGCCTGCTGCTGGTTTGCGCCCGCGGCAGGCGCGGGAGAAGCTGCCGCAACAGCGGGCTTTGTCTCCTCGATGCTCTTTTCGTCCTCTTCCTTATCCTCCTTTGACTCCGCCTTCTTTTCCTCTTCCTTTCCGCCTTCGCTGTCTCTGTTAAGGAAGCTGTTTATGTCAAGCTTTTCGCCCGTGACCTTTTCTATCTCGGAAACGCTGAGTACCGCCTCCTCGACCTTGTCAAAGTCCTCGCCGGAGGTGACTATCATGCAGAAATCAAAGTCAAACTTCTCATCCTCTATATCCTGGGATGAAGGCAGTGATTCTATCACCTCTCCCAGATCCTCTATCGCCTTAAATACAAGGAATGCCCTGGCGGCCTTTAATACACAGGAGTCCTGAATCGTAACGGTGCAGCCGAATACATTCAGTCCCTTCTCGTCAGCCTCCCTGACGGCATTTATCTGCTCCTCGTTAAGCTTTATCTCTTCCCATTTTTTATCGCCGCCCTCTTCGGACTTCTCCTCGCCCTGAGATTTTTCCGCGGGAGCGTCCTCCTTTGCGGGTGCCTTGCCTAAGCCCTCGTCAAGAATAGTCTGCAGCTCCTTGATGATAGCGGCATTATCGTTCGTACCCTCGTCAGAGGTCGCCTGGATAGTGTCCTTATACTCCTCCAGAGCGTCGAGTGTCTGGAACAGTACGTCAATGAGCCTTGAGGTGACCTTCATGTTCCCTGCTCTGATCTCGGTGAACACATTCTCCATATCATGGGTAAGATTCTGCATCCTCTTATAGCCCATGGTCCCGGCCATGCCCTTTAAGGAGTGAGCCGCCCTGAAGATCTCATTTATCGTATCCTCGTTCTCGGGCTCATTCTCAAGGATCATGAGCTGGTCGCTCAGGTTCTGCAAGTGCTCGGCTGTTTCGTCAAGAAAGATTTCCAAATACTGGTTAACATCCATGCTAGTAAACCCCCACGTTCTTAATAATATGATCTGCGATCGAATCCAGAGGAACAACCTCGTTTACCACACCGGCAAGAGCTACAGACTTGGGCATCCCGTAAACGGTGCTGGTCTCTTCATCCTGTGCGATCACCCGGACGTTCTTCTTTTTCTTAAGGTTCAAAATACCGGCGGTGCCGTCACTGCCCATGCCGGTCAGTACTACACAGACTATCTCATCGAATCTGGACGTGGCAAGCGACTCATACATATAGTTCGCGCAGGGCTTGACCCCTTCCCTGGTAGGCTCGTCCGAATACCTTATAACGTAGGTATCCCCGCCCTTGTGATCGGCATTCATGTGAAGGCCTCCCTGAGCTATATAGACATGACCCACCTTAAGCACCTCTCCGTCAACGGCCTCGGTGACCGGGATCTCTCCCAGCGATGAGAGCCTTTCGGCAAGAGATTTAGTAAAGCCCTTCGGCATATGCTGTACAAGGAGCACCGGAGCCTTTAAATTCTTCGGAAGCTTCGGTATGACAGCCTGAAGCGCTCTGGGTCCGCCGGTAGAGCTTGCGATAGCGACTATTTTCTTACCCATCCTTGAAGGTATGTCGTGGACCAGCCTTGAAACATCCTCCCTCTTCCCGACCTTTCCGTCAGTTATATCCGAAAGGTGTTTTCTTGCCTCCGTGGCCATCTTTACGGCAGAGGTGGACTGTGCGGACAGCCGGTCCGCCCCCGATTGCCTGGTGTGGATATTAACATCGAACCTTTGGGTAAAGGTGGATGCCCTTCCGGAGGTATAACGCCCGGCCGTCTGCATATGCGAGGAACGTGCCTGAGTGACAGCATAGAGCGTATTAAGGAAATGAGTCTTAAAATCCGCATGCCTGGCGTTTGCCACATTCTCGGGCTTTTTGATGAAATCCACCGCCCCCAGGTCAAGGGCTTCGATGGTCTCTCTGGCGCCCTCGCCTGTAGTGGTGCTTGCCATCAGCACATTGGCATAGACCTTGCTCTTCTGCATCTCCCTGAGCATATCCAGACCGGTCATCTTCGGCATGTATACATCAAGGACCACACCGTCATATTTGTGGGCGGTAAGGAGCTTGAAGCCCTCCGCCCCATCCTTAGCCATATCAACGACTTCGAATCGATCGTCGGAATTGATTATATCACATAATACCCTTCTCATGAGTGCAGAGTCGTCGATTATCAATATTTTTTTCTTCATTCCTGCTTATCCCTTTTCCCTACGTCTGATTTTTCTTTCTTCCTCGAATATATATCTTATGATGCTTTCCCTGTCATCCTTAGGAATCCGGATGAACTGCATCCTGTGCTCGTATGCTCCCGGATTGTTCTTTAAGGGCTGTGAAAACAGTACCCTTCCGTGAAGGGTATATTCATTGATCTTCCCGCTCACGAAAAGCTTGAACTTAAACAGCACCTCAGATCCCACAGGATACTGCGTCCTGGAGATAAACCTCGCTCCTCCTCCGGAAATATCCACCATCACACCGTTGTCAAAGGTAATATCCGTATCTATTATCTCGACCTCCTCGGTAGACAGCATATCCACCTCGTCGGCGACCTTGCTTGCCTTCATCTCAAGGACGGTATTGAGCCTGTAGTATTCCCTTCTCTGATATTTTGACAGATCGGTCACAAGCTCCATGAGAAGCGAAAAAACATTGCCGTTCTTATTTCTTTCGAGAACCTTCGCAATACACTGATAAAGACCGTTTTTTGTGTAAAAGCACAGGTTATACTCGGCATCTACCGGAAGCAGGATGACCTTTCCCTGCTCCATCGGCATCGCTATCCTTATCTGATCCTCCGATACGATATCATAGACCATTGTCCTGTACTGTCTCTTCTCGGAATCCTTTCCGGCTCTCACTATGCTCTCGATGTCTACCTTATCGCCTTCCTTTATATACTTAGAAAGCATCGGCTCTGCCTTAGCCTTTTTAAATGCCATAAAAACCCCCGTCTAAGCCTGATCCCTTTGCAACAGTTTACACTCAGGCGAACTGCTGCATACACTTCCGTACTACGAAAATTTCCTGCCTCTCACCATATTTGCAAAAAAGCCTGCCATCCCGTGTCTGGTATATGAACCCGCCTGCTCCTTTCCTGTCAGTGTCTGGGCAAGCACCTCAAAGGCAAGGGATGATCTTGCCCTGGGATTTTCTATCGATATCGGGGTCTGCTGCATTACCGCCTTCATAAGCTGCGGATCCTCCGGAACATAGCCCAGATACTGAAGAGGGAGCCTTAAGTATCTGCTCACCACAGCATTCAGCTTGCCGAAGATCTGGCGCCCCTCCTCCTCCCCGGACACCTTGTTGGCAACGACCTTAATCTGAGTCATCTCCTTATTGTACCTCGGATGACGGTTTAAGGCCTTTAGCAGGGAATAGGAATCCGTAAGTGAGGTCGGCTCCGGAGTCATAACAAGGAGCACCTCGCCGCTTGCCACAAGGAATTCAAGGACCGCGTCGGATATTCCCGCCCCCGTATCGATAATGATAACATCTGCTATTGAATCAAGCTCCGCAAGATTCTGCACCAGATAATTTATATAGTCCCTCCCAAGATTGGAAAGACCCGCTATCCCTGAGCCTCCGGAAATAAAACCTATCTCCATCGGCCCCATGGTTATTATCTCACGGATGTTCTTTCCCTGATAGATAAGATCAGAAAGATTATGCCTGGGAACAGCCCCGAACATTACCTCTATATTTGCCAAACCGAAATCCGCATCAAATATTATCACCCTGTGTCCAAGCTTTTTCAGCTGTACCGCCAGATTTATCGAAACATTCGACTTTCCTACGCCGCCCTTCCCGCTGGTAACGGTGATCACTCTTGCCACAGGCCTGGGCTGCTCGCCTCTTTTGATTATATTCCTCAACTGTTGTGCCTGGTCCATTTCATCTGCCCCCTAACAGTTGCTTCACAGTAGTCTGCGGTGAAAACGGCTCTATATCATCCGGGACGCTCTGTCCGCAGGTTATATAGGACATATCCGCCCCCGTATGCTTCCTGATATTGAACAGGTTTCCGCAGGATACGGTCTCATCCAGCTTTGTGAATATAAGCTTATAGCCTGTAAACTCTGAATAGGCATCCGTAATGCTTATAAGATCCCTGTATTTTGTGGTTGCCGACAGGACAAGATAAATGTCCTTCTCGGTCTCTTCATCGACGCAGCCTATGAACTGACTGACGCTCCTCTTAAGCTCCTCATTATGATGGGAATGGCCCGCGGTATCCACAAGGATATAATCAAGCTTCTTAAAATCCCTTAAGGCAGTCTCCATTTCCTCCACAGTATATATCACCCTGAAGGGCACCTCAAGAATGCCCGCATAGGTCCGAAGCTGCTCGGCCGCGCCCACCCTGTAGGTATCCGCCGTAAGAAGAGCTATCTTCTTTTTGTCGTTCACGGTCAGGATCGAAGCGATCTTGGCTATCGTCGTGGTCTTTCCGACACCGGTAGGCCCGATAAAGAAGATGACCTTCACTCCCGCGGCCGCGGGGTAGATGGTCTTTGGCTGTCCGAACTGTAAGATCATCTTCTGATAGACGTTCGCAAGGAGGAAATCTATAGAAGCATCGCTGTCGGCCACCTTCTTTACCTCCTCTATCATTTCATCCGCGTATTGCTCGCCCACCTCGTTTTCAAGCAGAGTGTTCCTTATAAGCTCAAGCACAGGGCTTAGAGCGCCGGCATCGTCGGGGCGATCAGCGCTTTCCTCCCTGGAGAGCTGCTTTTCTATAAAGGACTGCAGGCTGTCGAGCTTTTCCTCCAAAAGCCTGTCATTGCCGCCGATCCTTTCCTTTTCAGGCTCCCGCTCCTCAGGCTCCTTTATTATGTTCGGGTTGTCATAAAGGGGCTTCTTCCTCGGAGGCTGTACGGTCTTAGGCCTGAATACGGGCTTTTCCTGCTCCTCCTCAAGGGCGACGGTCACCTCCACCATGGATCTCCTGAAGATGCTCAGAAAGCCCTTTTTCCTGGCATTCCTGACATTCATTATGACGACGCCGTTTCCAAGCTCCTTCTTTGCGAGAGAAACAGCCTCATCCTCGGTTTTTCCCTGGAATTTCTTTATTATCATTAAAATATCCCGCTTCCGTTCAGGCAGCCACCATTCCTACAGACTGGAGATTTATATCGCTGTCCACTTCGTTATATGATACGACTATCAGATCCTTGAAATAATCCTCCGTAAGCCTCTTAAAGTACATCCTTACTATCGGCGAGGTGATGATTATCGGATTCTTGCCCAGGTTCTCAAGCTTTGCGATCTCATTCTCCACCGACTTCATTATCGCCCTTATCCTTTCGGGATCAAGGGTAAGATAGGCTCCCTGCTCTGTCTGCTTTACACTGGCCATTATCTCCTGCTCGATCTTAGGGTCAAGGGTAACCACGCTGGTCACATCCCCTGCCGGGAAGAATTTCGCGGAGATGGCCCGCTTAAGCGCCTGACGGACATATTCCGTAAGAACATCCGTGTCCCTGGTGGTGACCGCATGATCGGCCAGCGTCTCGAATATAGTAATCAGATCTCTTATGGAAATGCTCTCCTTAAGCAGATTCTGCAATACCTTCTGTATCTCTCCTATGCCAAGGAGCTTTGGCGTGAGCTCATCAACAACGGTAGGATTGCTCTCCCTGACATTATTGATAAGGTTCTGTACATCCTGACGCGACAGCAGCTCCGCTATATGCTGCCTGACTATCTCCGTCAGATGGGTGGCGATGATGCTGGGAGGATCGACGACGGTGTAGCCCAAGCTCTCCGCCCGCTCCCTCTGCGATTCCGTTATCCATATGGCAGGCAGATGGAAGGAAGGCTCAAAGGTGGGAATACCTGAGATCTCCTCCTCGACAAATCCCGGATTCATGGCCATATAGTGATCGAAAAGTATCTCTCCCTCGCTCACCTGAATGCCCTTTATCTTGATTATATACTGGTTGGGATTCAGCTGTATGTTATCCCTCAGCCTTATGATGGGAACCACCGTACCAAGCTCCAGAGCAATCTGTCTTCTGATCATTACCACTCTGTCAAGCAGATCTCCTCCCTGGTTCACATCGGCAAGAGGAATGATTCCGTAGCCGAATTCCAGCTCTATCGGATCAACCTGTAAGAGCGCGGTGACATTCTCCGGCTTTCTGACCTCCTCGGCCTCGGTCTCGGTTTCATCCACCTTCTCCTCGACCCCTGCCTCTTCAACAAGTCCCGACATATATCTTCCGGCGATGATGAAGATAAAGCCTATGGCAAGAAAGATCACCGCATTTAGGGGGGTGGCTATCCCAAGGAAGCAGAGCACCGTCCCGACAAAATAAAGCGCCTTCGGAAGCCCGAATATCTGCCTTACTATGGCGCCTCCAAGCTCCTCCTTCATGCTGCCCTTTGTGATAAGGATACCTGTCGAAAGAGCTATGAGAAGCGAGGGTATCTGGCTTATCAGCCCGTCTCCTATGGTAAGGATCGAATACTTCTGAACGGCCTCGCCTATAGAGAGCCCCATATTGAGCATTCCGGTGGCAATACCGCCGATAACGTTTACAAAGGTGATTATGAGGCCCGCGGTGGAATCTCCCTTAACATACTTGGTGGCACCGTCCATGGCTCCGAAGAAGCTGGCCTCGTCCTGTATCTTGTCCCTTCTTCTCTTGGCCTCCGCATCGTCTATGGCGCCGGTATTAAGGTCTGCGTCAATGGCCATCTGCTTACCGGGCATCGCGTCCAGGGTGAATCTTGCGGATACCTCCGCAATACGCTCGGTACCCTTGTTGATAACCATGAACTGAACGATGAGAAGGATGATATATATGATGATCCCGATAACAAGATCTCCGCCGCCGACGAAATTTCCGAAGGTATTCACCACGTTCCCGGCGTCTCCCTTTGTGAGGATAAGACGGGTAGAGGAAACGTTCAGTGATATACGAAACATCGTGGAAAACAGAAGGATCGTCGGGAAGTTGCTCATATCCAGTACTTCCTTGCAGAACATGGCATTGAAAAGAATCGCGAACGAAATACCCATGTCTACCGTAAGGCAGACATCGAGGAGAGTTTCATTCATTGGGATGATCAGGAAAATAAAAGCACAGAGAAGATACAGTGCTATTCCCAGATCAGCCTTCCCGATTTTCATTCCTGCTACGTTCATTCGGTACCCTCAGCGTTTTACATACGTTCACAGTCTTCGGAGCATCATGATTATGTGATCGTACGTCTTCCACAATGCGAGGATAGAATTTGCTCCCGCAAATTCATTATTGACAAAAAGATCTCTCGTTATTTCCGGATTCAGGCGTTTTAGTCCGGTCGAGATGTTTTTGTCCCTCTGAGCTTTATAAACGTTCACAGATATAATGGCATTGCAGCTGTGAGCGTTTATAAAGCTCAGAGTCTACGCACTCTTCCTGTTGTAGATCACGGCAAGGATGTCGGCTACGGTCTGATAGAGCTCCGGCGGGATGGCCGCACCCAGCTCGACATTATAGTAGAGCATCCTGGCAAGAGGCTTGTTCTCAACTATATCTATATTATTGGCCGCTGCCTCCTCCTTTATCCTTGCCGCAAGGATATCCTCACCCTTGGCGACCACATAAGGGGCCGGCATGACCTCAGGTTCATATTTAAGCGCCACCGCAAAATGTGTGGGGTTTGTGATAACTACATCAGCCTTGGGAACAGCCTGCATCATACGCCTTCTGGAGGCCTCCATCATCCTCTGCTTCTGCTTCCCCTTGATCTGGGGATCTCCCTCGGCATTCTTCATCTCATCCTTGATCTCCTGCTTTGTCATCTTGATGTCCTCGTTGAACTTATGCTTCTGATAAGCATAGTCGGCAAAGCCCAGGACGAGATATATGGCGCTTACCTTGATCCCCATATCTATCACCACTGTTCCGAAGAACTGTATCCCCTGCATGACAGGCATATCATAGAGCAGGAATATGGTGGCAAGCTGATCCTTTATCGTTGAATATACAACGCCTCCTATGATGACCAGCTTCAGAAGAGATTTTAAAAGATCAAACAGCTTCTCCTTGGAGAATATCCTCTTAAACCCGCTTATGGGATTGAGCTTGCTCAGCTTCGGTTTAAGAGGCTTGGTGGTAGGCTTCCATTTTACCTGTATAAGATCCATAATGAAATTGGCGACAAAGGCCACTATCAGGAACGGCGCAAGGTAAATAAGCACATTTAAGAGCACCGACATATAGAGCTTTCTGACAAAGAGCTTTGGGATCTCACCTCCCGTAAAGGTGGAAATGTCCGCCATCTGCCCGTATACCGAGGTGAAGGTCTCAATAAAGTGTATTCCCAGGGTCCCGCAGTAGATCCTCATCGCTACGAACATGAGAAGAAGGCTTACCGCGGTATTGATCTCCTTGCTCTTTGCAACGTTACCCTCTTTTCGGGTATCCGTCTTCTTTTTTTCGGTAGGCGCTTCGGTTTTTTCGCCGCCGGGACCTTCCTTTGCAAAGAACTGAAGATCAAGCTCAAAAAGCTCTGTATTAAATATAAATCCTCCGTACTCCTCTCTCATCCTCTGTCCCCCGGTATCAGGTATGGGCCGCTCTTTAAGCTTTCATCCGACCCGCCGGTCAGGTATGAAGCATCTTACCTTAAGGCCCTTCCGCCAAAGGTCAGGACCCGCCCATGATCTCGGTGAAGGTCGTCATCATCAGACGCATTTCACGGAATATGTAATCGGCCATATTGGGGAGGGTGGATACTGTGATAAACAGGATCGCAAAGCCGGCAAATATCTTTATCTGAACACCCACCGAAAACATATTGATCTGCGGCGCGGACTTGGCAAGTATCCCGAGCACGACATTTACGAGCATGATAGCGACCACAACCGGAAGACACAGCCTGAAGGCAATATTCATATAATCCCTCAGGAAAATGATGATGGAAAGAGTGATGTCCTCCGAATCAAATACCGCGCCTCCCAAGGGTATCAGCCTGTAGGTCTCTGCCATCGCGCGGATGAAATAATGGTGCATGCCGCTGATTATCATCATAAGGCTGACGATATACTGGTACATGATCCCCGTAAAGCCGGTCATCTGCCTGGTGGCGGGATCCATAACCTGCACCATTGACAGCCCTATCTCCATATCCGCAAGCTTTCCGGCAAAATGGACCGTGGATTCAATGAGATTTGCCCCGATTCCCAGAATGAGCCCGGTCATTGCCTCAAGAAGCACCAAAGCCGCATAGCCGTACACCGTATTATAAGAAAGCGGCGTATGTACCGGCATTACCGCATAGATGATCATGGCCATGAAGATCGAAAAGCCCGCCTTGAATCTTCTTGGTACATTATTGATCGAAAAGAAGGGCGCTGTGACCACAAAGGACGCCATTCTTACAACGATCAGGAGAAAAATCTCCATATCCTCAAAGGAAAAGGAATAATCAAACATCAGGCCCTACCTGCCATCATTTGACATATATCGCAAAATTGCCCCACAGTTCTTCCATAAACCCCGTGATATTATTCGCTATCCACTGGCCTAGCAGCATGATTATCAGAAATATTCCTATAAACTTGGGAACAAAGGTCAGGGTCTGCTCCTGGATCGAGGTCACGGTCTGGAATATACTCACAATAAGCCCGATTACCAGGGATATGAGCAGCATCGGGGCGGAGCAGAGTACTATGATATAAAAGGTCTGCCGTGTTATGTCAACTACTGTTTCGACAGTCATAGCCTTCCTCCTAATAATAGAACGTTTTAACAAGATTAACTATAACAAGGTTCCAGCCATCCGCCAGTACAAAAAGCAGGATCTTGAAGGGCATCGAGATGGTCGTCGGCGGAAGCATCATCATACCCATCGACATAAGAGTCGAGGCCACCACCATATCTATCACTATGAACGGTATGTAGATCAGGAAGCCTATTATAAATGCGGTCCTCAGCTCACTTATCATAAAGGAGGGGACCAGGACCCTCGTGGGTATGTCCTCAACCCTGTCCACGGACTCTATCCCTTCTATGTCAAGGAACATACGCACATCCTTTTTCTGGGTCTGTCCGTACATAAACTCCCGCAGAGGCTTAAGCGCCGTTTCTATAAACTCCTCCTGCTCCATCTCCCCTGCCTCAAAGGGCTTTACGGCCGTTTCGTTTATCTCGGTGATGACCGGATTCATAATAAAAAAAGTCAGAAACAAAGACAAACCTACCAGCACCTGATTGGGTGGTGCAGTCTGCGTGCCTAGCGCCGTTCTGACAAAGTGTAATACGATCAGAATCCTCGAGAACGACGTCATCATAATGACGATGGTAGGTGCGAGAGAGATTAGGGTAAGCGTTATAAGAATACGCAGCGTCCCTGACAGATTCCCCTGTCCGTCCCTGTAAGTCACAGTCAGATCGTTGGAAACGTTAAGCTCCTTCAGATCCTCTGCATTCTCTGCTGATCCGGGTCTGTTTACCACTGTATTATTTTCGTTTATATCATCTTCGTCGATAATGCCTATGTCATTATAAGCAGACTCTGCGGCAAAGGCTTCATAAGGCCCCGGCAGGAAAAGCAGCGCGATCATCAGTACGCAGAGCAAAGCCCTCCATCTGCCCCGGGCCGCCATACTACATTTTTCCATCCGATCCAATGCCCTCATCATTAAGCCTTTCCCCGGAGTTCTCAGCCGGGGATCCAACTGCATCAGCCCGCAGAGCCTTCGGGATCGAAGTCTCCCGTGAGCTTTCCCTGCTTCGTCCTAAGATCCTTCCGAAGCTTCCCGGAAGCTCTCCGTTTTTATCCGAAAGCTCAAGCTCACCCTCGCTGATCTCCGTGACAACACTGACCTCTTCCTTGCCGACCGCAAGCACAAAATATCTTTTGCCTATCCTCACCAGCTGAAGATACTTGTTATTCGCTATCCGAAAGCCCTCTATTGATTCAAAGCTGCCCGAAAAGGACTGCTTCTTCTGGTAATTTCCGATAAGCCTTGTTCCTAAAAGGGTTATGACGAGGACAAAGACAAAAGCAAGCAGCACAGTCACAAACTGAGCTACACTGTCTATCCGCGATGTCTGGGCAAGCAGCATGGCATTATCAGCCTATTACCTTTTTGACTGCTTCTATTACACGATCGGCCTGGAAGGGCTTAACGATGAAATCCTTTGCACCGGCCTGGATAGACTCGATAACCATGGCCTGCTGTCCCATTGCGGAGCACATGATGACCATAGCTCCGGGATCACCCTCCTTGATCTTCTTTAAGGCCTGTATCCCGTCCATTTCAGGCATTGTAATATCCATAAGAACCAGATCGGGTTTAAGCTCATTATACTTCTCAACTGCCTTGGCCCCGTTCTCTGCCTCACCGACAACATTATATCCGTTTTTCGTGAGAATATCCTTGATCATCATTCTCATGAAAGCTGCATCGTCGCTGATTAAAATATTTTTTGCCATTTTTTACTCTCCTGTCTTTTAAACCACATTGATAAACTCTGGTTTTTTTCTATCGTAAGAAGGACTTCCCTCCTACAACCTAATTAATGATCTCGGTGACCCTTACACCGAAATTCTCCTCGATGACGACTACCTCTCCTCTTGCCACCATCTTTCCGTTCACAAGGACATCCACCGGTTCACCGGCGATCCTGTCAAGCTCTATAATGGTTCCGGGTGCGAAATCCAGTATATCGCTTATCGACTTGTTTGTCCTTCCAAGCTCCACCGTAACCTCCAGAGGAACATCCTTTATCAGGGAAATGTTCTCCTGGCTCTGCATGGCGCTTACATCGTTTGAGAACGCCTGGAAGGAAGCCGGCTGTATATTCAGATTCGGCGCCTGCATGGGCTGTCCCATCATAGGCTGACCCATCATCGGCTGTCCCATCATGGGTTGCCCCATCATCGGCTGCCCCATCATGGGCTGGCCCATCATCGGTTGTCCCATCATGGGCTGCCCCATCATCGGCTGTCCCATACCCTGCTGCATGGACATATCCATCTGAGGCTGCATCATCGGCTCGGGAGCCGCTGCAGGGGCGGGCGCGGGTGCCGGAGGCGGTGCCGCGGCGGGCGCAGGCTCGGGCTCTGAAGAGCCTCCTCCCTGACTGTCCATGAAATAATGATACAGATCCTTCGCGAAATCCACCGGATAAAGCTGCATGATCTTGGAGTCGATAAGCTCGCCGATCTGCATCCTGAAGGTTATCTTTACAAAGGTTCCGTTAAGGAAGGAGGATACATCCCCGATATCGAGGTTCTCCAGCTCTACCCTTGTAGCCTCCGGCGGAGAGATATCTATCATTTTCCCGAGCATGGAGGAAAGTGAGGTGGCGCTTGAGCCCATCATCTGATTCATTGCCTCTGAAATGGCGCTCAGGTGCAGCTCTCCAAGCTCTCCCTCGGTATTGGTGCCGTCGCCGCCCATCATGAGGTCGGTTATGATCTTGACATCCTCTTCCCTGAGGACCATTATATTCGTCCCGTCAAGACCTACGGTATATCTGATCTTTACGAACACGCAGGGGCGCTCGTAATCCTCTACTATCTGATCCCAGGTGGCAAGCTCTACCACCGGTGTGGTAATATTGACCTTTTGATTTACGAGAGAATACAGAGTCGTGGCAGAGGTGCCCATGCTTATGTTGGCGACCTCTCCTACGGCATCCTTCTCGATATCGGTGAGAAGGCTTTCGTCGGGCTGATGACTGCCTCCGCCTGAGCCCGAGGCTGAAGCCGTATCCGGGGTATCTGAAGAAGCAGCGTCATCTCCGCCTTCCATCATGCCGTTAAGCAGGGCATTTATCTCGTCCTGAGACAGCATGCCATCCATCCGCTACCCCTCCTCTCGTAATACTGTAGTAACTCTTACCGCATAGCCGTCGCGGGATGTCCCCGGCAGGGACTTGAACTTCTTGATATTGCCCACATATACGTCCATTTCGGTATCGATCTTGGAATTAAGCTTGATTATATCCCCTACCTGCAGATTTACAAAATCATTCACGGTGATGGAGCTCTTTCCAAGCACTGCCTTAATAGGCATTGAGACCTTTTTGATTATGCTTTCGATGTTTTCATAATAAGTCTCGTCACTGTTCTCCTTCATTGACGCAAACCAGAACTTGGTGTTCAGCTTGTCCATCACATTCTCGAGCGTGAAATACGGAAGACATATGTTCATAAGCCCTTCGACATCACCGATCTTTATATTCAGAGTAACGATAGCTATCATCTCGGAGGGCGCGATTATCTGAGCAAACTGCGGATTGGTTTCTATTCTCTCAAGGATAGGCGTGACCTCAACGACGTTTATCCAAGGTTCCCTTAAAAGCTGAACGCAGACCACGAGGATCTTGTCTATGATCGTTCTTTCTATCTCGGAGAAGTCCCTTGTCTTCTCCATGGCATCGCCCTGTCCCCCAAGCATCCTGTCTATCATCGCAAAGCCGAGATTTGCAGCAAGCTCCAGAATGATATTGCCCCCCAGAGGCTGGAAATTAACTATTGCAAGCAGTGCGGGATTGGCAAGCGCGTTTGAAAACTCCATAAAGGTACAGGCCTCTGAGCTCATGACATTTACCTGTATATTCTTACGAAGATATACGGGAAGGTTCGTTGAGAGAAGCCGTCCGTAGTGCTCGAATATGATCTCCAGTGTCCTTAAATGCTCCTTGGAAAACTTTGCAGGCCGTTTGAAATCGTAATTTTTCGCGACTTTCTCGTCAGACTCTGCCAGATCATCCGCATCCAGTTCACCGGAGCTTAATGCAGCCAAAAGGCTGTCTATCTCATTTTGTGATAGTACATCTGCCATTTACACACACTTTACTGACACTTAAAGTCTCTGAAATATACCTCGTAAATAAACTTTGAATCAAACATTGTCTGAAGCGTCGTAAGAATGGCGTTCTCAAGCCCCTTCTGGTCAGCCAGGGCTTCCTCCTTGGTGTAGCCTCCGACAACATTCATTATCTCGCTTCGTATCTTGCTGACGTTTTCATCCAAAAGCGGCCTCATTTCGGCATAATCCTTAGCCGTCTTGTCAATGGAAAAGGAAACCGACAGCATGGCGTAATGATCCTGTCCGTCGCCGCTCGGCGCAAGGGCAATGACCATTTCATCCTCTATATTGTAGGTCTCGGTGTCCACAAGAGAAGGTCCGGTGCTGGGAATGAAGGCATTCGGATCAAGCTCCAGCTCAAGCACGGCGGAAATATCATTGATAAGCTTTGCCGTCTTCTTGTTTGCCGACATGGTGGAGACCATCATGACAGCGGTGAGGACCACATTCACCAGAGATAAGGCGCATATTATAACCAGAATAAGATTTCTTTTCATTATTACTACTACTTCCTTCCCTGATCAGTAGGTACTGAGCGTATGATATATCTTTATCTCTACTCTTCTGTTCTGGGCTCTTCCCTCAGGTGTGGAGTTATCCGCTATGGGAACATATTCGCCCCGGCCGGAATGCTTTACCATGGCCGGGTCAAGGCCCGCATTGTCTACGAGATATTCGAACACCGCAAGAGCCCTGGCGCTTGACAGCTCGTTAT